>NZ_JAGQEK010000001.1 GCF_024346075.1 Synechococcus sp. Cruz CV12-2-Slac-r
GCGGCGTAGAGGAGCAAGTGCTGCAAGGGATCCGTGCCATCCAGGGGCAAACAAAAAAGTAACGCCGGCTTGATCTAGGGCAGCAACTACTTTTTCAAGCTGGGCCTCAAGGCAAATTCCAAGCCCTTCCAACACATCCGCAGAACCAACCTTGCCGCTAGCACTTCTGTTGCCGTGCTTTGCCATGCGCACCCCACAGCTGGCGGCAGTAAAAGCAACAGCCGTGGAAATATTGAAACTGTTGGCACCATCGCCGCCGGTGCCACAGCTATCGAGTAAGGGGCCAGCAGGCCTAGCACAAGGTAGTGGTGCCGCTGCCCGCAAAACCTTTGCCATCGCTGCAAGCTCCACGGCCTGGGGGCTTCGGCAACGCAATGCCGCAAGAAACGCACCGGTTTGAGCAGGGCTAAGGCCATCACTTAACCAGGCCTGCATCAAGCCAGTGGCCTGGGTTTGATCAAGGCACTCTCCACAAAGAAGCTGCTCAAGTAGTGCTGGTAGAGCCTTAACCATTTGGATTTAGATAAAAAAAAGACCCGGATGCAAAGCATCGCGGGCCAGGTGATGGGGACTGCTCAATATTCGCTTGAAAAGCTCTAAACAGGGGTGTTTTAAACGTCATTTTCACTATCGGTTGAATCAAAACCACTGCCAACGGGGCTTACAGCTTCGATGTTTGGCTGTCCAGGGCGATAACCAGAAGCCCAAAGCTCCCTGCAACGACTGTTTAACTCGATGCGATCAAGGCCCCAAAAACGCAGCAATTTTTCAAGATCTAATTTTAAATCTGCTTCGCCTGGAAATCCCTCATAACGGATAAAGAGCCTTGCGGCATTAAGCAATTGTTCGCTGTTTGGTTCCTTTGCCGCTAGCAAAGCGTCAACAATGTTGCGATCAATGGCATGGAGTGGATGGGATTGTGAAGACTCATCTGCCATAAGACCGCCATCGGTGGAGTTTGCTTCGTAGTTTGGGGCGCTGGAGCCGGTAATGGATGTTTGCTTCATTGAAACTAGGTTTGATCGCTCGATATTTGCGGCCGCAGAGAAAGCAACTGCTTAAAGGTGCCTTTGCTTTGCTGGTGGTGAACCTGCTCGGCACCGCATTGCCTCTGCTGGTTCAAAAAACAATTAACAGCCTCACTCCTGGTTTTTCCTTAAGGGATCTCCTGCATCAAGCCCTCTGGATTGCTTTGCTAGCTAGTGCGATGGCTGGGGTGCGGCTTTGGTCGCGGGTGCTGGTATTCGGCGCAGGCAGGCAGGTGGAAGTTTTGTTGCGGCAACAAATTTTTGATCATCTACTCAAGCAAGAACCTGGCTGGGTGCAAAGCGCCGGCAGCGGAGAGGTAATCAGCAGATCAACAAGTGATGTGGAAAATGTGCGGCGTCTACTTGGATTTGCTGTTTTAAGCCTTGCAAATACTGCTCTCGCCTACGCATTTACCCTGCCGGCAATGCTTGCTATTGATCCAGGTCTCAGCTTGGCCGCTGTGGTGCTTTACCCCTTAATGCTTGTGGTGGTTGGTGCCTCTGGTGGGCGCATGATGAGCCAGCAGCGCGAACAACAACAAAATCTGGCGGAATTAAGCGATCTGATTCAGGAAGATCTCTCAGGGATCAGCGCAATCAAAATCTACGGACAGGAACCAACCGAAGTTGGCGCTTTCGCGGTCCTTAGCCGTCGTTATCGCGATGCCGCCATAGCCCTAGCCCGCACCCGCAGCACTCTTTTTCCTTTACTGGAGGGCATCAGCTCCCTTTCGCTATTGGTGCTGCTGGCCCTTGGTAGTGGCCAACTAGAGCGGGGCAGCCTCACCCTGGGCGGCTTAATTGCCCTCATCCTTTACATCGAGCGTCTTGTTTTTCCAACCGCTCTATTGGGCTTCACCTTGAGCTCCTTTCAAACCGGGCAGGTGAGCCTTGAACGGGTTGAAGATCTGCTCAGTAGGGAGGCTTCTATTCAAGATCCAAACCATGCCATTGATCTGGAGCCCAATAACGCTGGCGCAGCCATCGAGGCTCGAAATTTATGCGTTCGCTATCCAGGAGCAGATAGAAACTCCCTAGAGGGGCTCAGTTTTCGAATTAAACCCGGTGAACTCGTAGCTGTTGTTGGCCCGGTGGGCAGTGGCAAAACAACATTGGCCCGCGCCTTGGGGCGAATGCTGGAAGTGCCGCCAACTCAACTTTGGTTAAACGGCCAAGATGTAACGCGATTGAAATTGGCTGATTTACGCCAACAAATTGCAATGGTGCCCCAAGAGGGCTATTTATTCTCAGCCACCTTGAGAGAAAACCTCAGCTACGGCGCCCCTGATGCAGCTGAAGCTCTGTTAAATCAAGTGGTGCAGCAAGCTCAATTGCAATCTGATCTAGACAGTTTTCCAGAGGGCTATCAAACAATTGTGGGAGAGAGGGGTATCACCCTTAGCGGGGGGCAAAGGCAGCGCACCTCACTGGCTAGGGCCCTACTTGTTGATGCTCCACTTTTAGTTCTTGATGATGCCCTTGCAAGCGTAGACAACCGAACTGCAGCTGCAATTTTGCAATCGCTAACCATTGATCTACATCGCACCGTTTTATTTATCAGCCACCAACTATCCGCTGCTGCTGCCTGTGATCGAGTTTTGGTAATCGTTGAGGGGCGCTTGGTGCAAGAGGGCACTCACCGGGAGCTCCTGGCTCAAGAAGGCACCTATCGCAAGCTATGGGAAAGGGAAAAAGCCAGCAGCGAACTAGAAGCTGCTGCTGGTTAAGCAAACTTTTTTAAGAACTAATCAGTTTTATCTTTGTGGCCCACAATTTCTCCATAGTTGAGGCACTAGCAAATTCAGCGAAATGGAAAACCTTCACACCTATCGGATGCGCTGCACCCTTACCTTCGGTGATATCTACGGCCAGGTGCTGGCCTGGATCGGGCTGATCTTCATCAGCCTTGCCACCGCCCTCAGCTTGATGGGGGCGAGCCGTCCAATTTTTGCCCTTGTGGCCGTGGGACTGATCCTTGTTTTATCGCTGCCGTTTTTAGTTTTTGCCTTCACCACCACACTGCTTAATCACATTGCTTTAGAACCAAAAGTGCAGAGCAGCGGCAACGCTTAATGGCGGATTCAAACAAACACTTCGTTCTTGGTAGCAGCATCGATGCTCCAGTTGGCCCCAATGAAGCTGAAGCAATCTTTGGTTGTGGATGCTTCTGGGGAGCCGAGAAAGGGTTTTGGCGATTGCCTGGGGTGGTTTCTACCGCCGTTGGTTACGCCGGAGGGAGTGCCCCATCTCCTAGTTACAACGCTGTTTGTGGTGGACGCACTGGCCATGCCGAAGTGGTGAGAGTGGTGTGGAATCCCGAAGTAATCGATTTCAGCGATCTGTTGAAGCTTTTTTGGGAATGCCACGATCCCACCCAAGGGGATCGCCAGGGAAACGATCGCGGCAGTCAATATCGATCTGTGATCTACACGCATTCGGAAGAGCTAGATGGTTTAGCAAAGGCCAGCAAAAACTCATATCAAGCGTTGCTGAGTGAAAAGGGCTTTCCAGCTATCACTACTGAAATCAAATTGGATCAAGTTTTTTATGCCGCGGAACCAGAACACCAGCAATATTTAGCTAAACCGGGAAGTCGGCCTTACTGCTCCGCTCAGCCTACAAAAATCAAGCTTGGCCCCTTTGCAGGCTGCCACTATCTACTTCCAGAAATAGTGTGGAGCAACTACGACTGGTCTGTGAATCACTGTGTGCTGCGTGGTGACAACAGCCCGATCACTGTTTAAGAGGGAATTCCTGGGGCCCCTTGCCCTAGGAATATTTTTGTTCCCATTAACGCTCCAGGCTGGAGTTTCTCCATGGTGGGAAAATTATGAAAGCAAGCAAATTTATCGTTGCGGCGACAGCAGCGAATTGCTTCTAGAGCACAACGACCACCAAGCATCGCTTTACCACCAAGGTTATAAATCAAACTTATTTCGCGATCAAAAAGCATTTGCTCTAAAACGCTATGCCAATGAACGTTTGAGTGTTGTACTTAATGGAGATGAATTGATCATTGAGGACTTGCTGAGTAAAACCCGTTGCCAACGCACTGAACAGGTGTGACATCTCCCCCTCCCCTCCCAGAAAGGAAGCCCTTACACCCTTTACCGAAGGGTTTGGTGGAATTTTATGGCCTACTAGCTGTTTTATTTGTGTTGGTGCCCGAATGGCTAGCGGGCAATGCCCTTGCTCAGTTTCAAGACAACAACTCAGAAGCATCCCTACCCGCCACTTCTGCGGCCTGGAAAAGGGTGCCTGAATTGATGCTGGCCTCATTAAGCCTGCAGGAGCTGAGGGGGTTAGCACGCAGCCGCGGTTTATTTGGATATCAACGGGAACTGAGGGATGAACTCAATCTTCGCTTGCTCAAGCAATTGCGAAAACAACGCTGAGCATCTTGCTGCTGTGGTAATTTCTAAGGGTTCGGGGCGTAGCGCAGCTTGGTAGCGCACCACTTTGGGGTAGTGGGGGTCGTGGGTTCAAATCCCGCCGCTCCGATTAATAATAAAAACTACCGGTAATACCGGTTTTTTTTTGCCAATTAATTGAAAATTCTGCTAAAGAAGGGTGTCTAATATTTGAATCATGGCTAGCTACACAATCACGATCGATGGCGGCAAAAGTTTTTCATGCGCAGACGACAGTTACATCCTTGATGCAGCCGATGCCGCAGGTGTTGATCTCCCCTATTCCTGCAGGGCTGGAGCCTGCTCCACCTGTGCGGGGAAATTACTCAGCGGTGCGGTAGATCAAGCAGATCAAAGTTTTTTAGACGATGCTCAAATGGAAAAAGGGTATGCCTTGCTCTGCGTGAGTTATCCCACTGCTGATTGCTCAATCAAAAGCAATGCCGCAGAAGAAATCAGCTAGGAATTTAAGCAACCTCTTTTTCAACGGGTTCTGCTTCAAAAGGTAGATCCATTGTTTTCAACTGTCTTTCACTTAAGCGTCTAGTCCAAGCTCCTCGCACAGGTTCGTTCCAGCGAAACCCCGCATCCTTAGCAAGTTGGCGTTGGCTGTAGCTCACTTGGGCTCGATATAGTTGTCGCGGTTCAAGAGCTTCAAGCAACATATTTTCTAAATCATCGCAGCGTTCAAATACTTGGGCTAAGTAAATGCAATCGGTTAGAGCTCGATGAGCAGCCCAGACAGGAACCGCAAAGGCAAGAGCCAAATCTCTTAATGAGGGCCTTGGGCGAAGGCCAAGGGATTTAGGCCAAGCAATATCCTCCATAGTGCATAACCAAGGCATGAAAAGCTCAGGTAAGGCGCCGCAACCAAACCAACGACGATCAAATGAGGCGTTGTGGGCCACTGCTAGCTGAGCATCGCGGGCCATCGCATCAAGTAAAAGCAAACATTGCTGCCATGGTTGGGGTTCTTGCGTTGCTAAAGGATTAATGCCGTTCACTGCAACAGCTGGATTAGCGCTTACCGGGAGCAAAAAGGAAAGCTGGCTTAACACCGAGCGGTGTGGAACAGAAAAAAGAATTGCTCCCACTTCAAGGCACTCGAAACGATCCGGCTCTAACCCAGTTGTTTCAACATCAATAATCAATAACTGCTTTGGCAGAAACACTGGAGGCGGCATGGCCAAGGCAGTTAACAAACTGGGTTGCTGCCAAGCGGGAAGCTCCATATCGGCCATGGAATGCGATTCGCTCCACCTATCCTCTCAGTAAGCCTGTGCGTTTGTCCTGTGTCAATAAAAGTTGGAGACAAGGTACCCGCCTTCAGCCTCAAAGATCAAAACGGTGTAGAGAGATCTCTAAATACACTCGGTGCCAAAGCACTAGTGCTGTTCTTTTATCCAAAAGACGACACTCCTGGTTGCACGATGGAGGCATGTGCTTTTCGCGATCAATATCCAACATTTCAAGGCCTAAATGCTGAGGTGTGGGGTGTTAGTGGCGACGGAGCATCTAGCCATCGTCGCTTTGCCGAGAGGCATCAATTGCCTTTCCCTTTGTTAGTAGATGAGAAAAATAAATTGCGCGAGATTTTTGGGGTGCCACGCTCATTACTTGTACTTCCCGGACGGGTAACTTATGTAATTGACAAAGAACAGATCGTTCGCTTGATATTCAATGCAATGCTAGATGCAAGCGGCCACGTTTCAAATTCAAAAACTATTTTAGAGCAGCTGGGTTCCTGATGTCTTGGCAACAACTTGATGACATTTGGATATCTAGGCCAAGTAACCCCAAAGCCTTACTTCAATTTATAGGAGGTAGTGGCCTCGGCGCTACACCACAATTAAGTTATCGCAGGCTTCTAGAAGCATTAACTAAGCAAGGCTGGCTGGTGCATTGCTGGCCTTTTGTACCTAATTTTGATCATCAGTTTCTTGCGGTGGAGGCATGGCGTTCATTTCGCAAAATTCAACAAAAGCAAGAGATTAAGTTACCTTGCTTGAGGGTTGGTCATAGCATGGGTTGCAAATTACATCTATTAGCACCCGATCAAGGGCGGGGATGTAAAGGCCAAGTGCATATGAGTTTTAATAATTTTTCAGCGGAACGTTCAATTCCATTATTCAGTGAATTGGCTCCTCGCTTTGGAATAGTAAGCGAATTTAGTCCGGCACCCGCAGAAACCCTGGAGATTATCTCAAAAATTCTCGGCCCAAAACAGCAATTGATAATAAAATTTCGCGATGATCAATTAGACCAAAGCCAAATACTATATAGCTGCCTTAAAAACTTAGATCATAGTTCTGTGAAGCAGCTGGAGCTGGCGGGCGATCATCTCACTCCCGCAAGCGCTGGATTGAGACAACAATTTTTTGGCGGCATTACTGATGGTGCACGCCAGCGTGAATTAAATCGACTAGCAGTAAGTATCACCGAGTGGTGGAATTCTCAAGCATCATTGCGCAACTGATCAAGAACTGAACGGTCTTCCAGGGTGCTTGTGTCGCCGCTGATCTCTTCTCCAGATGCCAGTGCACGAAGAATGCGACGCATGATCTTGCCACTACGAGTTTTTGGCAACGAATCACTAAAATTAATAGCGTCTGGCTTAGCGATAGCACCAATTTCATTACCTACATGAGCTCTTAATTCCGCAATTAATTCTTTGCTACCACTGCAGCCCGTTTGAAGCGTAACAAAGGCGACAATCGCCTCACCTTTTAATTCATCAAAACGTCCAACAACGGCAGCCTCTGCCACCGCAGGATGGCTCACAAGAGCAGATTCAATCTCCATACTGCCTAAGCGATGACCAGAAACATTGATCACATCATCTACCCTACCCATCACCCAAAAATAACCATCTTCATCCTGACGGGCACCATCACCAGCAAAATAAACATATGAACCATCCGCAGGTTTTAGATATCTCCAATAATTAGAACAGAAACGTTCAGGGTCTCCCTGCAGATTGCGCATCATTCCTGGCCAAGGCCGCAAGATTACAAGATAACCACCTTCATTTTGTTGCACAATTTCAGCTTCGCCATTCATGATTGCTGCTGAAATTCCCGGCAAAGGCAAGGTGGCTGAACCAGGTTTTGTTGGTGTTGCAGCAGGAAGCGGGCTAATCATTACACCGCCGGTTTCTGTTTGCCACCAGGTATCAATAATCGGGCAGCGGTTAGAACCAATAACATCGCGGTACCACATCCAAGCCTCGGGATTTATCGGTTCACCAACAGTGCCAAGAATTCGCAAGGAGCTCATATCAAATTGATCGGGAACCTCTCTTCCACTTTTCATAAATGCACGTATTGCTGTTGGAGCTGTATAGAACAAACTCACCTTATGTTTTTGGATGATTTCCCAAAAAGCACCGGGATTTGAAGCTCTCGGTGCGCCCTCATACATTAATGTTGTAGCTCCATTTGATAATGGACCGTAAACAATATAACTATGGCCCGTTATCCAGCCAATGTCTGCAGTGCACCAGTGAATATCATCCTCTTTTAGATCAAAAATCCATTGGAATGTGAGATGTGCCCAAAGGTTATATCCAGCGGTGCTATGAACAACCCCTTTTGGCTTTCCGGTGGAACCTGATGTATAAAGTACAAATAAACGATCTTCGCTTTGCATCTCTTCAGCTTCACAATGGTGTTGCTGAATATCAACAATTTCATGCCACCAATGATCTCGCCCAGCCTGCAAAGTTATTGCTTCACCGGTGCGTTGCACTACTAAAACGTTTGCAACAGTTGGGCAACCTTGAGCTAGGGCTGCATCAACGGCGGGCTTAAGGGCCACCGCCTTGTCTTTGCGAAATCCCCCGTCGGCTGTAATTACTAATTTGGCCTCGCCATCATTAATACGATCTCGTAGAGCCTCTGAAGAAAATCCACCAAAAACCACCGAATGAGCCGCACCAATGCGAGCGCAGGCCAACATCGAGATGGCAGCCTCAGGCACCATTGGCATATAAAGGGCAACCAAATCGCCTTTCTTAATACCAAGAGCCTTAAGGGCATTTGCAGCCTTGCAAACCTCCGTATGCAGTTGGCGATAGCTAAAAATGCGGGTGTCACCTGGCTCCCCCTCCCATATCAATGCGCGCTTATCAGCCTTGGGCCCGAGAAGATGGCGATCGAGGCAGTTGTAGGAAATATTGGTGGTGCCCCCTTCAAACCAGCGAGCAAAAGGTGGGTTGCTCCAGTTGAGCACCTCTTGAAATGGACTAAACCAGTGAAGCTCTTGGTTGGCTAAGCGACCCCAAAACTGTTCTGGCTGCGCCTCTGCCTCTGCTACGAGCTTGCGATAGCTGGCCATATTGCCAATCGTTGCCGCCTCCGCTAGCGCCTCAGGCGGCTGAAATAGCCGCTTTTCCTTGAGAACAGATTCAATTGATGTGTCTGTCATCGCTGAAGGGGGAAGCTTGAGTTGTTGATTAAACAGTTATCTAACCGACAAGGGCTGCCCCGTGAAAGTGAGATCAGCGATCAATATGGCATCAATTGCCTTTTCTATGGCTGTGTTCCACAACTTGAGGCAAGCGCAGCCAAACGCCTGCCTATTTGATCTTGATGGTCTTTTGCTGGATACTGAACCGCTACATAGCCAGGCCTGGCGGGAAAGCATTGAATATTTTGGTGCTTCTATTTCCCCATTGCTTTTGATGGAATTAAGGGGGCGAAATCGGATTGATAATGCAACCGCAGTGATAAAACAATTAAACCTTGGCATATCAACGGCTCAACTATTAGCAATTCAGCAACCAATTTCTCAAAGCTTGGTAGCCCACGCAAAAGCAATGGCTGGTGCATCAGATCTTGTGGCTTGTTGCCAGCAAAAAAATATTCCAATGGCAATAGCTACCAGCAGCGGCCGTGAGGCTGTAGCAATTAAAACAAAACCACATCCCTGGTTAGAGCAAATTACTGTGCGGGTACATGGCGATGATGCATCAATAAAAAAAGGTAAACCAGCTCCAGATCTCTTTCTAGAAGCTGCCCGCCAACTAGGCATACCAGCTTCCAATTGCTGGGCTTTTGAGGATTCACCGGCGGGAGCAATTGCAGCTTTGAGTGCAGGCTGCGAAGTATTTGTGCTGCCAGCGCCAGGCCTTGGGGTAAAAGATTATCCAGATAAGGTTCAAATGCTCACAAAACTTGCAGATGTGCCAATCTAAGAAATAAGATCAAAAAGTAAAATTCAAAAGGTCTATTAATTTACACTTAAATAGTTTCAAGATTAATCCCCTTTGTTTCCACTCGATATAACCAGGTAACCAATGCGCCCACTAAAGAAACCAAAGCTAGCAGTGGCAATAAACGCTCAGCCCCAATATTATTTAATACGGCTGGAAAGAAGAACGCTGTAATAACAGCACCAACTTTTCCACAAGCAGCGGCAAAACCTGCTCCAATCCCTCTTACTTTTGTTGGAAATACTTCACCTGCAATTAAGTAAGTTTGAGAATTTGGGCCAAGGTTTGTCATGAATTGGAACAAAAAGAAGCCAAATACTATTAAAATAAAATTATAAGAATCTGGGTTGCTTCCAAATGCAGCGAGTATTAAACCGATAGAACAACCAATAAATCCTGCAATCTGCAGAGGAATTCTACCAAGTTTATCCGAAAGCCAAATTGCAAAACCAATGCCAATTAAAAAGCCCACATCTACTAACGCCGTACCTTTTGCTCCAATTAAATCATTATGAATAATTGCAGCAAGATTGTGTTCCTGTGCCTGAGCGCCAAAAGCAGAAGCAATTATGATTGGTGTGAAAATTCCAATGCCATAAGTTGATATGTCCTGAAGGAACCAAGGTAACGAGGCAAGGATAGTGGAACGCAACTGTTTACCTTGAAACAAACCGCCCCAATTAGTAGAAGAATATTTTAGAGAACCTTCCTCAGCAATTTCTATTTTTAATAATTCAATATCCTGTCTATTTAAAAGTTTACGCAAATGTTTTTCAGCTTTAGTGAGATGCCCTTTACTAAGCAACCAGTGGCTGCTCTCAGGTAAAAACAACCTTCCCCAAGCCACTAGGGCAACAGGAATAACTGGCAATAAATAAAATATTCTCCATGTACTTAGTTCGGGTTTTGCACTGAGCAATACCGCACTAATTGCAGTACCAATTACTGCACCGAGCGCTTGAAAGCTAAAGGCACCTAAAACCAGCCGCCCTCTTATTGAAGCAGGGATACTTTCTGAAATAACCAGATGGGCTGTTGGGTAATCAGCCCCAAGGGCTAAGCCCATAACAAACAACCAAAAAATAAGCGCTTCGCTGCTAGAACTAAAAGCAGCGCCAAGTAAACCAACCAACAACAACAGCATCTCACCAATAAAAACAGGCTTGCGGCCAAAGCGATCAGCCAAACCGCCTAACAACAAAGCGCCTAAGAGTATTCCAGCTAATGTTGCAGCTGTTATTAATCCCTTACCTGTTTGATCAATTGAAAACTGATCAGATACTAAAGGAAGAGCAATGCCACCCATAAATACAATTAAACCTTCAAAAAACTTCCCTGCTGTAGCAAGGCTCCACACCAGCCACTGCATAGCTGAAAGTGGGGCATTGCCCATTGAAGAGCCATCTTGCCAAGTTGGAATTTCATCGATATAGGCCTGAACAGAGCGCTTCATAGTTGTTTTAATTTTTTTGAAAACGAAGACTCTCCGGTTCAGACCAGTTGCCAATCGCTGTTAAACCACGAGAGTTACCACAAAGGTGCCGCAGAATAAAGAAAATAGCCTCACTTGCATTTGCATTTGATAATTCAAGAGCAATTTGCTCTATAGATCTTTCAGTGCCATCCCGCATTAAGGATTCAACTTGTTTTTGCAGAGAAAGGATTTCAGCGGCTGCTTTTTTGCCGGCCTCCACACCCGGTTGATGGTAGGCATTTATATCAACCAACTCTCCATAAAGACCCACTGCACTTTCAAATAGTGCAACTAAAACACCAAGATTCTTGGGGTTAAATTTTTCAAGGGTGATTGTTATGCTTTGCCTGCCACCCTCTGAAAGTGCAGCTCTAGTTCCTTGTAGAAATCCATCTAAAAAATCACCAGGTAAAGAATCCTCAAGCATGGGAATATCAGTTGGATCTTCTAATACTTCAATAAAAGTGGCAAAGAAATTATCAATTCCGTCTCGCAACTGCTGCACATAGGCGTGTTGATCAGTGGAACCCTTATTGCCATAAACAGCAATGCCCTGATGCACCACCTCACCTTGGCGATCAAGGCGTTTGCCAATAGATTCCATTACTAATTGCTGCAGATACCTACTAAATACCTCCAAGCGATCGCGATAGGGGAGCACAACCATGTCGCGTTTTCCTTTGCCTTCGCCTGCCACGTACCAACTGGCAGCCATAAGTGCAGCAGGGTTTTGAAGCAGAATTGGAATTCTTGTTAAAGCATCCATTTCGGCTGCACCTGCAAGAAAAGCACTGCTATCGATACCAGCCAAAATTGCAGGCAAAATGCCAACTGCACTGGTAATTGATGTGCGTCCGCCAACCCAATCAAACATGTCAAAACGGTTTAACCATTTTTGATCAACTGCCTCTTGATCTAACTTGCTGCTATCCATGGTGATTGCCACAGCCTGGCCACTCCAGTTGCAACCATGCATTTCCAAACGGTGGCGGGCTTGCACCATACCGATATGCGGTTCTGGTGTGCCGCCTGATTTGCTTACCACTACCACCAGAGTTGTTTGAAGCTCCTCGCCGATTGCATTAAACAAGCGGCTCATTCCATCAGGATCAACGTTATCCAAGAAATGGAATGGCAAGCCCTTGCCATGCTCCTGAAGGGCTCGAATCATCAATACAGGCCCCAGTGCGGAGCCACCGATACCAATCCAGAGCACATTGGTAAAACAGCTGCCATTAGGAGCTTTTATCTTTCCTTCTAGCAATTCAGCGCCAAAGCGCTGCATGCGCTCAATTTCAGAATTAATGTGGGTAGTTGTTTCAGCATTGGGCGCTAGAGCTGCATTACGCAACCAGTAATGACCCACCTGGCGATTTTCATCCTTATTTGCAATTGCACCTGCCTCTAAGGCATTCATCGCCTCAAACGCCTTGGTAAAGGGCTGCTCAAGCTGATCTAACTGCTTTTTATTAAGTTGCATCCGGCTTACATCTAGCCACATGCCGAGGGCTTCGTTGTTCCAAAGCAAAGAACAAAACCGCTGCCACTGCCCAGCTACATCTGTGATATCAAGATCAGGAAGGGAGCCAGCTCCGCTCGTAGTACCCATCTGATGCCCAAAAAGATCTGCACCTCAGGTTATGCAGCTTTGGAGGAGAAGGGGTTATGAGATGGCAAGGGCTTAAGCATTTGAACTACTGGCACCTCTGAATAGAGCCCATAAAAAAAATGGCTTAACATAAGTGCACAGGCACTTAAAAGATCCAAAAAGCAGCTCTGCCACCTACAGAATGCTTGAGAGCCACTGCTCTAGCTGGTATTGGCTTGGCTTTAAATTTTTTTGTAGTTGGATCAACTCATCAGCCAGATTTAGCATCTAGTACACCTTTACCACTTCCATTGATCAGCGAAACGGCACGGACAGATCCTGCTGATTTCAGTGCAGCTGAATTGCAGCAATTGCAACGCAGATTTGGTGTGCACGGCCCCCAAACGCCTCTAGCTCAACTATTTACAGCGGGCCTAGATCATTGGATCCCTTTGCGGAGCCACACCATTACTCGGTTGGAAGCACTGATGCCTCTCATAAAACAAGAAGCAAAAAATCGGAACTTAAATCCAATGCTTCTAACTGCAATCCTCTACGACGAAATGCAGCATGCAAAACCTGGTGAAGATTCAGCATTAGCAATGCAATCAGGCCTTTTCCAAACTCACGGAGTGGCTCAACTCGGAATTGAAGAATTGATTCACCAAGGGTTGCTTCCAAAACAACCAAGCCCTAGCCAAATGGCATGGGCACAGCAGGAGCTTCTCAATCCGGAACGTAATGTATCTATTCTGGCGGGGAAAATGCAGCGTCTAATAAAAGCCCTAAAAGGCACAACAAAAGCAAATTTAAATGCAAGCACCAGCTACAGAGATGCACATCTAATGGCAACACTTGCATATCTTCACAATGGAAAGCTTGATTATCCAACTCGCATTCTTAAATATATGCAAGATCCGGCACTCCACGGTTTAGTTTATAGCTCAAGAGAGCCTAGCCCCAGTTCTATTATTTAATTTTACTTGATTTAATTTGAGTAATTAGTTTAATTACACACTAATTGCAATGCTGTGAGTCTTTTTTGTAATTCACTCCAAGCAAAGCTCCTTGGATCTGCCCTCGCACCACCAAGATCTACGTAACGATGGGTGGTAATAGAAGTTGCCGGAATTTTGTAACGCACCATCCAATCCGCTAGAACCCTGGCGAGGGCATCGTATTGGCTTGGGCTGTAACCACTATGAACATCTAAATTATGGCTTCCATCCCGCGGTGTTTCGAGGCTTACATGTAATGCAAAATTATTTAAAGAGCCGCTTAAATTTCTGTTTGAGAATACCCATCGGCCGTTAAAAGCAGAATGTCCAGCCCCATAAGCCCTGAAGGAAGGATCAACCAACTGAACAATATCTCCCGATCTACCAACAAGAGTGTGATAACTAACTTGATCAACATCACTGGGATGTGGAGTTAATAACGTATTCACAGCTGAATCCAAATCGTATACTGTTTCATGAAGCACAATCACTGTTGGATTTGGATTCAGCCTTTGGGAATAAAGATCTTTTCTTAGACGCAAACCAAAATTTGTGGGATGTGCCTCGATCTGCTTAATCCTTAATGGCATAGACAATAAATGTGCCCTTAGCCTGAGATCAGCGGAGTGGCAATTTGTAATTAGAGGGGATTTCCATCGCAACTGTGATGGGGGCTTTGGAGTTTTTGTGGTTTGCTCAACAATATTAATAGGCTGCTTTAGTTGATTTAGAATAGCTTTTTGTTGGCGCATAAAATATATTAGAACGCCACTAAAAAGCAGGAAACAAAAACAGAGGATTAGTGCAGAGAGATTCCTTTTGTAGGTAACTAAAAATCTAGCCATGCAACCAAAGCTGGCGTCGATTAATTATCTCAGCCACCACATTTTCATCAATTGTGAGGCTCCAAGCCTTTGGTTGGGGCATCTGGGGAATAAGTTCCCGCTTTTGCACAAGGCCGTCATGGGATACGATTAAAGTATGAATTTGATCAACATTTAGATTTTTTTCAAAATAATCTATCGTTTTACAACGCACATTGTCTATTGCAAGAATTTCGTCACCTGCATATAGGCAGGCACTCTCTGCTGGGCTGTTGCGATCTACCATATTGATACGTAGCTCGGCGCCGCATGAAGCTAAATTTATTCCACTATATGCCTGCGTATTATTATCAGCCAAAAGATTAATACCCACAGATTTCAGTTGCTCTTCCAAGCCCAAATCAGTGGTTTCCTCAAGCCAGGCTGGCAGCAGAGTGAATAAACTAGAATCAAATGTAGCAGAAATATTAATTAAATCTTGCTGAGTATATCCCCTCTCTTGTATTCCATAAATTTTCCACATTTCCCTCAAGAGTGCCTGCAACGATGACCCGATAGCAAGCAGATGTAAATCCAACATCAACGCCACCAGTTGGCCTTTAAGGTAATAGCTGATCTGCTGATTATCACTATGAGAATCGCGGCGATACAGCTTAACCCAGGCCTCTTCACTACTTTGCTCAAGGCTTTGGATCCTCTTGCCTGGCGTTAGCCGATATCGACTTATCTCTTTAGCTAAATCTTTTAAATAATCAAGCTCGGAACAAAGCCCAGCCCTGAGCACTAAAATTGAATCGTAGTAACTGGTAACACCTTCCGCAAACCAAAGTGTTGGAAAGATGGTTTCATCTGAATAGTTGTAGGGCCTTAATTCCTGCGGCCTGATGCGTTTTATATTCCATTGATGCAAATACTCGTGGGCTACCAACTGCAATAGGCGTCGCTGCCCTTCAGAGGTTTTTAAGTCGTTCCTGCTAAATATTAAAGCGGTGTTATCAGTATGTTCTAAGCCTCCGTAACCCTGATCGCAGAATCGTATCAAGAATAGATAACTATTTGTTGGCGGTTTCTCAACTCCGAGCAATTTACACACGCTGCGGCAAAGAATAGGCAATTGCCAGCGCCACTGATCAATGGGAGCTGCTTGAGTCAAGCCCTGCCACACCCAGCGATGGGGTACGCCGCCCACCTCAAAAACAAGCTCTGAAAAATGCCCCAGAGCCAGGGGGGAATCGAGAAACTGATCAAAATTTGTAGCACTAAAAGTATTAGCAGCGCATTTAGTGAGAGATGTCGCAACCTGCCAATCATTTGGCAGATCCAAGCTCACCCTATGGCTGAGCCAGCGCTGCCCCTCCACCTCTAAAGCCCATGCGGCTGCAGTAAGAAAGCCGTGGTTATGATCTAGCCAATTTGTTCTCACGCTTTCGGTAACAGCTAAAAGCGTGTATTTAACAATTACACTGATCTGAGGTTGCACCTCAAGCAGCCAAGCATCACTGCTAAATCGTTTTAGCTTAAGGGGGGTTGAGCCCTGAAGCGCAGTAATACCTTCTAAATGGCGACTGTAGGCACGTTCTAAATATGATCCAGGCGTCCATACTGGAAGCTGAAGCTTGAGACGCTGCATTTGAGGAATGAATCTGAGCTCAACTTCAAAACGTTGGCTACTAGCCTCCTTTAGATTAAGAAAATAATGGGGTCCGTCCATCGCTTAAATGCCATTTACATCGAGTGTACTTAGATGCCCCAAAGTTCTAGTGTTAACTCTTCTGAGCTTAGCTGCAAAAAGCAAAGAATTGCCGTGCTCGCATCCGGATCGGGCAGCAATTTTGAGGCTTTGGTGAATTACTGCCGCAGAAAAGATGTATTAGTAGCAACAGTTTGTTTGTTAATCGTTAACAACCCAGGCTGCGGCGCCAAGGCAAGAGCTGAGCGCCTGGGAATTCCCTGGATCCTTATCAATCATAGAGATTTTGATAGTCGCGAGCTCCATGATGCGGCCATTACAAATACACTAAAAAAAGAAAATATTGATTTGGTTGTGTTGGCAGGCTGGATGCGAATTATCACATCAGAATTAATAAATGCCTTCCCTAAAGGGAGCTTACTGAATATTCACCCCAGCTTACTTCCGGCTTTTAAAGGGGGTGCGGCAATTGCCGATGCATTATTGGCTGGGGTGGTTAAAACCGGTTGCAGTGTCCACGAAGTGGTATTAGTTGTTGATGCAGGGCCCATCCTGGCTCAGGCGGAAGTATTAATTACAAAAGCAGATGATCATGAATCCTTAAGTGCAAAAATACATCAGCAAGAGCATTTGATTCTGCCTCCAATTGTTCTTGCCAAAGCAAGGCATCTAGCTCAAAATTATGGGTAGAAAGGGAGCATCGGCAAACCCACTTCTGGGGCCAATCCAGTCATCACATTTAAGCATTGAATCGCTTGACCTGCCTGCCCCTTTATCATATTATCAATTACACACATAACAATTACTTGGCTTGTGCGTTTATCAACTGCCACCGAAATAAGAGCCTTATTTGTATTCCTTACCCATTTTGTTGATGGATAAATTCCCACTGGTAAAATCTCAACGCAGGGATGATTTTTATAGGTTACTTGAAACAATGTAGTGAGGTCTTCGGCCGTTAAACCTGGATCGCGCAAGCGGCCGTAAACCGTTGCCAAAAGCCCCCTAACCATGGGAATTAAATGGGGAGTGAATTGCAGCTGAATAGTTCTACCGGCTGCCCGGCTAGCTAACAATTCAATCTCCGCTGTGTGGCGATGGCCTACCACTCCATAGGGGGCAACTGCTTCCCCTGCTTCCGCAAACAATAGATTTTCTTTTGGGGCTCGACCCCCACCTGAAGTGCCGGTTTTTGCATCGATAACAATGCCCTCCCCTTCAATTAATCCCTGTTGCAATAAAGGCATCAGCGCTAACAAACTTGCGGTTGGGAAACAGCCAGGTGCCCCAACCAACCGGGCAAGGGGCAGGCTCTCCATCGCCCATTCCACCAAGCCGTAAACAGCTTCTGAGCAAAGCTTCTGATCTTGGCGATTGCATTCCTTTGCTTCAGCGCTGTAGGTAGTTGCCCATTGAGCCAGGCTTGGAAATCTGTAATCGGCGGATAAATCCACCACTTTTACCCCTAAATCAAGTAACTCAGGCACTAGGGCACTGGCGAGACCGTTTGGGAGGCTTAGCACCGCAAAATCAGCTGCAGCTGCAATTTCCTTTGGTTCAGGGTTTTGAACTAACAAATTTTCAGCTAATGGTAAAAAAGGGCACATATCACTCCAACGTTTCCCTGCGCTGCGCTCTCCGCCAAGAAAAGACACCTGAAATTCAGGGTGATCTTGCAGCAATCGCAAGGTTTGCAACCCGCCATAACCAGATGCTCCAATCACTGCCACCCGCCGAGGGGAATTGCTAGTGCCAGCCATCGAACCACTCAAGGAGCGCAAACTGTAGGGATCGATAGATCTGATAGAAGCTCTATAAGGAATAACAGCGTTTACGGCCCATGGTTAGCTCAACTGCCAAAAGCCTTGAAATTCAATTCGATACGATCGAAAAAGCACTCCAGGCGATCCGGGAAGGGGCCTGCGTGGTGGTGGTAGACGATGAGAATCGTGAAAACGAAGGGGATTTGATCTGTGCTGCTCAATTTGCTACGCCGCAACAAATCAATTTCATGGCCACAGAAGCCCGGGGCTTGATTTGTATTGCAATGGAAGGCTCAAGGCTCGATGAACTCGAGTTGCCACTGATGGTGGACAACAACACAGATTCGAATCAAACCGCCTTCACTGTGAGCATCGATGCTGGCCCAGAGCAGGGAGTAAGCACTGGTATTTCTGCTGAGGATCGCGCCCGCACAATTCAAGTTGCCCTCAATCCCCATAGCCGCCCCCAAGACTTAAGAAGGCCAGGCCATGTGTTTCCGCTGCGGGCTAAAGCCGGAGGGGTGTTGAAACGCGCTGGCCATACAGAAGCAGCGATCGATTTGGCACGCCTTGCGGGTCTTTATCCCGCTGGGGTTATTTGCGAAATTCAAAATGCCAATGGTTCAATGGCACGGTTGGAAGATTTACATAAATATGCTCAACAACATCAACTATGCCTAATCACGATTGCAGATTTAATAAGTTATCGGCTTAGCAATGAACGCTTCGTGGTGCGCGAAGCAGCAGCAAACTTACCCAGCCAATTTGGCCATTTTGAAGCCATTGGTTATCGCAATAGTCTCGATGGACAAGATCATCTTGCAATTGTTAAAGGGAATCCAAAAGCCAGCAATAAACCTGTATTGGTTCGGGTTCATTCGGAATGCCTCACCGGCGATGCATTTGGCTCTTTACGTTGCGACTGCAGGCCCCAACTGGAAGCCGCCTTACGCATGATCGAAGCAGAAGCTTGTGGTGTGGTGGTTTATCTACGCCAAGAAGGGCGCGGTATCGGCTTAATAAACAAACTGAAGGCATACTCCCTTCAAGATGGAGGCTTAGACACCGTTGAAGCAAATGAGAAACTTGGTTTTGCGGCAGATTTACGCAATTACGGAGTTGGCGCTCAAATCCTTTTTGATTTAGGGGTGCATCGCCTGCGGCTAATCACCAATAACCCTCGAAAAATTGCAGGCCTTGGCGGCTACGGGCTTGAAGTGGTGGAACGCTGCCCCCTGGTGATAAATCCAGGGGAACATAACGCTGCTTATTTGAACACTAAGGCCGAAAAACTCGGCCATCTAATGGGTTGAATTTCAGTTGTTTATTGGATGGTTACCTTATTGATGCGTGCACCATTTTTAATGGCGAGAACTACGTCAAGATTTCCAGTAACACCAAAAACTGTATGCACACCATCAAGGTGAGGCTGGGCTCCATGGCAAAGGAAGAACTGGCTCCCGCCGGTGTTCTTTCCAGCGTGGGCCATTGAAAGACTGCCAGCTTGATGTTTTTTGCTGTTGATCTCGCAGTTAATTGTGTAGCCAGGGCCACCGGTGCCAGCTACCCCTTTTGCCCCTTCTCTGCTGTTGGGGCAACCCCCCTGGGCCATAAAACCATCAATAACCCGGTGGAAGGCAAGGCCGTCGTAGTAACCGTCATTTACCAACTTGACGAAATTAGCCACGGTTTGCGGTGCATCGGCGTCGAACAACTCGATCTCAAGTTGGCCTGCATCTGTTTCCATCAAAGCCTTGGTCATTGGAGTGGTTCCCATGTGGAATGGGTGAACCTTGGCACATCGAGATGGCCCCTGCGAATCCAAATCAACCCCAACTGTCTGATGCCTTAATTGGTGTGCTTGGCGGCAGTGGTCTCTATGGGATGGAGGGCTTGAGTGATGTGGAAGAACTACAGATCGAAACCCCCTTTGGCGCACCCTCCGACCTACTACTAAAAGGCCGCCTGGGAGCTGCACCTGTGGTTTTTCTGGCTCGCCATGGCCGCCACCACAGTTTTTTGCCAACAGAAGTTCCCTACCGAGCCAATATCTGGGCAATGCGTTCTTTAGGAGTGCGCTGGATACTTTCCTGTTCCGCTGTGGGCTCATTGCAGGAGGCAGTGAAACCTCTGGATTTTGTGGTGCCGGATCAATTTCTAGATCGCACCCATCAACGACCCTGCAGTTTTTTTGGGGCAGGGGCAGTAGCCCACGTATCACTGGCGGAACCCTTTTGTGCGGTTTTGTCAAAGCTGCTCTGCCAGGCCATCGAAGAGGTGTTGCCAGCAGATCGAAAATTACACAAAGGTGGCACCTATCTCTGCATGGAGGGTCCGGCCTTTTCAACTAAAGCCGAATCAAATTTTTATCGCTCCTTGGGCTGTGATGTGATCGGAATGACAAACCACACAGAAGCACGATTAGCTCGAGAAGCTGAGATCGCTTACACCACCCTTGCAATGGTTACTGATTACGACTGCTGGCATCCAAACCACGACTCAGTAACGGTTGAGATGGTGATCGCCAATTTGAAGGCCAATGCCAGCCTTGCCCAAAAGGTGGTGCAGGCTGCAGCGGCACTCGTAGATCAGGAGCGGCCAAGCAGCGAAGCCCACAGCGCCTTGGCCTTTGCCCTAATGACAAACAAGGATCATGTGCCGGCTGAAACTCGCAAACGACTTGATCTATTCACAAGTAGCTACTGGGGGCCGTGCAACTGAAAGCCGTTTACCTCTAAAGCGAGCCTCAAATTGCCCTGGGCTTTTTCTAGTAGTGCTATTGCTGAAGTTGCTGGCAACTGGGCTACACTCATCAAAAGAGCAACCTTTACCGATCCGCCCCCCTGCTTTAGCAAAAGCAAACCTTGCTCGCGGTTTAGCCCCGCAAGGCTTGAAAGAATACGCAGGGCGCGATCTTCCAGCTTGGTGTTGGTAACAGCTACATCCACCATGCTGTTGCCATAAACCTTGCCAAGGCGCACCATCACGCCGGTTGAAATGATGTTGAGGGCCATCTTGGTGGCGGTACCCGCCTTAAGCCGTGTGGAACCAGTGAGCAATTCAGGGCCGGTGAGCAATCGGATATCGATATGACAAGGCATTTCCACCTGGCTGGTGGGAACGCAAGCCAATGCCACCGCTAGAGCATCAAGCTCCATGGCATAACTCAAGCCCCCATGCACATATGGAGTGGTGCCACCAGCAGCGATACCCACCAGGGCATCATCCGCACTGAAATCTGATTTTTGCAAATCTGCCCTCCCCGCATCAAACAAATCCTCCAAACCTTCGGAACTGCGCAGTAACGCTGGAGCACCACCAGCTAATAGCCCTTGAACCATTTCTGGATCACTACAAAAAGTTGGCGGGCACTCAGCAGCATCCAAAACCCCCAATCGCCCTGATGTGCCTGCCCCTAGGTAAAAAAGACGCCCCCCATTTGCTAGACGTGCACCGATTGCCTCAATTGCTGCAGCAAGCTCTGGCACCGCCGCTTCAACCGCCTGTTGCGGCAATTTATCTTCGTTCGCAAATAGTTGTGCCAACTGCAGCGAGCTCAGTTGATCAAGATTTTCACTGGCCCTATTTATCTGTTCCGTTAACAAATAACCGCGATCAACATTCACAACAAACCCTCCAAAGAGCGGCGAAACGCCTCAAGGTCTGCCTCTTCTGATGTTGTTTCGAGCTGTTCTTTCCAGCTGTCGGTGGAAAGATTTTGCTCAGGTGGAGCTAACAGCAAGCGATCTTCAGCAGATTGCGGCATAAAACCTGATGGCACGAAGCGGGCTTCATATCCGGCCTGGCTGCAAAAAATTTCCACCTCTTCCCTTAGAAGCATCTCAACGCTGGCGCATGGGAAATCCTGGGCTTCCAGCAGGCCTGCATAGCGTTCAGCATCGTCTTGATTGGCAAAAAGCAACACAACAGTGCGGCCATTCAATTCAAGGGAATGGATCCCTTCTGCATCGCTGCCGGCATCAAACAGCAGCACATGAACTCGTTCGCTCAACTTATCCCCCACGCAGAACAGTCATTCTTCCAGCAATTCCGCCAAGCGCCGATATAAGGCAACTTCTGCATCACTACAAATTTCAGGCACCACCAACCTCACCTCAACGATCTGATCGCCACTACGGCCGTGGCGCTCTAGGCCACGGCCCCGCAAACGCAGCAGTTGCCCACTGGAAGTGCCAGGTGGCACCCTCAGCCGCACTGGCCCCTCAAGGGTGGGAACCACCGCCTGCACCCCTAAAGCACCTTGAGGTGCCGGCAGATCTAAGCGATAAAGCACCCTCAAACCATCAATTCGGAGATCATCGGCAGTGCGAACCTGCAACAACAAAAAGTGATCGCCGCCACCTGGAGCAACCCCTTCCAGCCTTAAACGCCAGCCATCGCCCGCCTCAGGGGGGGTTTGCACTTCAAGCGTTAAGCCATCGGGCAAGGAAACCTGCACCGTGCTGCCCTCTAGGGCCTGATTGGGCGAAAGTTTCACGATGCTTTCGAAATCCCCCTGAACCTGAACGGGGGCAGGGGGAGGTGGCGGGGTTGTAGCGGGCCAAGCAGCTGGCTCCGGTGCATATTTTTTACCAAATAAAGCAGCTAAGTACTCATCAAATTCTGGAAATCCGGCGGCAAACCGATCTTCTTCTTCGCTGGGCTCAGACGTTTCCCAGGCCTGACGGCGGCGGGGGTCAGTTAATACCGCGTAGGCCTCGTTTATGCGTTTAAAACGCTCCTCCGCAATTGGGTCGTTTGCATTTAGATCAGGGTGCCAACGGCGAGCTAAGCGGCGAAAAGCCTGCTTTAGCGCCTGCTGATTAGCGCCGGGCTCTACACCTAAAGCAGCCCAGTGGTCTTGCGGGTTTGGAGCAACCATCACCGGCCTCAATAGCGCCCCCAGGGATCATCAGGGCGCTTGCCACCTCGATCCCAATCATCCCAATCGTCGTCTGCAAATAATTCATCTTTAAGGGAACCCAAAGTGCTGCGAATGCCCTGGAATGGCCCGGCAGGTTCCGCCTCACGACGTTCCGAGCTAAGGCGCCGATTGAGGCCATATAAAGCCTCTTCCAATGAACTCATTAATAGATCCAACTCACGCTCATCGAGCTGATCAACACCCTCCCTTAAATCGCGCAGAGCACCCTCAACGCTGCGTTGTTGCCGCTCAGCTCCGTAAGGGCCAAGTTCTAGGGAAGCATCCCGTAAGCGGCGTTCCGCTTGGGCGATCAGGGTTTCAGCTCGATTACGACGATCCACCTCCAAACGGCGACGGCGATCATCAATAGCTTTACTGGCCGCTTCGGCAAGAAGTAGATCAATTTCTTGCTGGCTGAGGTTTGAGCTGCCCTGCACCGTGACGCTTTGACGCCTGCCGGTGGTGCGATCGGTGGCGGAAACCTGCAGGATTCCATTGGCATCAACATCGAAAGCAACCTGCACCTGGGGCACTCCCCTTGGGGCTGGGGGTATGCCGGCAAGACGAAAACGTCCGAGTGATTTGTTATCGCTTCCCATTTGGCGCTCCCCCTGCAAAACATGAATATCAACGGAGGATTGATTTATTTCTGAAGTGCTAAAAACATCAGAGCGCCTAACCGGAATAGGGGTATTTCGGGGGATGATCACCTTCATTACGCCTCCGATGGTTTCAAGACCCACCGAAAGCGGAGTTACATCATTGAGCATCAAATCTCGGAGTTCACCAGTGAGGATTCCGGCCTGCACAGCAGCGCCAATCGCCACCACCTCATCTGGATTCACATTCTGACTCGGTTCTTTTGGAATCAAAGTACGCACTAGTTGTTGCACCATCGGCATCCGGCTACCTCCACCTACAAGCACAACTTCGTTGATATCTTCAGGTGCTAACCCCGCGTCTTGCAGCGCCTCTTGCACAGGCTTCAACAAGCGATCAAGCAGGTCGGTGCAAAGCGATTCAAAGGTGGGTCTATCTAAATTGATTTCTAAATGCAAGGGGCCATCGGCGGAAGTAGCAATAAAGGGGAGCGAAATCTGGGTTTGCTGAGTACCAGAAAGTTCTTGTTTAGCTTTTTCAGACACCTCTAAAAGGCGTTGAAGAGCTTGGCGATCCCGCCGTAAATCAATCTGGTTGGTTTTGTAGAAAGCATCAGCTAACCAATCAACAATGCGTTGATCAAAGTCGTTACCACCCAATTGAGTGTCGCCACTCGTTGATTTCACATCAAACACACCATTTGCAATCCGCAATACAGATACGTCAAAGGTGCCGCCGCCAAGATCAAATACCAAAACCGTTTGGGAACGGCTGCGATCAAAGCCGTAGGCAAGGGCCGCTGCGGTGGGTTCGTTCAAAATCCGCTCAACGTTTAATCCCGCCAGGCGGCCGGCATCTCTTGTGGCCTGGCGTTGGGCATCATCAAAATATGCAGGCACAGTAATAACGGCTGCCTCAACCGTTTCCCCCAGATAGCTGCTGGCATCGTCTACCAATTTGCGCAGCAAACAAGCCACCAATTCCTCAGGGGCAAATTCCCGCTCCATACCTGGGCAAACCACCCGTACTTGCCCTTGATCGTTGGCTCTTACGGTGTAAGCAACAGCCTGGCTGGCATCGTCTAGTTCATCCCACAAACGACCAATTAAGCGCTTCAAATTGCTGAAACTGTTGCGCGGATTCAGCACCAATTGGCGGCGAGCGGCCTGTCCCACCAGCAGCTCCCTTTCACGGTTGAAACCCACCACAGAAGGAGTGGTTCTCATCCCTTCAGCATTTGCTACTACAACAGGACGACCTCCCTCCAATACTGAGAGCACCGAGTTGGTGGTGCCGAGGTCGATGCCAACGATCCTCCCCATGGACCTGAGCGAATGTTTTCACGCTAACGGGCCATCGCAGTTGAGTCAGCCCCTAATGACATAATCCAGTCTTAAGAAATTGCACTTAAAAATTGAAAAGAACAAATTTTGGTTCCATGCCCGTCGCCAAGAAAGCCATTGCTGTTAGTGCCATTGCGGCCCTTAGCACTGCAACTCTCCTGCCTCTAATTGCTCAAACCACCATCAGTGGTGCCGGCGCAACCTTCCCAGCTCCGATTTATCAGCGCTGGTTTGCGGATTTCGCAAACACAAAGGGTGGTGGTCAAGTTAATTATCAAAGTGTCGGCTCAGGCGCGGGCGTTCGTCAGTTTGTTGCTGGAACCGTTGATTTCGGTGCAACAGACGAGCCCATCAAGGCGGCTGAAGCTGCCAAGGTTGATCGCGGTGTAGTTCAAATTCCAATGGTTGGAGGCTCCATCGCCGTTGCTTACAACAAGCCTGGTTGTGATCTGAAGCTCACCCAGAAGCAAGTTGTAGATATTTTCCTTGGCACAATTAATGATTGGAAGCAACTGAAGTGCGCTCCAGGACCTATTTCTGTAGCCCACCGTTCAGACGGTTCAGGTACCACATTGCATTCACAAATAGCCTTTCAAACTTTTCACCTGAGTGGAAGAGCAAGGTTGGCGAAGGCAAGAGTGTTCAGTGGCCAGTTGGTATTGGCGGCAAGGGTAACGAAGGCGTTTCCGGTGTTATCCAGCAGACACCAGGTTCAATCGGTTACTTAAATCAGTCTTATGTACGCGGAGTTATCAAAGCTGCCGCCATTCAAAATAAAGCTGGCAAGTTTGTAAAACCAACAGCTCTTTCTGGAGCTGCCGGTTTAGACAACATCAAGCTTGATGCGATGAACGCCGGGGAAGATCCAAATCCAGCAGGTGTTAAGAGCTATCCAATTGTTACTCTCACTTGGATTCTTGCCTACAAAACAGGTAACGGCGAAAAAGCAGACGATATTCAAAAAGCTCTTAATTATGCATTGAGCCCAAATGCTCAAAAGCTTGCAGACGATTTGGGTTATGTGCCCCTTGAAGGCGGAATTTTGGCGAAAGCCAAAGCTGCAGTTAAACAGATTGGTAAGTGATCTAGTTTAACTTGATTATTTTGGGGCGGATTCCCGCCCCTTTTTAATGATTCATCAGCATCATTGTAAAAGTTCCCTACTTTGAATTATGGAAGCAACCCGCAGAGACCTGCTCTACACGCTTCGCCACAGGCCAGCAAGTGACAAGTTAGTTGACAACGGCTTTCGTTCT
Source organism: Synechococcus sp. Cruz CV12-2-Slac-r (assembly GCF_024346075.1). Classification (GTDB taxonomy): domain Bacteria; phylum Cyanobacteriota; class Cyanobacteriia; order PCC-6307; family Cyanobiaceae; genus Synechococcus_D. The sequence goes on from NZ_JAGQEK010000001.1 coordinate 26,111, forward strand.
CTGGTTACTGCGCTCGCTGCTCTAGTAGGGATTGTTTTATTAGCTATTTTTCTAGTTGTTTTTTGGGAAGCCCGCGAAGCAATTCACTTGTTTGGCCTTAATTTTATTACTAGCACCACTTGGAATCCAGTTGAAGAAAAATTCGGAGCATTCACTGCAATTTATGGAACGATATTAACTTCAGTGCTCGCTTTGCTACTTGCGGTTCCTTTAGGGGTTGGCACAGCAATATTTTTAACTGAAAATTTTATTCATCAAAAATATAGAACTATTATTTCAAATATGGTTGAATTGCTTGCTGCAATTCCATCTGTTGTTTTGGGATTGTGGGCAATTTTTGTGCTAGAGCCCACGATTAGGCCAGTTTTAAACGTAATTCACAATAAACTTGGCTTTATTCCAATCTTCAGTACACCGGCTAACGGCCCAGGATTTATGCCCGCCGTGTTGATTTTAGTAGTGATGCTTTTACCGATCATCACTGCTATTTCCAGGGATTGTTTAAATCAAGTACCCCCTGATCTGCGCCAAGCTGCCTACGGAATTGGCGCAACTCGCTGGACATCTATTTTTCAAGTTATTTTGCCAGCAGCCATTTCTGGAATAATCGGCGGCATAATGCTCGCTCTCGGTAGAGCGATGGGTGAAACAATGGCAGTAACAATGATCATTGGCAATTCAACTTCATTTAACCTTTCCTGGTTCGCACCCGGCAACACAATTGCAGCTCTACTAGCAAATCAATTTGGTGAGGCGGATGGCATTCAAGTATCTGCCTTGATGTATGCCGCATTAGTGTTGATGATTATTACATTTATTGTGAATGTGTTGGCGCAATGGATCGTTAAGCGTCTCAGCCTTAAATATGATTGAATTAAATCTTCTAACTAATTAAAATCATGACATTCTCCTCCCCAAACTTCAGCACCACATCCCTGCACCGCAAGCCTGGATTACTTCGTAATCGTGCAAATGCTGCCATGACTGCTGTGGCCGCTACCTTTGCCACAATTGCAGTTCTACCGCTGATATTTGTGATTGCTTATGTGCTTATTAAAGGAATTACAGTTTTATCTCCCTCAATATTTTTTGAATTACCTCCTCCCCCAGGTTTAGATGGCGGTGGCATAGGTAATGCTTTGATTGGTACCCTTGTGGTTACGCTCATATCGTGTGTTTTTGCTGTTCCCGTGGGTGTTGGAGGTGGTATCTACCTTGCAGAATTCTCCCAGGGAAATAAATTTGCAGAATTTGTAAGGTTTGGCACAAATGTATTAGCGGGAGTTCCTTCGATTATTGCTGGTGTATTTATATACGGATTAGTTGTTTCCACAAGAGTATTATTTGGTAATAGTTATTCAGCAGTAGCGGGCGGGCTCGCCTTAGCTGTATTGATGTTACCAACTATTATTAAAACAACAGATGAGGGATTGAAACTTGTACCTCAAGAGTTGCGTTGGGGTGCTTTAGGTGTAGGTGCCTCAACTTTCGTAACCACTATGAAAGTGGTGTTGCCTGCAGCAGTGGCACCAATAGCCACAGGGGTGGTTCTTGCAATTGCGAGATCAGCAGGTGAAACAGCTCCATTGATCTTCACTGCTCTGTTTTCACCTTTTTGGCCAGAGGGGATCTTTAAACCCTTAGCAACAATGTCTGTATTGATATTCAATTTTGCAATTATGCCCTACGAGGCTCAGATCACCCTGGCCTGGGCTGCTTCATTTGTTTTGGTGGTAATGATTTTGGGAATGAACATATTTGCTCGTTGGATCTCTGGCTTTGCCCAGCGTTAACAAGCCGCTGTCAAACTTTTAAAACACTCACTATTTTCCACTCAAATGTCATTCACCACTCACATCACCGACGTACCAAATGACCAGGTGGCAATTACCTGCGACAACGTAACGATTAGCTATGGATCATTTGAAGCAGTAAAGAGTGTTTTTCTTGAAGTGCCCAGGGGTAAGGTAACCGCCTTTATCGGTCCATCCGGCTGCGGTAAAAGCACAGTGCTGCGCTGTTTTAATCGAATGAACGACTTAATTCCTAGCTTCAGTTTGAAGGGAAGAATTATCTACGAAGGCCAGGATTTATATGAGCCCAAAGTTGATCCAGTTGAGGTGCGCAGGCGTATTGGAATGGTTTTTCAAAGGCCAAACCCATTTCCAAAAAGTATTTATGAAAACATAGCTTTCGGCGCCCGAATTAACGGTTACACAGGGGACATGGACGAATTAGTTGAACGCTCCCTGCGCAGAGCAGCTGTATGGGATGAATGCAAAGATAAACTTCAAGAGAGTGGTTATTCTCTATCTGGTGGCCAGCAGCAGCGCCTTTGCATCGCTCGCACAATTGCAACCCAGCCAGATGTTATTTTGATGGATGAGCCCTGTTCAGCCCTTGATCCAATCTCCACCTTAAAAGTGGAAGAAACAATGCACGAGTTAAAAAAAGAATTTACAATTGTGATTGTTACACATAATATGCAACAAGCCGTACGCGTATCAGATATGACAGCTTTCTATAATGCTGTGGCAGTTGAAGGAGGCAGTGGCAAGGTGGGTTATCTGGTTGAATTTGATGAAACTGCAAATATATTCAATAATCCAAAGCAACAATCCACTCAAGAATATGTGAGCGGCCGCTTTGGCTAATAGTTAAGCTAAATTATCTCAAAAGCCTCCCAAATGGGAGGCTTTTTTTGTGCCAACTAATCCAACTTATCGATTAATTCCGAAAATCAGGTCTTTTAATTCCATCTATACTTCTATTCAGCAATTCACCAAGCCTTGTTCCAACGGGAATATCTCCGGCAAAGGAACTGCCAAGCACATTGCGTAATAATTTATTTTCAACAATTAAATACTGTGACCTGGAAAGAGGAATTGATCCCTCTTTCTTAACCAAGCCGTCTGCATTATTCAGGAAAAAGTTAACAAAGTTTCTCAAATTAGCATCCGAGCCAAGCTGCCTACTATTTACATAAATAAACATTGGCCTTGAAAGTGGTTGATATGATTCGTTTTGAACATTCTTCATCGATGGAATTACATTGCCCCTAGGGCCTTCAATTGCAAGCGCGCGCAATTTAGATTGATTTGCTTTGAAGTAGGAGAAGCCAAAATAACCCATGGCGTTTGGATCTGCAATAATATTTTTTGCAATTATATTATCATTCTCACTGCTGCCATAATCAGATCTTGAATTCTCCGAATCGCCAGTTATAGCCTTATTAAAATATTCAAATGTTCCGGAATCCTTGCCAGGTCCAAAAAGATTTATGGGTTTCGCAGGCCAATCTAAATTTACTTGATTCCAGCGCTCTACTTTACCTTGAGCATCGCGAGACCATAATCTTTTTAATTCAACTAAAGAGATGTCTTTAGCCCAGGTATTTGCTGAATTAACAACAACTGTTAGAGCATCAAAGCCAATGGGCAACTCATAAAAACTAATCTTTGCCTCTGAACATGCCTTGAGCTCTTTGTTATTTATAGGGCGTGATGCATTACTTATACTAGTTTTACCACTGCAAAAATCTCTAAAGCCTGCCCCAGTTCCATTTATTACTATTGGCTCAAATTTAGCCTTTTTCCCTGCTCTGGTAACTAGAAATTCTTTAACTGCTAACTCTGTTATTGGCGCCACGGTGCTGGAGCCGCTGATTCTCACTGATTCGCTTAAGGCCTCAAGTGGCGTAACAACCGCGGTGAACCCTACAGCCAGCCCAAATACAACAGAAACGGCGCGTTTGCTCGCAAAACCCATAGTTAGCCCAAATTCACTTTCTCAATCTTGACCGCGCTTCTTTGTGAGTTCTTTAAGGATTACCCAAAGAGCAAGATTTTGAAACGGAGAGGGAGGGATTCGAACCCTCGATAGAGTTTCCCCTATACAGCATTTCCAGTGCTGCGCCATCGACCACTCGGCCACCTCTCCCCGGCAGTGCAATCCTGCGCAGCTGGCAACCTAGCAGTTCACCCAATTATTCCTATGGCAGCGTTTCATCGAGTTACGGTTTACGACCGCCAACGGGGTAAAACCCATAGCGCTGATCTTCCTGAAGGTGCCTATGTATTGCAAGCTTTTGAAGCCCTAGGAACACCATTGCCTTTTAGTTGCCGCAATGGTGTTTGCACCGCCTGCGCCGTAAAGGTATTGGAGGGGAACGTGGAGCAGCCTGAAGCCCTTGGCTTATCGCGTTCCCTTAAAGAAAAGGGCTACGCATTGCTTTGTGTTGCCAAAGTATGCGGTGCTGTGGTGGCTGAAACTCAAAGCGAAGATGAGGTTTATATGTTGCAATTCGGCCAGGTATTTGCCCGTGGCAGGGTGCGTAAAGCAATTCCCCTTGAGGAGCACTGAAACGTGGCAATACAAACCGATCAACAGCTGCTTGAAATTGCACAAGCCGCAGCTAGTGCTGGTGCCTTGGCCCTAAAAAAACATTGGGGCAAACTTGAGCAGGTGCGCTGTAAAGGAAGGCCTGGAGATTTAGTAACCGAAGCTGATCTCGCCGCTGAGGCAGCAGTTCTGGAGGTGCTCCAGCAGCACACACCCGAAATTGGTGTATTGGCGGAGGAAGCTGGTAGGCAAGGTCCGGCTGGTGCCTTGCAGTGGTGTGTTGATCCCCTTGATGGCACCACTAACTACGCCCACGGATTTCCTTTATTTGCCTGTTCCGTGGGGTTGCTCAAAAACGGCCAACCTCATCTGGGGGCAATCGAGGCCCCTGCTTTGCAACAGTCTTACTGGGGCGGAATCGGCCTAGGCGCTTACTGCAATGGTGAACAGTTGAAGGTTTCTGGTTGTGATCAATTAGCCAATGCACTTCTGGTTACAGGCTTTGCCTACGACCGTTTTGAGGTGCAAAACAACAATTACACGGAGTTTTGTTATTTCTCTCACCGCTGCCATGGTGTGCGTCGTGGTGGCGCCGCTTCATTAGATCTGGCGTTTGTGGCAGCCGGACGCCTTGATGGTTACTGGGAACGGGGCCTGCAACCTTGGGATCTAGCGGCAGGTGCAGCCTTGATATTGGCAGCAGGAGGCGTAGTTTGCGACTACAACAGCACCCCTTTAAATCTAAATAACGGCAGGGTATTGGCCTGCAGCCCAGCACTTTTGCAACCGCTAGTGGAAGGGCTTAAAAGTTGTGAACCGATGCCCGGCGAGATCTATGGCGCCAGTTTTCCACCAATTGCAAGCTGAAGGGCTTGTTGCTCCATAGATTTGGCCAAAGTTGAACAAGCCCCATGGCCTTACAACCCGCCAGTGGCGCCCGGGATCTTTTGCCCCAGGATGTGGGGGCAAATCGATGGATCTGCGAACGCCTTGCCCAGGTGTATCAACTTTGGGGCTACAGCGAAATAACACCCCCCAGTATCGAGCGACTAGACACCCTCGAGGCCGGTGGTGCAATTTGTTCAGAGCAAGTGCTGCAGGTGGTGGCGGATGAGCCCTTGGGCCTACGGCCAGAGATGACCGCCAGCATCGCCCGAGCCGCCTGTACCCGCCTTGGCAGTTTCCAAAGACCTTTGCGCTTGCACTACAGCGGCTCAATTTTTCTTGCCGAACGCACAGAGGGGGAAAATCCCAGGATTAATGAGCAACTCCAGAGCGGTGTGGAGCTTATGGGTAGTGCTAGCCCGGCCGGTGATGCAGAACTACTCAGGCTGCTAATAGATGCTGCTGGCCATCTGCCCCTGGCCCCGCACCACGCCCCCTGCCTACTAATCGGCCATCAAGGCTTACTTGAGTTAGTGCTAGCGAAGGTGGAGAAATCGATGCAACAAAGTTGTCGCCGGGCCCTTTGCCAAGGGAACCATCATGATTTAAAGCAATTACCCCTGCCACCAGATCAGTTATTGCTGCTTGAGCGGGTTATTAAATTGAGAGGGGCACCAGCGCAGGTGCTGAAACAGCTCAGCGAGTTACTAGGGGAAGATCCTCTTTTAAAACAACTAGAGCAATTGTTAGCGGCCTTAGCGCCGATAGCTGTGGCTAATGGGATTCGTTTGCAACTTGATCCAAGCTTTCAACCCCAATTTGCTCTTTACGACGGCTTGGTAATGCAACTTGTGTGCCAGGGCCCCCATGCGCCTGTGGCAGTAGCAAACGGAGGCCGATACAACAACTTAGTTAATCGTTTTAGTCCATCAACTAGTGGCGCTACAGGGGTGGGTTTTAGTTTTGCAGTTGGAGATTTGAGGCAATTACTGGGATCCGCCAGCGGTCATTCCCCAGATTCAAATAAGCATTGCTGGTTGGTAGCTTTTCAAAATTCAGCCCTCTTAAATCCTGCTCTCGATCTATTGCAACAGTGCCACAGTCGCGGCGAACAGGCGGAACTGTGGCCCCAACCCTGTGAAAGCAAAGAAGACGCAGAAAAGCTTGCAAGTTCGCGGGGGCTCAAGTTGCTCGATTGGCTCTCCTAATCCGTAAAATCTAGGGATTGAGTTCCTTTCTATGGCCCACACGATTATTAGCAACGTGTGCGAGGGCATTGCAGATTGCGTTGACGCTTGTCCTGTGGCTTGTATCCATCCCGGCCAAGGGGCAAATAAAAAAGGAACTGGGTTCTATTGGATCGATTTTCAAACCTGCATCGACTGCGGCATTTGCTTACAGGTGTGTCCGGTGGAGGGAGCGATTTTGCAGGAAGAAAGGCCCGAGTTGCAACAACGCAATTAAATCGGTTCGGAGAACCCACCCTCAAAGCCCCTTGAGCTAGGGAGCAACAACTGCCTATGGTTCAAGAGCTTTTATAAGTTCCACCCATGACGGTGCTTGAAGAAAACGGCCAGATACAGATACATACAGAAAATATATTTCCAATTATCAAAAAAGCTGTTTACAGTGGCCACGAAGTTTTTCTGAGGGAATTAGTTAGCAACGGCACGGATGCAATTAGTAAAAGACGAATGGCCGCAATGGCGGGGGATTGCAGCGAAGGCCCTGAAGGTTGCATACAAATCCGAATTAACCGCGAAGCTAAAACCCTCACCATTAGCGATAATGGCATCGGCATGAATGCCGATGAAGTAAAACGCTACATAAATCAAGTTGCATTTTCAAGTGCTGAAGAATTCCTTGAAAAATATAAAAGGGAAAGTGATGCAATAATTGGCCACTTTGGTCTTGGTTTTTATTCAAGTTTTATGGTGGCAAAGCAGGTTGAGCTGCTCAGCCTAAGTGCAAAGGAAGGCTCCGAAGCTGTGCGCTGGAGTTGCGATGGATCGCCAAATTTCAGCCTTCAAGCAGGAGATCGCAGCGAAGCTGGTACCGACATAATTTTACATCTTCAAGATGAAGAACTCGAATATATTGAACCGGCAAGAATTCGCAATCTAATAACTACATACTGCGACTTTATGCCAGTTGCTGTTCAGTTAGACGGCGAGACAGTCAATAAGCGAGAAGCACCATGGAGACAGAGCCCAAGAGATTTAAGTGATGAGGATTATTTAAATCTATACCGCTATCTATACCCCTTTCAAGGCGACCCTTTGCTTTGGGTTCATTTGAATACAGATTATCCCTATAACTTGCAGGGTATTTTATATTTCCCGCAAATGGCTGGTAGAGGCGATTGGGATAAAGGTGAAATTCGCCTCTACTGCAATCAAGTTTTTGTAAGCGATTCAATTAAAGAGGTGGTGCCTCGTTATCTTCTCCCCCTAAGGGGCGTGCTTGATTCCCCAGATATCCCCCTCAATGTGAGTAGGTCTGCGTTACAAACCGATCGAAAAGTTAGATCCATTGGTGGCTTTGTAGCTAAAAAAGTGGGAGATCGTTTAAAAGATTTAAAACGCAGTAACCCAAATAGATATGCCGAAATCTGGGAATCTATTGCACCTTTTATTAAAATTGGTGCCATGGAAGATGATAAATTTGCCGAACAAATTGCTGAAATTATCTTATTTGGAACTACTTTAAAATCAAGTTCAAGCAATATTGTTGAGTCAGAATCGGGCGAGCCAGCAGATCCAGATCCGATCGCCTTTGGCCAAAAATCATTCACCACACTTTCTGGTTATCGCTCCCGCACTGAAGCAGCTTGCAAAGATCGAATCCTTTATTGCAACGATGAAGCGGCTCAAGCTGGGGCTCTAGCTCTATGGCAAGGGCAAGGAACAGAAGTGCTGCTTGCCGATTCTCTAATCGATGCTCAATTCATCCCCTGGCTGGAGATGCGCCATAGCGAATTGAAATTCCAACGGGTTGATTCAGAGCTTGATGCCAGCCTCCAGGAGCAAGAACCAAGCCTTGCTGATGCCGATGGCAAAGAAGCAAGTGAAAAGTTGCGCGACCTTTTTAAGCAATCTTTAGAAAACGAAAAAATAACCATTCAGGTGCAGAGCCTCAAGGGTGACAATGCCCCTGCAGCTTTGATTTTGCTGCCAGAGCAGATGCGCCGTCTAAATGACATGGGCGCCTTGATGGAGCAACGCTTACCCGGCTTACCCGATCACCATGTGCTGCTTGTTAATAGACGCCACAGACTGGTGGATGGCCTTTTAAAACTCTCAGCCGGAGCAGTGATCACCACCAGCCCTGGGGCCAACTCCCCAAGCCTTGAGCTTGCACAACAGCTAAGCCGCCATCTCTATGAAATGGCGAGGCTCGCGGTTGGTGGCCTTGAACCAAATCAATTGGCTGGCTTTCAGCAACGCAGCTGCGATCTGATGGGACAACTGATGGAAAGGGGGCTCTGAGGTATGGGCAGCTATTTTGCTAAAGTAAATAGCTAATCCAGATTGGGAATCGATTAAATGTCTCGGGTGTGCCAGCTAACAGGTCAACGGGCCAACAACGGCATGTCCGTTAGTCACTCCCACGTGCGCACCAAAAAGCTGCAGCAGGTAAACCTGCAATACCGCAGGTTGTGGTGGGCTGAAGGCAATCGCTGGATCAAAATCCGCCTTTCCACCAGGGCACTACGCACTGTTCAGAAGAAAGGTTTAGGTGCCTTTGCTAAAGAGCTTGGAGTTAATTTGGCCAAGCTCTAAAGCGAGGCCTCGGTGATGTTTTTTAGAGCTATTAATTTGGCTTTCAATCTGGTTGCTTGATAAAGGTTTATCTAACTGGTTAATCCAAATATCTTTAATTTGTTCTGGATCATTTTGAAGCAGGACTAAATCGAGGCATTGGCAAGAGAGTCCTGCTGCTGCAGCTGAAACCTTGGGGTCGTAGCTCAAAGCGGCACAGGGGGCACCAGTTAATGCTGCAAGAATTAAGGCGTGCAGACGCATCGCAATTACCAATCCCGATAAAGACGCTTCTGCCATTGCTTCTTCAGGCCGCTCCAAATTCAATTCTCTTGAGCACTGCCAAAGCGCTTCAGGCATAAACCCTTTTTGATACAAATCAAGCAGCATGCCGCGATCTTGATTTGCATGAAACGGCAACCACAACACTTGCCTTTCACTTTGTTGCGCTAGCAACGAAACAGCCCATAGCAATGTTCGCCATTGAGGAGCCTGCAACAAAGGGGTTGGTCGCCAGGCAAGCACGATTGCACCGCCCTTGCCGCGCCAATGCCCCCTTGCTAGCCCCCACACCGGATCAGCCCCCACCGGATCGGAAGGGGTGGGATTTCTTCCCAACTCTTTCGCCAGAGCAGCGGAATCTGGATCACGCCAACTTGCAGATTGCACATTGGCTAGAAGCAATCGCACCAACAAGCGGCTGTACCAGCGCCGGAGGGGGCCAAGACCTTGCCCCCAAAGCAGTATGGATTTGCCTTGCAACCTTGCGGCAATAATCAAGGCGCTATAAAACAACAAGCTTTTAAAACTTGTGCTGTCTTGCAGCAAACTGCCGCCACCAAAAATCAAAAAATTGCAGCGAATTAAACCTTTAAAAGTGTTAACAAAACTGCGCCGGTTACAAGTTTGTACACCAAAGCGTTTGCGAACCTGAGCCTCATCGGCAGCGGTAACCACAACGCTGCATCCAGCTGGAAGCTCTGCTAGCAAGGCTTGCAATAAAGCGTCGTCGCCAAGGTTGTGTTCGCCGTAGTAACCGCAGATCAGCAGCTTTTTTGAGGTAGAAACCATGGCGATCGCTTAAGCGCCTGCCAGTGTGAGCCATGGCATTCCTAGATTGGCTTTAATAAAACAAACAATGCACATTCTTTCCTTTCATACCTGGGTGATACATCTCAGCTCTGTATTGGAATGGCTGCTTGCTATTGCCGCTGTGGTGGTTTGGGGTGAGCAACGCCAAGAACCTGAATGGCGCTGGCTCGCCTTAGCAATGTTGCCAGCTTTAGTTAGTGCCCTTTGCGCCTGCACCTGGCACCTTTTCGACAACAGCATGGAATTGCATTGGCTCGTAACGCTTCAAGCCGGTTTAACCCTGCTGGGTAATTGTTGCCTCGCTGCAGCTGCCTGGTGGCTGGCTCGATCACCTCTGGCGCGGCTGCGATGAACGATCCTGCCGCCCCTTTATTTGCCCTTTCACTCTTTCCATACCTTCTTTTCCTTTGGTGGGCAAAACGAAGTGGCAGGTTTCCAGTGCTTGCCCTTTGGGGCTTTGGCTTAACCCTTTTATTTGTTGCGATCACAATTGTTGCCGCTGCTATCGCCTTAAGCCGCTACGGAGAAGAGTTAGCAAATGTGGATTGGCTTCATGGCGGTGCTGAGGCATTTCTGAGCATTAGCAATTTGGTATTGCTTTTGGGCTTTGGTAGTAAACAAGTCTTACGGGGGCCGGCAAAATCCACCAATGGGTTAGATGATCAGATCGCAGCACGATTGCCCTCGGAGCAATGACCTTTATTCCCCATCTGATCAGCCCAGTACTAGCCCTAACCCCTGCAGTGGTTTCTTGGACACCAAAAGTGGGGCTCGTGATGATTCTCTGCAATGTGGTTGCAATCGCTATAGGCAAGGCCACCATCAAATATCCAAGTGAGGGCCCTGGTTTGCCCAACAGCAGTTTCTTTGGTGGTTTTGGCTACGGCGCACTGCTCGGCACCACCAGCCTTGGCCACATCATTGGTATTGGTGCCATCCAAGGCTTAGCGGCCTCAGGAGCTCTTTGAGCGCCCGCCCATACCAAACAAATACGGCAAGGCCCGCAGGCCATACCGTTCAAATCGATAGTTAAAAAGCAGTTCCGAAAGATCAGCGGCGCTGCAGTGCTTTAAGCCCTGCAGCAATTTTTCCATGCGTTGATCGGCCTGATTTGTGTGAAGTTTTTGCCAAGTGCGCTGGGCAAGGTGGCCACTTAGGTTCCAGCGCGCACCGAGTTGGCATTTGAGCTTGTTTTTGTAGCTCTTAATCAAGTTATTTGGCTTAGCTAGGTTTGCCAGTAGTAATGGGGCGAGAACTCTGGCGCTCTCCATTGCGTGGCGGATGCCCTCACCCCCCAGCAAGTTGGCGGTGCTCACTGCATCTCCAATCGCTAGTAAGCGGCCGCGGCCATGGCAATCGCTACGACCCACTCGGCTGCGAATTAAACCCCCATGGCGATCTAGCACACTTGCTCCGTCTAAATCCAATAAACCCAACACTTTTTTTTGTAAAACCCCAAGAGAGGGGCCAGCTTGCTTATTCGGATTAAGCAAACGACACACTCCCACCTTGAGGCAACCGGGCTGCATCGGAAATACCCAGCCATAACCATTGGGCACCCAATTGCTGCCGATTAAGAAGCTCAGGCGCTGGCTCCAGCGCTGCCAACTGTTTTGATCCACCTCCAGTAGCCATTCGAGCCCCACTCCCAGCAAAAGTGGATCCCTGGCATTTGTGCCAGCTTCAGCAATTAAGCAACGGCTTTGGCCGCTGGCATCCACCACCCAATCGGAACGTATTGAGCTGCTTTCAGCTTTGTGATTTCTCATATGCGTTATGAGCTTCATGCCGCTGCGCTCAAGTTCACAAGCGGTAACGGTGCAGCCAAGCATTAATTCACCTCCCAGGATCTGCACCTGGGCGGTGAGCCATTGGCGTAGAGCAGCAAAATCTAAAACTGCACCAAGTGCCTGGCTTTGTTGCCAGTGGTGCCATTCACCATTTGGGCTTAGTAGCTGCCAGCCACACCATCTGGCGGCCAACAGTTCCGCTGGCAAACCAAAACGATCAATGCTGGCAAGGGGTAATGCAGCGCTGCTGAAGGCAGCTTTTGCCATATGGGGCAGGCGATCTATTAGGCAAACGCTTACCCCTGCTTGAGCTAAACAACGGGCAAGCTCCGCCCCAGCTGGCCCAGCACCAACTACAACCACTTCAAAATCGGTCATCCAACTGCTGCTGCGCTAGAGATTTTCAACTCATGCCGGTTGAGCTTCGCGGTGTTGCTGCTTTAAGGCAGAACCAAATTTGTCCAGGATCCGTTGGGCCATCTGGGGAGGTGTTAAGCCAAGAGCCTGTTTGGATTGCTCGGGGCTGGCGTGATCCACCAACCGATCTGGAATTCCGATGCGTAGTAAGGGCACAAGAAGATCGTTGTCTTGAAATGCTTCCAGCACAGCCGCCCCAAAACCGCCCGCTAGGCAACCTTCCTCCATCGTTACCACGAGGCCGATCCGGCGAGCCATCGGCAGCAACATGGTTTCATCGAGAGGGCGCAAGAAACGGGCATTCACCACAGCAGCCCGCACCCCCTGCTCCTGTAATAACCCCGCTGTAGCCATAGCGGGAGCAACCATGGCGCCATAGGCAACGATCATCAAATCGTCTCCCTCCGCTAATTGTTCAGCTCGGCCAATCTCAATGGGTTCCCAACCCTCTTCTAGAAGGGGAACCCCCTCCCCTTCTCCCCGGGGGATGCGTAAAGCTGTTGGCCCTGAATGAGCGATGCAGGTAACCAACATTCTCTGCAGTTCAGCCTCATCCTTGGGGGCCATCACAGTGAAATTAGGGATACAACGTAGATAGGAAATGTCGTATTGCCCCTGATGGGTAGGTCCGTCGGCCCCCACAATTCCGGCACGATCCATCACAAAACATACGGGAAGGTTTTGGATACCCACATCGTGAATTAGTTGGTCGTAGGCCCTTTGCAAGAAGGTGCTGTAGATAGCTGCAACAGGCCTTAAGCCATCGGCAGCCATGCCTGCTGCGAGGGTAACTGCGTGCTGTTCAGCAATACCAACATCTACGTATTGCTCCGGCAATGATTTCTGTAAAAGATCTAAACCAGTGCCAGTGGCCATGGCAGCAGTAATTCCTACAATTTTAGAATTTTGTTCGCAAAGTTTTAATAAAGTTTGGCCAAACACCTTGCTGTAACTGGGAGGTTTAGGCCTTTTCGCTGGAAAAGATTTACCGGTTGAAAGATCAAAGGCGGATTGAGCGTGATAACCAACTTGGTCTGCTTCTGCATATGGATACCCCTTACCCTTGGTGGTTGCAACGTGCACCAAAACAGGGCCTTCACAGCGGTGAGCCGCTTGGAAAGTGCGGATCATCGCCCCCATATCGTGGCCATCAACCGGCCCCATGTAGGTGAAGCCCAGTTCTTCAAATACAGCACCAACTTTGGGCACTGCTAAGCGCTTCATGCCCTCTTTTAAACGACTTAATTCCGATGGCAGCTGACCATGCATAAATGGCAAGCTTTTCACTGCCTCTTCTGCGCTGCCGCTAAGGAATTGCACCGGCGGACTTAAACGCATCCGGTTTAAGTAAGTAGACAACGCTCCTACCGGCGGTGAAATCGACATGTCGTTGTCGTTTAGCACCACCAAGAATTTCGTTTGGGGCAAATGACCTGCGTGGTTGATCGCCTCCAAAGCCATGCCGCCTGTAAGGGCGCCATCACCGATAACTGCAACACATTTATGGCTCAACCCTTGGCGATCCCTTGCTATCGCCATGCCAAGGGCAGCGGAAATGCTCGTGGAGGCATGGCCAGCGCCAAAATGATCAAATCGGCTTTCGGAACGCTTTAAGTAGCCCGCAACTCCCCCCTGCTGCCTGAGGGTATGGAACTGGCTATAGCGACCGGTAATCAACTTGTGGGGATAAGCCTGATGGCCCACATCCCACACCACCCGATCGTGATCTAGATCGAGAGTTTGATACAGGGCCAAGGTGAGTTCCACCACCCCGAGCCCCGGGCCAAGGTGGCCTCCAGAGGTGGAAACGGTCTCTAAGTGCTTTTCGCGGATCTGCCGAGCAACTGCTTCCAATTCCTGGATGCTGCTGCCGTGCAATTGATTCGGATGACTCAGCTCGCTGAGGTGCATTCCGCCGGGGCTCTGTGGCTATTGAATCTAGGCCCCCCACACCAAGGTCGAAGATATAGGGACGAAATGAGGCGTTATGGAGGGCTACCTACAAAGAATTTTGAGGGCTCGGGTCTACGACGTAGCCCAAATAACCCCTTTGGAGCTGGCCCCAAACCTGTCGGCACGCCTGGGTCAGCAGGTGTGGCTGAAAAGGGAAGATCTCCAACCGGTCTTTTCTTTCAAATTGCGGGGTGCCTTCAACAAAATGGTGCAGCTCACAGTTGAACAACGGCAGCAGGGGGTAATTGCCGCCAGTGCCGGCAACCATGCCCAAGGAGTGGCCTTAGCAGCGCAAAAGCTTGGTTGCCATGCAGTAATCGTGATGCCCCTCACCACCCCGCGCACCAAGGTGGAGGCGGTGCAAAGGCGGGGCGCTGAGGTGGTGCTCCATGGCGACACCTACGACGAAGCCCATGAAGAAGCACGGAAATTGGAATTAGAGCGGGGGCTCTGCTTTATTCACCCCTTTGACGACCCAGATGTAATTGCAGGCCAAGGCACGATCGGTCTTGAAATCCTGCGGCAATGCCCTGAGCCACCAGCAGCGATATATCTGGCGGTGGGTGGTGGTGGCTTGATTGCAGGGGTGGGTGCCTACGTGAAATCCCTCTGGCCCCAGGTGGAAATAATTGGGGTAGAGCCTGTTGATGCCGATGCCATGACCCGTTCTCTTGCCGCTGGTAAACGTATCTGCCTTGAACAGGTGGGCCTATTTGCAGATGGCGTAGCAGTTCGCCAGGTGGGCGTTGAAACTTTTCGCCTTGCCCAGCAGGTGGTGGATCGGATGGTAACTGTTGATAGCGACGCTATTTGTGCCGCTATCAAAGATGTTTTTGAAGACACCCGTTCAATTCTTGAACCCGCTGGTGCCCTGGCCATCGCAGGCTTAAAAGCCGATGCCTCGAGGCGCCCTAAGGGCCAACAATTGGTGGCAGTGGCTTGCGGGGCAAATATGAATTTTGAAAGATTGCGCTTCGTGGCGGAAAGAG
This sequence comes from Synechococcus sp. Cruz CV12-2-Slac-r, assembly GCF_024346075.1. Lineage (GTDB taxonomy): Bacteria > Cyanobacteriota > Cyanobacteriia > PCC-6307 > Cyanobiaceae > Synechococcus_D. Next base: position 41,339 of record NZ_JAGQEK010000001.1, read on the forward strand.
CCGAACTAGGTGAAGAGAGGGAGGCAATGTTTGCAGTAGAGATTCCAGAAGGTCCTGGGCATCTGCGGCAGTTTTGTCGTTTGTTAGGCCAACACAACCTCACGGAATTTAGTTATCGAATGGCGGCAGGCGCAAAAGCGCAGATTTTTATCGGAGTGCAAATTCTTAATCGCGCCGATGCTGATGCATTAGCAAAAAAGCTGATCAATGGGGGATTTGCCTGTGTTGATCTTTCAGGTAATGAACTGGCCAAGCTGCATTTACGCCACATGGTTGGGGGGCGTTTACCGCAACCCCATAAAAGCGATGGCGCTGCACAAGAACTGCTTTATCGCTTTGAATTCCCTGAAAAGCCAGGCGCTTTGATGGCTTTTGTTGAAGAGTTAAATCCGAATTGGAACATATCAATCTTTCACTACCGCAACCAAGGTTCTGATGTGGGCCGCATCGTTGTTGGGGTGCAGGTGCCACCCCATGAATTAAGCCATTGGCAACAGTTCCTGGATCAATTAAAAGTGCCTTGTACAAACGAAACAGATAACCCTGCTTATCAATTGTTCTTGGTGTGAACGTTGTCTAATCCCGATCTATCTTTGCCGGCACAGCTAGAGGCGGTGCTTTACCTGAAGGGGCGCTGCCTCAGCTTGGGGCAGCTAAGTGAATTGGTGCACTATCCCACTGAAGAAGTGGAACTGGCACTAATCACTTTGATGGCCGATTATGCCCATCGCGATACCGCCCTAGAAATTCGTCAGGAGGCTGCTGGTTTCAGTTTGCAATTAAGGGCTGATCTAAGCGAATTAGTGCGCGAATTAGTACCCGTGGATCTGAGCACCGCCAGCCTGCGCACGCTGGCAACTGTTGCCCTTAAAAAAAGAATCCTCCAATCGGAACTTGTTGATTTACGGGGCAGCGGCGCCTACGACCACATCAAAGAGCTGGTGGAGCAGGGGTTCATCGAAAGGCGCCGCCAGAGTGATGGCAGATCATTTTGGATCAGCCTTACAGAAAAATTCCACCGAACTTTCAGCGTAAAAAGCAGTACTGGCACCGAAGCTGGATAGATTTGGTGAAATTCGTTAGTCCCTTTCCTTAATTCCATGGAAATCAGCTTCTTTTTGCAGGTATTAGCTCAAACTCTGAGTATTTATACACTCGTTTTAGTGGTGCGCGTGTTGTTGAGCTGGTTTCCAAATCTTGATTGGGGCAACCCTTTGCTCTCGGCCCTCAGCTCAATAACAGATCCATACCTGAATATCTTTCGCGGCTTGATTCCGCCATTAGGAGGGCTTGATTTATCAGCATTAGTTGCCTTCTTTGCCCTACAGATCAGCGGAGGCCTATTGAGTCAATTAGCCATGAGCACAGCCCCAGGCCTTAGTTCTTTTCAATAGTTCTTTTCAATAGTTTTTTGCCAAAACCCATCACTGCAAGTTCAATTCTTGCTCAAGTGGCAGCAAATCCAATTCATCTGCCGCGGCCCTTGCCCTTACTGGCGCATTGAATCCTTTTGCTTTTGCATTGCTTACTTTTAGGGGCCCCGGAGTACCAGCTGGTACAGCTAAGCGCAAGGCAAAGGGGGAGCTGCCTGGCGGCACGTCGCCAATAGAGCCAACTCGGGTGCGATTTTGCAGCACGGGTTCACCGCTGGCATCAAGAATTTGGGCAAATACATCCGTATCCACAACCGGTTTAGAACCGTTGTTAAGAACCTCACCGCGCAAGGCGTAACAACTGGCCCCTAAGGGGCGACGGAAATCGGGTTGCGCCCCCACATCAGCCTTGGGGCAGGGCTCAATGCTTATTCCTGAAACCTGGAGATTTGCGGCAAAGGCTGTTGTTGGCAGAGAAAAAAACAGGCCGATCGCAATAATAAAACCCCAAAAGCAAGCCATCATCGATCGTCTCCGCTTCCACTGATCACGTTACGGGCGGCGCGACTCTGAAGTTTTTCAAGATTCAACTCCCCAATCGCCTGAAGGCTAAAACCCAATTCATCCGCTAGCTGCGCCACATACCAGAGCACATCCCCTAGTTCAAGGGCGATCGCCTGCTTATTGGCGCTGCTGAAATCTCCCCCCTGATCGCGTAAAACCTTCTTTACTTTGTCTGCAACTTCACCGGCCTCCCCGCAAAGACCCAGGGTGGGGTAAAGGATATTGGCACCAAGATCGGGATATCTGGCGGTGCGCCGGGCAAACGACTGATACGAATTGAGGTCCATTGGTTCCGTAGGGTGATAGCTTCCGCACCGTCTCCAGCCCGGTAAATGCCAAAGCCCGACCTGCAGCGACGCACCAAGATTGTCGCCACCATCGGGCCCGCCACCGAATCGCCGGAGATGATTCGTGAACTGATTCTTGCGGGTGCCACTACCTTCCGGCTCAATTTTTCACACGGCGATCACTCTGAACATGCCCAGCGGGCAGCAACAATCCGGCAAGTAGCTCATCAACTCGGGGTGCACGTGGGCATCCTGCAAGACCTGCAGGGGCCAAAAATTCGTTTAGGACGCTTCAACGCAGGGCCTATCACCCTGGCCAAGGGCGATAGTTTTGCGCTCACGGCAAGGGATGTGGCTTGCGATCAGCACATCGCCACCGTTACCTACGACAAACTCGCCTCTGAGGTGCCCCCAGGCAGCCGAATCCTGATGGACGACGGCAAGGTGGAGATGGAGGTTGATTGGATAGATCACCAGGAACAAACCCTCCACTGCAAAGTAACGGTGGGCGGTGTTCTTTCAAATAACAAAGGGGTGAATTTCCCCGATGTATTGCTTTCAGTGAGGGCTCTCACAGCCAAAGATCGCAACGACCTCGCCTTTGGTTTGCAATTGGGGGTTGATTGGGTAGCGCTCAGTTTTGTGCGCAATCCATCAGACATGGAAGAAATACGCGAACTGATTCGCACCCTCGGCCACAGAACACCAGTAATTGCAAAGATTGAAAAATTTGAAGCGATTGATCAAATCGATTCGATCTTGCCTTTATGCCATGGGGTGATGGTTGCCCGTGGTGATCTCGGCGTTGAGATGGCCGCAGAAGAAGTGCCCCTGCTGCAAAAAGAACTTATCCGCAAAGCCAATTCGATGGGCATTCCCATCATCACGGCCACCCAAATGCTCGACAGCATGGCAACAAACGCCAGGCCCACTAGAGCTGAAGTTAGCGACGTGGCCAATGCCATCCTTGATGGCACTGATGCGGTGATGCTTTCAAATGAAACTGCCGTAGGCCTTTACCCGGTAGAGGCGGTGGAAACGATGGCTCGCATCGCTAAACGCATCGAACAAAATTATCCAAATCGTCAGCCCGATACTCAGCTGGCTAGCACCATCCCCAACGCGATTAGCCAAGCGGTGAGCACCATCGCAAATCAATTGGATGCTGCCGCGATTTTGCCGCTCACAAAAACAGGAGCCACCGCCAGAAACGTGAGCAAATTTCGGCCCTCTACCCCAATTCTTGCTGTAACAAGCGACGTAAAAGTGGCGCGGCAGTTGCAATTGGTATGGGGTGTAAATCCCTTAGTTATCAGCACGCAAAGTTCCACCAGCCGCACATTCAGCATGGCTATGGGGGTAGCCCAAGAGCAGGGATTACTTGAAGATGGTGATCTTGTAGTACAAACCGCTGGCACCCTTAGAGGCGTTAGCGGATCCACCGACCTTGTGACGGTGGGTATTGTTTCGGCGGTGCTTGGCCGTGGCACAGGATTTGGAAACGCTTCTGTGAGTGGCAAGGTTCGATTAGCTCAAACCCCTGAAGAAGCTGCAAGCATCGAACCTGGAGAAATCTTGGTGGTAGCTCACACAACAGCCTCCTACCTAGAGGCAATTCGCCGCTCTGGTGGAGTAATCACAGAGGAGGATGGAAGCCAGAGCCATGCCGCTGTAATTGGCCAAAGGCTCGGCATTCCCGTAGTTGTGGGGGTTGCCAATGCAACCCGCGATGTAAGGCAAGGAGAAGTGGTTACCCTTGATATCCGCAATGGGTTAGTTCACCGGGGCACCCATGTTCACGACCACAGCAGCGCCGATAACATTGGTTGAAAAACTTTTGGTTGAAACACCATGAGTGCGCGCCTGCCTTTGCGGGACACCATTGGCATGGCCCTTGGGGCGTTGAGTTCAAATCGCTTGCGTTCCGCGCTCACGATGCTTGGAATCGTGATTGGGAACGCTTCAGTGATAACTCTTGTTGGCGTTGGTAAAGGGGCGCAAAACCTAGCTGAGGGGCAACTGAGCACCCTTGGTGCGAACGTTTTATTCGTGGTTCCAGGCAACAACGACACTCGACGCCGTGGCATCGAAACACCAAAAACTCTTGTTTTAGAAGATGCAAACGCGATTCTTGAACAGGTGCCAAGCATTAGCCGAATTGCACCTCAAATAACCCTTAGCGAAACAGTTAGGGCCCGTGATTTAAGCGCCACAGCAACAATTTCGGGGATTACGCCTGATTTTTTAGCGGTGCGTCGTTTTGATATGGCCCAAGGGCGTTTTTTTAGCGAGGCCGATATGCAAGGGGCCCGCAATGTGGCGGTGTTAGGACCAGACATTGCTGAAAGATTGCTCCCAGGTGGTTACCCGATTGGCAAGGAGGTGAGAATTCGCAACCAGTCTTTTCAGGTGGTGGGAATCATGGCCTCCAAAGGTGCCTTCCTCGGACAAAATCAAGATGATGCTGTTTATGTGCCGTTAAGCACGATGGTGAGCCGTTTAAGTGGCCGAGATCCAACTTTTGGTACTTCTCTGAGCTTCGTAAGTGTGGAAGCAAAAGATGAACGATCTGTGAGCGCCGCTAAATTTCAAATTAGTAATTTGCTGCGTTTGCGTCACAAAATCCTGCGGGAAGATGATTTTGCGGTGCGTTCACAAAAAGATGCCCTTTCGATCGTAGGAACTATCACTGGCGGGCTCACCTTGATGCTGGGGGCCATTGGTGCCATATCTCTCTTGGTTGGCGGCATCGGCATCATGAATATCATGTTGGTTTCCGTAAGCGAGCGCACCCAAGAGATCGGTTTACGCAAAGCCGTTGGGGCCCGCAGTAACGACGTACTTCTGCAGTTCTTAATTGAAGCTTTAGTGGTTTCTAGCTTGGGGGGCTTAGTTGGCAGTTTGCTTGGGCTTGGCGCGGTGATGGCCGTGGCAGCTGTAACACCACTACCGGCTGCAATTGGTTTGTGGAATGTGGCCAGCACAGTGGCCCTTTCAGGATCAATCGGCCTCTTTTTTGGTGTGGTGCCTGCGCGCAGAGCCGCAAGAATGGATCCCATCGTTGCCCTACGCAGGCTATGAACTGCCCAGAGGTTGCCCTTGCCATGCTTGAGCGTGAAGGCAGATGGCTTTTGCAATTACGCGACGACATCGATGGAATTGTTTATCCAGGCACCTGGGCATTGTTTGGTGGCCATCTTGAAAGCGGAGAAAGCCCCGCCCAAGCGGTGCAACGGGAGCTAAAGGAGGAAATCAACTGGACCACTACGCAGCTAGAGCCTTGGTTCAGTAAATCAAGCCCCCAGCGCATAGCCCACTTCTTTCGCGCTGCTCTCACAGTGCCGCTGAGCGCTCTAACACTGCTGGAGGGGCAAGACATGGCCCTTGCCAGCCTTGAGGAACTTTGCAGCGGCCAGGTAAGCAGCAAGGTTTGCGGTGAAACAAGGTCTTTTGCCCCTTCTCTGCAATGGGCTGTAGATCAAATGTTGCAAGAAAATTCGCGCTAAACCACTCCGCTGGCTTCTTTGGGTCTTTACAATTACTAAACATTTTTAGCCATAGGCTGCAATCGCACCCATGAATAATCGCTGGCGCACAATCCTTCTCTGGGCCCTTCCCATTGGCCTCGGTTTGTTTTTGCTCTGGCAAGTGGTGTCTAACGGTGGCCCAGCCAAGGTTGTATCTCAACCAAACCTTGCTCCTCGCAACAGTGCTGTTGCCCGAATGACATACGGGCGCTTCCTCGATTATGTGGACGCCGGCAGGGTTACATCTGTTGATATTTTTGATGGCGGCCGCAGCGCTGTTGTTGAAGCGGTGGATCCAGATATTGACAACCGCGTGCAACGTTTACGGGTAGATCTTCCTGGCCTTGCTCCAGAGCTTGTTAACAAATTAAAAGAAGAAGGAATTAGTTTTGATATACACCCCCCTCGCACTACGCCACCTGCCCTAGGTATTTTGGGCAATTTATTATTTCCGTTATTACTTATTGGCTCCCTTATTCTGCTGGCTCGCCGTTCCTCCAACATGCCCGGCGGCCCTGGCCAAGCGATGCAGTTTGGTAAAACCAAAGCTCGTTTTGCAATGGAAGCCGAAACCGGCGTGAAATTTGATGATGTGGCAGGTGTAGAAGAAGCGAAAGAAGATCTTCAGGAAGTAGTTACTTTCCTCAAACAACCAGAAAGATTTACAGCTGTTGGCGCAACAATTCCCCGAGGTGTTCTATTAGTTGGCCCCCCTGGAACAGGTAAAACTCTCCTTGCCAAAGCGATTGCGGGGGAGGCAGGGGTTCCTTTCTTCTCACTTGCGGGCTCTGAATTCGTTGAAATGTTTGTTGGGGTGGGTGCCAGCCGAGTTAGAGATTTGTTTAAGCGCGCTAAAGAGAGCGCACCTTGTTTGATCTTTATTGATGAAATCGACGCAGTTGGTCGTCAGCGTGGGGCTGGTATCGGTGGAGGCAACGACGAAAGGGAACAAACTTTGAACCAACTTCTCACTGAGATGGATGGTTTTGAAGGCAATAACGGTGTAATCATTATTGCTGCAACAAATCGCCCCGATGTGTTGGATTCAGCTCTCATGCGCCCGGGCCGGTTTGATCGCCAAGTAACTGTTGATGCGCCAGATATAAAGGGTCGTCTTTCTATTTTGAAAGTTCATTCCCGCAATAAAACACTTGCAGAAGATGTAAGCCTTGAGATGATTGCCAGGCGCACCCCTGGCTTTACAGGAGCTGATCTTGCAAATTTACTAAATGAAGCAGCGATTCTTACCGCTAGGCGTCGCAAAACAGCCACCAGCCTTGCTGAGATAGACGATGCTGTTGATCGTGTAATTGCGGGTATGGAAGGTACGCCCCTCACAGATGGGCGTAGCAAGCGCTTAATTGCTTATCACGAGGTTGGTCATGCCCTAGTGGGCACGCTTGTGCAGCACCACGACCCGGTGCAAAAGGTAACTCTTATCCCAAGGGGGCAGGCCCAGGGCCTCACCTGGTTTGCTCCAGATGAAGAGCAAATGCTTGTGAGCCGCGCACAATTGAGGGCCCGCATCATGGGGGCGCTTGGGGGAAGGGCCGCTGAGGCAATCGTTTTTGGCCATGCTGAGGTAACAACTGGCGCTGCTGGCGATATTCAACAGGTGGCCGGTATGGCCCGCCAAATGGTTACCCGTTTTGGCATGAGTGATTTAGGCCCAATGTCGTTAGAAGCTGGTAATCAAGAGGTATTTGTTGGTAGAGATTTAATGACCCGCAGCGACGTATCAGATTCAATAACAAATCGTATTGATGGGCAAGTGCGGCTGATCGTTGATAAGTGCTATCAAGACACCTTGGCGCTCCTTGAGAAGCAGCGCCCCTGCATGGATTGCTTGGTTGAACTATTAATAGAAAGCGAAAGCCTTGATGGCGAAAAATTTAGAGAGGTGGTGAGTCAGTTCTCCCCTATTCCCGAAAAAGAAAGGTTCTCTCCTTTGTTACCTGCAGGCTCTTGATAAATCACAATAAAAACATCAATCACTTTTAAAAAATGTCAGAAGATTTAAGTTCATTTGAAGATCCGATTTTACCTGGATTAGATGGCACTCATTCACCTCTAGAAGCACATACAAGTTATAGAGGTGAAGATTGGAGCCCAGAAAAGCTAGCTTTCCATCAAAATTTAGAACAGTTTGCAGAACGAGTTGGTTTAATCGTTGCCTTGCAAGGTAACGGAAAAGTAAGCCAAGAACATGCTTATTCTGAAATCAAGCAAATATGGAAACAACTTAGAGACAGTCATTTAGAGCTTTTGAATAAATAATTAACTATACTGCGTGAATTGGGCGTTGATCTATAACTTTGTCTATAAGCCCATAACTAACAGCTTCAACAGGAGACATAAAAAAGTCTCTATCTGTGTCTTTTTTAACCCTTTCTAGAGGCTGATTGGTACGGCTGGCCAACTCTTCGTTGAGGCGATTCTTAAGATATAAAATTTCATTTGCTTGGATCCGTATATCAGAAGCCTGACCCGAAGCGCCACCCAAAGGTTGGTGGATCATAATTCTCGAATGTTGGAGGCTGCTGCGTTTTCCAGCCGCTCCTGCAGCAAGAAGAAATGCACCCATGCTGGCAGCTAAACCAACGCAAACTGTTTGCACATCAGGCTTTACATGTTGCATTGTGTCAAAAATACCCAACCCATCGTAAACAGATCCACCTGGGGAATTTATATATAGAAAAATATCTTTTTCTGGATCCTCAGCCTCAAGAAATAAAAGTTGGGCAACGATTCTATTTGCAGAATCGGATGTAACTGGTTCTCCTAAGAAAACGATCCGTTCCCTTAGCAACCTTGAATAGATATCAAAAGCCCTTTCGCCCCTACCTGAATCTTCAATAACAATAGGGATCATGGCGTTCTTCAAAGTATTTGCACAAATACTACTAACTGCCCTATGGCTGCCGAGCGCTAAGGTCGTTTTTATCAGAAAGGGAATCCAGTGGGTGATTGCCAAACCGTGGCAGACAGCAAAAGGCGTTTCTTCGCCGCTTATCCAAGGGTGATCCCCGGGCTCTATCGCCGCGTGGTGGATGAGCTGCTTGTGGAATTGCATCTTCTTTCCTGCCAACAGGGCTTCCAGGCAGATGCTCTCTTCTCCCTTGGGCTCACCCAAGTATTCGACAATTTCACCAAGGGCTTCCAACCGGAGGATCGCAGGGAAGACCTTTTTGAAGCTCTCTGCGTTGCCACAAGCCTCAGCACCGAAGTAATGCGGCGGCAAGCCTCGGAACTCACAAACGGAATTTCCCCCCACGGGGAAAAGGAGATCAGCAGCTGGCTAGAAGCCCGCGGAGAGGGGGCACCTGAACCGCTTAAGCAAGTGTTGCAACAGGCAACTCGCGCCGATTTTCATTATTCCCGGCTCCATGCTGTTGGCTTAATTGCCCTAATCCAGGATCTAAGCGGCGGCAATGATCAAGAACCTGAAGCGATTCGTAAGCGCGCTGCAAGCGTTGGCGAACAAATGGGGCTGCAACAAGAAAAACTTGATAAAGACATGGGTCTTTATGCAAGCAATTTAGAAAAGATGGCCCAAGCGGTGGAAATGATGGAAGAAACCGTGGCTTCGGTAAAACGCCGGCGGGAGCGTCAGTCCAGCGTTTCTGAAACACCTATCACTTGAGCAGCAGCTCCTGCCCTACCAGCTCGCCAATGGCCCTTAAACAGGGCCGACTTTTTTAATACCAAAGGCATATCTCCTGGCAACAGGCCGCGTTGATCGAGAAGCCGGGGAGCCGCCACAAGCGTGAGACCAGACAACTGCTTGAAACCAGATAAAACCACACCTGGCGCTAGCTGATTATTTGGAGAAGCGCCCAGCACAATTAGAAGCTTGTTGCTCTGCTGCCATCGCCAACCGGCCTGCACCCAACCCTTAGGGTTTCGCAGTTCAGAAACACCGTTTCGGCTTTTTAGCTGCAGTTCAGCTGGCAATTGTGTTTTTAAACGCTCTAAAAGCCTTTCAAAATCTTGCCGGGCTCGCTTGCCCTGGGGCTGAAGGCTGATCCAAATGCTGGCTTGATAGGGGTTATTCGCTGGATTAAAAAGCAGCTGCAGCTGAAAGGGGCTTTGCAGTAAAAGTTTTTTGCTAGCCCCATCGAGCAAAGGCTCTAACAAGGGCCCCAGTAGTGGGGCCAATGAATCCCCCTGCAGTAACAAAGGAGCTGCACTGGTTGGCCAAACCGGTTCTTGGGGTTGTGCCATAGGAGCAGTGGAGCGCAAAACCCCGTCGCCACCCCTTGTTTTTCCCCACCAGCGCATACCTTGCAACTGGAAACACCCCTGCTGCAACGGCATTAAAAATGGCGACCAATTAGCCGTTGTTGCCACTAAGCCAGATCCCGACCAAAACAAGGCTGCGTCTGAGCTCTCCAAGGCCGCACAGCGGGGGCCAAAACGATGCTGAGCTGGATTGCGAAGCGATTGCTGCAAACTCTGCAAACCCAAGGCATCAGCTGCCACTACGCGATATGGGCCCCAGCGCAGGCTTAAAGGAACCGTATCCGCTTCTCTACCAGCTCTCAGCAATAGCAGAGGGGATGAATCCGCATGGGGACCCCAAATCTGCAACCAAGAACCTTTGCCTTGCCGCCACAAGCGCATTGCTAAAAGCGGAGGCAGGCGTTGTTTCCAGATCCGCGGCAATGGTTGCTGCGGCTGAATCGGCAAGCTCTGGGCTAAGGATGCCTGGCTCAACAGTGATTTCAAATCACCCTGCGGAGGCTTAGGGGCCGTGATCCATAAAATAAAACCGCCAAATAGGGGAATTAGGCATACCCCAAAGCTGGCTTTCAATTTTTGCCGGGGCGTCGAGGAGCGCGAGGGGAACTCACTGCCGCCCGGCGACGTTTGTCTTTCCATTCCATCGCCGATAGATAAACAACTCCACCACTAACAAACACCAGCAGCAGTGCCGCCACTCCAGCTAAAGCCGAGTTTAAGGTTAAATCGAGTTGTAATTCAGGCATTACAGCCGGCTTAAAATTTAGAAATTAATCGAACCATCACCATTGCGACCCCACACCACCATCGCAATAGAGAAGGTAAAAGTAGCCGCTAGAGCAGCCCAGCCCAAAGTGATCAACATATGAAAGCATTCAATTTCGTTAATCCTACCGAAAGGGGCGCTGAGCGGAGCAGAATAAAAATATCTAGATTTCAATCGTGACGACAAGCACACCCGAACTCAAACCATCCGGGAGCGCCACTCTTGAAAGGGCTCCATACCCGGCTTACAAGGTGGTGGTTTTAAATGATGAGATAAATACATTTCAACATGTAGTGGATTGTTTGTTGAAATACATACCCGCAATGAATCCTGATCGCGCTTGGGCCCTTGCCCAAGCCATTGATAACGAAGGCCAGGCAGTGGTTTGGGTGGGGCCGATGGAACAAGCAGAGCTCTATCACATGCAGCTCGGATCAGAGGGTTTATCCATGGCTCCGTTAGAGCGCGCCTGAGGTAAGAATTGGGAAGGCTGGTTATTACCCACAGCACTTACCTCGATGGCTTGATCCCCCTGTTGAAAATTTTGGCTAGTAAACCGTATATAGATACAGTTACCCCAGCAGTTATCAGCAGGGTTAACGGACGCTGTGAGGGATTAAAGATACGTGTATCTACTGAAATTAAAGGCGGTTACAAACTAATTGCCCGTAGGGGAAGTAGTGCCCAAGAGGTATTTGTAGTAACTAAATTGAGCCAAGCTGCTTTGAAGGAACTGCTGGCTGCAATCGATTAAAATTAAAGAGTATTTAGAAAGTGATTGAAAGTGTTTGAAAGGGGTGAACCGCCATGCCGTGGTGCCCTCAGTCTTCGACCTGGAAGAACCAGAAGGGAATGGAAAGCGGGGCTTCATTTCCGGCTACGGGGCCGGTATACGTCACCATCGCGACACCACTCCCATGTCGAAAAGGGAGTCAGATCAGAACACTGGAAAGGGCAAACACCAACGCAGCAGTTCAACTCAAATCTAAGGCTTTCAAGCTGGGTTAGGCCAGATACTCCTCACTCTCGCGAGTAATTCCAAGGCCTCGCGGCGGCGCAAAACCGGATCGCAAGCTTGCAAGAGCAGAGTTATGTGGCCAAGCTTGCGCCCACGCCTGGTTAAGCGTTTTCCATACCAATGCAGATGGGCCTGAGGTAGAGCCTGCAATAAATTGCGTTGTTCTTGGTAGGTGTTGTTGGATTCTTCAAAGCCCACCAGATTCACCATCAATGCCCCAGGCACCAACAAGGCCGTTGAACCAAGCCGTTGGTTACTGAGCACATTTAATTGTTGGCAAAACTGACTCGTAACACAAGCTTCGATTGTGTAATGGCCGGAATTATGACTACGAGGCGCCAATTCATTTATCAGCAAACCCTGGGGGGAAAGGAAAAATTCAACGGCCAACAGCCCCACGTAGTTGATTGCGGTAACGATTGAAACCGCCATGGATCGGGCGCGGGCTTCAACGCCGTGGTTCACATGGGCCGGGGCAAGCACCCACTCGCATTGATGTTGGTGTTGGTGGGTTTCCACCAGAGGGAAAACGCTGATCTCACCAGCTGAATTTCTTGCCACCAAAATTGAGAGCTCTTTTTCATAATTCACCAATTCCTCAAGAATCCACTCGCGGCAATCCACTCGCATCAATAGGGCCTCGAAGGCAGCACGGTTGAGCAATTTCTCCGTACCTCGCCCGTCGTAGCCGCCAGCGGCGGCCTTTGCCATCAATGGAAATTCAAACTGCGCAGGCAGCTTGCCACCAGCACTAACAACAGTTGCCAGGTCACACCAGCCTGGGCTTGGCAAATTGAGCCTTTCCAACAAGTTGCGTTGCTGGCGTTTATCCACCACCTGCGCCAACACTTCAGCGCAGGGTTGAAATTCAACGCCCTCAACCTCTAAGGCCTGAATTGCTTCAAGATCTACCCATTCATTTTCAAAGCCGATTCGCTTGCATTGTTTTGCCAATTGGGTAGTGGCATCACCATTTTCAGAAGGCCCAAAAACTGCTGCTGCTGCAAGAGCAACCGCCGCATCATCTGGATCACTGGCCTGGAGGTGAAGTTCCAGGCCCATCTTTTGGGCAGCCTCAGCAAGCATCCCGGCCAGCTGACCGCTACCAACTATTCCAACGGGCATCAAAAGCTGCGTTGCTTAATCCAACAATTTAGGCAACCCTGCCCCTTTGAGAAGCTGTTGCAAAAGACTAAGCAGTAAAACCACCAGGAATAGAGCGAGCCCTGCGGCGCACGCGTAGCTGATATCTAATTCCTGAAATGCAAGGTCGTATACGTAGTAAACAACTGTGCGAGTGGAATCTGCTGGGCCGCCCTGGGTTAACAAGAACACCTCCTCAAATACCTTTGTTGCAGCAATTGATGAAATCACAGCCACCAATGCCACATAGGGTTTTAACAGTGGAAGGGTGATATCAAGATGCTGGCGCCAGCCGCGACTTCCATCAAGTTCGGCTGCCTCATAGAGATCTTTTGAAATTCCCTGTAGGCCTCCTAAAAAAATCACCATGTAATAACCAATTCCTTTCCATAGAGTTACAAACATCACCGCAAACAAGGCAAGGCTTGGGTCGCTTAAAAAACCAATTGCTTGAAATTTTTCACCAAAAATGAAACCACCCCAACCGTTTAACAGGCCGTTTTCGGCATAAATCCAGCGGAAGGCAATGGCCGCCACCACCACAGAAACCAACACGGGAGTGTAGAAAGCACCGCGAAAGAAATGCATTCCAGGCAGAGCACGGTTTACTAAAACCGCTAGAGCAAGGGAGCCAACCACCATTGGCGGCACCACCCCCAGCAGATATAAAAAAGTGGTGCCGAGAACCCGTAAAAAAAGAGGATCAGTTGATAAGCGCCTCAAATTTGCCAAACCGATGAATTGCAGCGGTGCATCTAGATCAAGCCCTGATCGGGTAAAACTCATCACTAAAGCCATCAGGGCTGGCAGCAGCACAGTGAGCAGCACGAGCAGGAGGGCCGGTGCAATGAACAGCCAAGGGAGCAGGGGTGATCTAGACAATCATCAATCCCACAAACCGCTCCATTCTGGGGCTAGATGGCCATACATTAATTGCTGCGGAAGTGGAGTCAAATGGACGTTGATAAGGCCTTGAGCAAGGTTTTGGTTGAGCTTGGCGAGAATTCTTATGCGATTCAGATCGGTTGCGGTGCCATTGAATTGCTGGGGCAAGAAATAAGCAAACTCGGCTTTAAATCTGGCGCTCGGGTTTTAGTGGTAAGCCAACAAGCCGTTGCTCAGCATTACGGGCAGCAATTGCTAAGCGGCCTCAACCGCGAAGGCTTTCTCACTGAATTACTACTGCTGCCGAGTGGAGAAGATCAAAAGAATCCTGCCTCCATTTCCAAAATTCATAACGCCGCTTATGAGCATCAACTGGAGCGCAGCTCATTAATCATTGCTCTTGGTGGAGGTGTGATTGGAGATATGGCAGGTTTTGCGGCTGCCACCTGGTTGAGGGGTATTGCCGTAGTGCAGTTACCCACCACCCTTTTGGCGATGGTCGATGCCTCTATTGGTGGTAAAACCGGCGTAAATCATCCTGGTGGTAAGAATTTAATCGGTGCTTTTCATCAACCAAAACTTGTATTAATTGATCAAAATACGCTCAGTACCCTGCCGCCGAGAGAAGTAAGAGCGGGCCTAGCAGAAGTTATCAAATACGGTGTTATTGGTGATCCGGTGCTATTTGATGCACTTGAACAACATGCCGAACTTGGCAGTATCGATGAAATCGGTGAATCATTACTGCTGCAAATCTTGAAAAGATCTGCAGCAGCAAAAGCACGGGTAGTGGCAGCAGATGAACGGGAGGGAAACCTGCGGGCGATCCTTAATTACGGCCATACCCTTGGCCACGTGCTGGAAACACTTACGAGCTACGAGAAGTATTTACATGGTGAGGCGGTTGCACTTGGCATGCTGGCGGCTGGTGAATTAAGCCTTCAACTCGGTTTATGGCCTGCCGCTGATCAACAACGCCAGCGCCAAATAATTGAACGCTGTGGCTTACCTACAGCAACACCAAGATTTGAAGCTGAAGAGGTTCGAAATTGCTTATTACGCGATAAAAAAGTAATTGCTGGCAGGGTGCGTTTTGTGTTGCCAACTGGAATTGGCGCGGTGGAAATTCGCGATGATGTAACCCTTGACGCAGCAATTGAGGCCCTTGCAAGCATCAGCCAGTAACAGATAACAACGGCACCATCCCTGGCAATCCCGGAGTGCACAGCTGCAGCCACCAAAACCCTCCCAATTGATAAGGATCTACCAAGCGCTGGTATTCCTCGCGGCGGGCAAGGCGCCAGCTAATCGGGGCAATACCTGGGGTAGATAGCTCACTCCAGAGTTGCGCCAACCCCAAGCGCAGCAGGGCTTCGCCTTGTAATTCTGCCCCCTGCCAACACCAACCAGTAGTGGTTGCTAACTGTTCCACCAGGGTGTTGCAAACATGGGCTGTGATGTCCCAACTGCCGGGCTCAGCAAGTAATTCAGGGCTGGCGATTTGGGCTCGGTAGGCCAGTAAGGTGCCGCCGTCGCGATTAGGTGCGTAATAACGCTTTGCGGGATGGCCGTAATCGATCGTTAGCAGCCAACCCTGCTGCAAACCTTGGCGCACCTGCTGCAACCAAGGTTCAAGGCTGGGGCACCATTCACTACACCAACCCTCCGGCCTGTTGCCACCATTTGTTTCTAAACCCATAGCCGCTAGCTGTTCAACACTTTTTGCTGCAAGCGGCCTGCCTGTTTGCCATTCAAATTCACCTTTTGAAGAGAGCACCACATCAAGGCCATGCCAATTGCCTTGAAACAGCACAAACCGCTCAACTGGAAGCGCATCGAGTAGCTCGTGAGCCAGCACAATCCCCCGTCTAGGTTCGTTAACAAGTTCATCTGGCTCAGGCCAGTAGCAGGGAATAGTTGAATTCTTGAGGGTTTCCTGTTGAACCATGCGCAAGGGAGCGCTGGATTCGAGCAACAAAATTTCCAAGCGAGCAAGCCATGGGGGGCTAAGGGCCAGCAGAGCCTCAACCAATTGCAGCGCCAGCAAACCATTGCCGGGGCCCCACTCAATCAAGCTGAGCTTGCCGGGCTGTTCTGAAAGCAGATCAAAACAGGGAATCAATTGTTTTAAGAGCAGATCTGCAAGGCCTGAGCCAAGGGAAGGCGCCGTAACAAAATCACCCCTTGGGCCAAAACAACAGCGGCCACTACCGTAGAAACCATGCTGGGAATCGTTCAGCAACCAGTCCATCACTACAGCGAAGGAAGCCCTTCCGCCATGTTGAGTTAAAAGCTGCTGCAACCAAAGTTCTGAGTTGTCAGCCACAGCTGCTCCATGGATCGATAACAATGAGTTTTAGTGGATTGAGTTGCTGTGATTTCTATTGGGGCGATTTCTAGGTGGTTGTTGGGGCTATTGCTTATTTGTTCTACGGCATTTATGCAGGCGGAGCCTGCTATGGCTTACGACAACGCCGATTTATTGCCTGATCACCCAACCCCAGTAATCGATCTGGCCAAAGCCCTCACAGACCAGCAAAGAGAGTCTCTTGAAACGGAACTCACCGATTTTGAGGCCAAAAGCGGCTGGAAGTTGAGGGTTCTTACCCAATACGACCGCACCCCTGGCCTAGCGGTAAAACAATATTGGGATTTAGATGAACGCAGCTTGCTGTTGGTTGCAGATCCCCGCGGTGGCAACCTGCTTAATTTCAACGTGGGAGAAGCCTTGTTTGCTTTGATGCCCCGCACCTATTGGGTGGAGCTGCAAACCAGATTTGGCAATCAATATTATGTAAAAGACAATGGCGAAGATGGGGCAATTGTTGATTCTTTAGCTGCAGTTGAATTCTGTTTAAACAAAGGTGGTTGCCAGGTAGTGCCCGGACTCCCCCAGGAGCAATGGCTTCTCACTTTTGCCGCCTCAATACTTGGAGGCCTTGTTGCTGGTTTTGCAGCTTTTCCTAGAAAAGAAGGCATCAGGATTGCTTGGAATTGGCTTTTACTTATGGCTCCCCTTTGGCTACTAATTTTTGCATTTTTTGGTTTAGCTCCAATCCTCACTCGCACTTCAGATTTAATTCCGTTAGCAGAAAATTGCCTCGGCTTCTTAACTAGTGCTGGATTGGCATATGTAATTGCCCTTAAAACATTGCCAAAACCCGGATCAGCAAAAATTAGTTAGCGCTTAAAAACTTTTTAAAGCGCAATCAAGGCTGTTATCTGAGCAGGGTGGAGCTGTTTGAGGAACTGTTTTAGCCATCGGCACACGTCCCTGCAGGCGGTTCAGATTTGCTTCGTAAAAACGCTGTAACTCATTTAGGCGCTTCACTGGCTGTCCGTAGTAGCTGCTACCCCTGAGGGTGGGGAAAGATGCCCACTCCGGAGCTAATTTTGCTGCTAATTCAGCGCTGAGGGTGCCTTGATCGGCTAGTGCTAGGGCACCTCGCTTCTGGATCAAGAAAAGAGCAGCTTGATCTTGCACTTGTGGGTTAAAACCGACTAAACCCATAGCCCTAACAACAAGCCCCCAGGTGGCTGGCATGAACTGATATGCCCCAGCAGCAGCACTGGCATAACCGGTGGTGTAATTCACTTTGTCTGGGTGGCGCTCAAGAGAATCCATCAAGCTGCCGCCGAACATCACCCGATAACCAAGATCTGCTCCTTCCTTCCAGGTGCCTTCCGCGTAGCGAATCGTATTAAGCAAGGCACGACGTTCAGCGGTGATTGCAAAAATGCGAGGAGCGCTGGGAAAACCAGGAAACTGAAGGCGAGGGAAGGAGAATTGAGCCAGATGCTTTGGAGCCCGATCAGCCAAATCCTTGGATGCTCCTTTTTCAGAAGAAGCGGTAACGGCTAGGGCGGGCGGCATTAGTGCTAAGACGCCGCAAAAGAGAAACAACGTAGCCAACCGGCTCGGTGCAGTAAGTAAAGAAAAATTCAAACGTGCGACCTGAAGTTTGACTAAAAATAAATTTTTGCCGCTCACGAGATCTTTTCAGAAACGGACTGGCCGAATATGGTCGAAAAAAACCTGGTTGGATTAACCACTGACCAGAAAATAAATTGTCTACTCCCTAGATACCACCGGCCTCAGAGTTGCTTGTTCTTAATATTTCAACTAAAAACTGGGCTGCTTCAATTTCACCACCCCTGGTGAGTGCAGGTTTTGTGGGAGGGGTTAATGGGGTATCTAGGTGCCAATCCCCCGCCAAGAAAGCCGCCAAACTCAATTGGCGATGCCATCCATGTTCTTTTAATCCCGCCATGAGAACTTCAGCCTCCGCAAAGCCCTGCCGTTCAACCGCAATCACGCCAAGCCCCTGGCCCAAGGCTTCACAAAAAGTGCTGTAGCCCGGTTTTGTAATCACCACGCTGCAGATCGGCATCAGATCAAGGGGCCGCAGATCAGCAGGCAACAGCCTGGCGTTAGAGGCTTTAGCTAATTCAGGGTCTGTAACAACAAAACCCCAATCGGGCCATTGCTCCAGCAGCTGATGCGTGCAAGCAAAACCAATGCCGCCAAAACTCAGCAGTGCTGTTTTTTGCTTATCCCAACCCCAGCCAAATCTTTGCCGCAGTTCAAGGCTGGTAAAGCTTGGTGTTCCTGCACTCAAACCAATTTGCTTCAGTGGCAAATCCCAATCCATCCCAAGCGAAAAAGGACAGCGCAGAGTGGCAGCACCGCGGCGATAAAGCTGATTGCTTTGCTCAGCCCAACTAAGCAAAGGGCCGCCAAGTTCTTGATATATGGAATCCCAGCCAAAATTTGCTTGCCACACCAAGGGCACACCTAAACCTTCAGCTAACAGCACTGCAGCAGGCGGAACATCAGCCAATACAAGGGCTGCTTCTCCAGGGCACCTCAGAGCCGTTATTAATGCAACCTGCTTCTCCACCTGGGCTGCCAGTTTTGGCTCCAGTTCATCTAGCGCTTTCAAGGTGGCTAGGGGATCACTAGCTAAAGCATCCGCCTGGATCACCCCCACATCCCATTGGCAATGGTGGTGAATGTGGGGAATTGCTGCAAATGTTTGGTTTAGGAATTTTTTTGGAAGTGGCGTAGAGAGCACAAAACGACAATGGGGTTCAAGCTTCTGCAACGCCGCCAAAAGTGCCGCCACCCTTGAGCCATGGCCGTAACCATGGCCACTTATGCAGGCCACAATCAGCATGGGCCACTGTTAGATAAAGGCAGTATGTGTTCTTCCACCAAAGCGCCATTCGGTTGATACCAACGATGGGACGCCAGCAAAACAGTGCCGTTGTTATCCATTTCCACCCAGCTGAAATGCCTTAAAGGGCCATTTTCACTGCATTCACGATGACGTGGCACGCAAGCAGCATTTAGATAAATCGTTCCTTGCCGGTCGCGATGCAAAGTGCGGCGATTGCCGGCGCCTCGGCGTAAGCGGTGGTGCATATGACCAAAAACCACTAAGGGCACTGGCCTTTGCTTGCGTATGCGCAGGATTGCTTCTTGAAGATCTTGGTCGCCCCAATCACAGGCAGGGGGCTTCCAGTCTTTTCCACAGAGATCAGCGGCAGCACTGCCAAGGCCGCTGGGTCCGGCGTGGGAAAGCATCACAAGAGGTATTCCGGCCGGAGCACTCAAGGCAGCCTTGATGATGCGGTTGGCGGAATCAAAAAGATTCATAACCCCCCAATGGGATTTAACCGCCTCCGACAGCCTAAATCCACCTCCAGCACTGCCGGGTCTACCACCCACCACCGCTAAGCCGGGGGGATCTAATAAACGCAAACCCCAACCGCAATGCAACTCACCAAGGGCCTGCTCCATGCGACCAAGAGTGCGACCAGAACTATCTTTGGCGGCATCGTGATTTCCGAGCACGCAAGCAACCGGCACATTCAATTTGCGTAGGCGCAGGGGTAGGCGCACATCCCCGTCTGCCAGGTCGCCAACTACCAAAAGGGCATCTGGAGCAAGTTGAGCCATCACAGCATCGTCGTGGTGGTCCCACTGGCCATGGAGATCTCCGGCAATGGCCAGTTTCAGCACAAATGCTCCCTTGTAACTTTCTAGGCTGGTTGCATCCTCCCTCGGCAGGCTCACGCATGTTCGTAAGCAGCGCCCCATGCAGCAACCAAATTCAGCGAATTGCTGCTTTAAAAGATCAGCGCAAAGCTGTAATCCTTGCCCACTACTACCAAGAAGAAGAAATCCAAGACGTGGCCGATTTCATCGGCGATTCCCTTGAGCTATCCCGCAAAGCTGCTGCCACCGATGCAGAGGTAATCGTTTTTTGCGGCGTTCACTTCATGGCTGAAACCGCAAAGATCCTCAGCCCCAACAAAACTGTGCTTCTGCCAGATCTAAATGCTGGCTGTTCACTTGCTGATGCCTGTAGCCCAGATGAATTTGCTCAATTTCGCGCTGATCATCCAGGCCATGTGGTGATCAGCTACATAAATTGCTCCGCAGCAATAAAGGCGCAAAGCGATTTGATCTGCACCAGCAGCAATGCGGTGGCAATGGTGAAATCAATTCCTGAAGAACAAGGAATCCTTTTTGCACCAGATCAAAACCTGGGTAACTGGGTGCAAAAACAAACCGGCCGCAAACTTGTGCTTTGGCCGGGCAGTTGCATTGTGCATGAAACCTTTAGTGAGGCAGCTGTTTTCAAATTAAAAGCCGCCCATCCCAAAGCGGAGCTAATCGCCCATCCCGAATGCCAAAGCCACCTGCTCGATCTAGCTGATTTCATTGGCTCCACCAGCAAATTGCTATCGCACAGCAAAACAAGTACTGCTTCATCCTTCATTGTGCTTACCGAGCCAGGGATCCTGCACCAGATGCGTAAGGCTGCTCCCCATAAGGAGTTCTACGGGGTACCTGGTCTTGATGGCTGCAGCTGTAATGCTTGCCCTTATATGCGTTTAAACACCCTTGATAAATTAGAAAATTGTTTAAAAACTATGGCTCCTGCCATCAATCTTGAGGAAGTCCTGAGGCTTAGGGCTCTAGCGCCAATCAAAAAAATGCTGGAATTAAGTAACTGAAGTGTCCTGCAATGCTGGTGCGAGCTGATTTATTTGCTTATATAACGAAAAGTGTTTGCTTTAGCTGATGGGCAGTAGCCGCAAGAGCAGCACTGAGTTGGCGGCAACAGCCTCTTCAAGGGGTAATAGAGGTTCTGCGCCAAAACCCCATGGCAGAGTTGCGAAAGGGAAGATTGCAGCAAAGCCGGCTAGATCAAAACGCAGAAGCAAAAACGAACAAAAAATCAATGTTTTTAAACGTCGCCTCAGCTGGCTTGGTTGGAGCGCAATCGGAGTGCCCCTTGCCGCCCTCACCTTTTTGGTGGCGATTGCCCCCTCAAGCAACCGTCGAGCACCCGGCAACAATCAAACCAGCCTGGCCAGCCTGAATGCCACAAACGAAAGCTTCCAGTATCTACCCGATAACGATGTTTATGCCCTCAACTTTGATCCGCGCAAGGTAGCTTTCGGCATGCTTGAGGGTTGGGATCGTGAGCAAGAAGCCTTCAACGACAACAAAGCTCTCGCTTTTGTAAGCGGGCCGATGTATGAGCGCTACAACGATCCTGATCAAGAGGTAACTGTTCCCCTCGGCGATATCAAACTTGGCAATCAAATTTGGCGAGGAAGAAACCGAAGCGCAGCCAGGCAGCGCGCCTATATGGGTATCACTCACCAAGGCAAGGTTGACTTTGGTTATGGAGAATTAACTGATGCCAGAGCGGGGGAATACGAAACATTTATTGGTGGTTTGCATTCGCTTTACAACAACATGCAATCTCCCCCCAGTGAATACAAAGGGGCCTACAGCGTGAGCATGGGTCAGCAAATTCGCTATTTCCTGCCCAGGGTGCGCATGGTTTTGGGTTTGCGTAGTGATGGCCGCTTAGAGGTTTTCATGAGCCGCGATGGCCTCACCCTCGAGCAAACCAAGGAGCTCGCACGCAGTAGAGGTTTAGTTGCTGCTTACATGCCTGATCATGCTTCAAAAAGCCGTTTCATTATTCCTGGCGTAAAAGGCTTCAGCGAAGAAGATGCCAATTGGATCAGCGGTGGCGCCACCAGCTTTGTGCACGTGCCTTACATGCTCAAGCTCGAACCAAGATCTTTTCATCTTCAAGGCAATCCTCTGGCAAATATCAACCCCTTGGGAAGGGTCAGCGGTTGCTCAAACCCTCTGGATTGCAGTTTCAAATTGGGCGGCCAGGTGATGGATAAGGCAATGGCAGGTTTAAACCGTTTGATGGAAAAAGGAGTGGTGCCAATTGCCCGCTTGTTTTGGTCGCCATCAAAATCACCAACCGCCTCTCGCCCCTCAAGCGCTGCACCGATGCGAGAACCCCCCATCACCGCAGATCCGGCCCTTGCACTTAATGCAGCTGCAGCACCCCGTATTCCAGAACTCCCTGGAGCAGGTATTGGCTTAGGCACCCCTTCCAATCCGGCATCAATGGCGCCTGATCTACCTGCTCCGGAAAAATACGAATCAGCGCCTGCGATAGCGCCAAGCCAAGCCGTATACGATCCCAATCTTTCGATCACAGCCGGCAGCGAAAATCGCGTAACCCCTGCCCCTCCTGTGTTGCCTCCGGCCTCCCCACCAGCCCCTTAACCAGCTTCAGCGAGCGCTCGCACCACATCTCCACGGGTGAGCACACCCACTGGCATACCCTCTGGGTTTAATACAAATAAGCGCTGGGTTTTACCGTTGTGCAATAGTTTTGCGGCTTTCGGTAAAGGTAAATCAAGGGCACATGTGTGGGGATGGCGATTAATTAAATCAGAAACATTATTTCCTAAAACTTGGTGCACTTCTTTATCCCATTGCAGCGGATTTTTGAGGTAGATCACACTGTCGAGCAAGAGCACATAGGGGCCAGCATCAAAACCACTTTCACGAACCATTAAATCCTGTTCACTAAGTTCCCCCAGCAGCGCACCTTTGGCATCAATTACAGGCAAGGCACTGATGTGATGCTGATTTAGTAAAGCAACTGCTTCCTGCAGAGGGGTAGCTAGTTCCACCGTAAACAATGGGCTTGTCATCACCTCTGAAACCAATCGCTGCATCACCATGAAAACTGTTTCAGCTTGAGGCATTCTGCAGGGCAATGAACCCCAATCTCCGTCGCTCTACAGCTAACGGGCTCACCATTGGCCGCGCCCTATTGGGTTTACCCATGGTGATTGCCCTTGGGCAAGGCCAGGCCAGCCTTGCCTGGATCCTGCTGCTGGTTGGCGGCCTAAGCGACTGGGCCGATGGCTGGCTAGCGCGCCGAGCCGGTGGGGGCAGCATCTGGGGTGCTCAGCTGGATCCTCTAACCGACAAAATTTTTTTATTAGCGCCACTGCTCTGGCTAACTCAACAACAACGTTTACCCCTTTGGGCCCTCTGGCTTTTAATTAGCCGAGAGCTTTTGATCTCAAGTTGGCGTGGCGGGCAAGCCAGCGGTGGCGCCGCCTCAATGGCAGGAAAGGCCAAAACGTTGCTGCAATTTGCGGCTCTACTCTTAATGCTCTGGCCCCAAAAATGGCTGCCACCACAGGTAGTTAGCACAATTCAGGGGCTGGGCTGGTGTTTGTTTTGGCCATCGCTATTGCTTGCTCTTGCTTCCGCCTCGGGCTACCTAAGGCCCAAAAGTAATTAGTTTTTCCACAAGAGAGCATCGGAGCTGCAATCAACTTTTTGATCGGGCCGCAGGCCGTAATCATTTTTAAAGCTATCGGCAAGCCCGGCATCAAGATCAAAACGAGGAGTGAAAGCTAATTCCCGCTCAAGCCGATGCACATCAACTAAGAAGTGATTAAGCCGCAACGGAAATGCCTTGCGCGCCTTGGGATCAAGGCAAGAGGGATCAAAACTGCGCATTTCAACGGTGGAGGGATCCTTGCCACAGGCCCTTGCTGCTGCTGCCACTAAGCCCCTGAAGCTCACCCCTTTACTGCCGGTGCAGTTGTAAATCCGATTTATTGATGCATCTACCTCGAGGCACCGGGCCATTGCCATTGCTAGATCATCCACATGGCCCAATTGAGTGATGGTGGAACCATCACCGGGGAGTGGCACCGCTAAATCCTGGCAAATGCGAGCAAAAAACCAATTTTCAACTGGGTTGTAGTTACCTGGCCCGTAGATGTATGTGGGCCGAAAACTGGTAAAAGGAATCCCTTGCTGCCGCAACCAATCCTCCGTGCAGGCCTTTCCTGCATGGCGGCTGGAGGGATCTAGAGGAGATTCCTCATCTAAAGGCCATAGTTCGCTGTCGGCATAAACGCCAGCGGAACTCACATATACAAAGCGATGGGAGGGGGCGCCGGTGCAAGCCAGCACAGCTTGGCTTTCCTCCATGGTCCTACCAGAACTATCGATAATCACCTCAAAAGCTTGGCCTTGCAGAGGAGCCAGGTCTGCAGCAACGTTGCGATCGCCGCTTAAGTGCAACACTCCAGCGGGAATGGGCTGGCGTCCCCTCGTGAAAAGGGTGAGTTGATGACCAGCTGCAAGTAATTGCTGCACCAAAGGTTTACCGATGAAACGGGTGCCACCCATCAACAAAATGCGCATTCTTGGATCCTCATGACTGGGTTCATCCTCCCTTGGCGAGAATGCCAAAACAAACAAAACCTGCGATGCAAATAATTCCCGCGATCGATCTACTAAATGGCCAATGCGTAAGGCTTCATCAAGGCGACTACGAAAAAGTTACCCATTTCAGTGCAGATCCAATTGAGCAAGCCCTGGAATGGCAGCGGCAAGGGGCGCATCGCCTGCATTTGGTGGATTTAGATGGGGCCCGCAGTGGGGAACCAATAAATCATCCTTTGGTGAGGCGAATTACAGAAACTCTTGATATTCCGGTTCAACTGGGAGGAGGCATAAGAAATGCCGCAAAAGCGGCAGAACTACTTTCATGCGGGGTGGATCGGATAATCCTTGGCACCGTTGCAGTGGAACAACCCGAGCTGGTGCTGGAGCTGGCCCAGCGTTACCCCCAGCGGGTGGTGGTGGGAATTGATACCAGAAATGGGCTGGTGGCAACTAAAGGCTGGACGCAGGCAAGCCAAGTGGATGCAACGATGCTTGCTGAAAAATTTAACGGCATTGGTTTAGCTGCTTTGATCTGCACAGACATAGCCACAGATGGAACCCTTGAAGGGCCGAATCTGCAATTTTTACGCTTAATGGCGAAGGCGAGCGGAACCCCAGTAATCGCATCAGGGGGCATAGGCGATCTCACTGATTTATTAAGTTTGTTGCCTCTAGAAGCCGACGGGGTGGTGGGAGTAATCGTGGGTAGAGCGCTCTACGACGGCAAAGTGAATCTGCAGGAAGCAAATTTGGCGATCGGGCCCCAAAGGCTTCAAGACCCGCCATCGCTGAATCCAAATAAAGGCACTTGCTAGCTCCATATGATGGGGCTATGGCAATAAGAACAGCTGATTTAAATGGCGCTTTTCAGATCTGCCGCAGCCGAGGGTTGCGGCTAAGCCGACAGCGCAAATTGGTTCTGGAAATACTTTGGTGCAGTGGCTCACATTTGAGCGCAAAGGAAATATATGAGCTGCTAAATACAAATGGACGCTGCATAGGCCACACATCGGTTTATCAAAATCTTGAATCGCTGCATGCCCACGGAATAATTGAATGCCTCGAAAAGGCCCAAGGCAGGCTCTATGGGCATCGCGCCGATCCCCATAGTCATATCACCTGCCTTGAGAGTGGCGATATTTATGATTTAGACCTAGAGCTGCCCAGGGAACTACTCAATTCAATTGAATCTAAAACGGGATTCAAAATCGAAAGCTACAGCCTGCAATTACAAGGTAGGCGAAACTAAATGAATAATGAATCGCTAGATCTAAACAAGCAAAGAATTCTTATAGTTGGGCAACAATGGCAAGCCCAAGCCCTCATAGAGCTGTTCAAAACCAAACACCCAAATTGGCATATAGATTTACAAGCAAGCCTTCAAGAAAGTAATAAATCTAATCCAACCAGAAGTACCAAAAGGTTGCAGCTAATATGCTGGATACAGCAAGATCCTCTGGCGAGTAATGCTCTCAACGAAGAGTTAAAGCAATGGGGATTGCGAGAGCCGGGAACTCCATTGATATTGATAATAAATAACAGCAAGAATTATCAACAGGATTTACTATTAAAACTTAAAGTAGATGGTTTGCTAGAGCAGCCCAGCTTGGCGGAAATCAGTGAAGCCATGGAGCTTGTACTAAAAGGTGGCAGGGTATTTAGAATCAATCAAGAAGAAAATTTAAATAATACTAGAGCCTATAACAATCAAAAAACCCCTTACAATCAAGGCCTTGGTTGTATTTTATTGAACAGTGGTTTGATGCAAGTAGAACGGGAAATAAATCGAATCCTTCAATGCATTGCAACTGAAAGGGGATCAGGGTTATTTACTTTTGTAATGTACGGACGTTTAAGAGAACTGCGTATGGCCCGCAAAATATTACATTTCATCTGGGGAGGATCCAGCGAAAACGTTCAAATAGAAAATCATGAAAGCAAAGAGAATCTACACATTTGGCTGCCTCAGCGCGGTGGTATTAATTTACTTGGTCAACTTCAACTAAATTTAGCAAACAGCTGTAAAGATTTAGTAGCAGATGAATCGAACCAGCTGCTAGCGCTTGAGGCTTTGCTACCAGAGCGGCGCCAAAATTTATTCGAATGCTTGCTAAATGAATTTAAGATTCTTGTTGAGAAAATCTCACTAGAAAAAACAAATATGGAAAGTTCAGTTGTTGACTTATGGCTTAATCAACAACTATTACTCAGACAACGAGCTCTACTTCAATTAGTGGGGCCATACACTCAGATGCCTAAAGAAGGCAGCCTTGTTCGCCTTGCCGACACATTGCTCCAAACTTCAAATCTTCAAGATGAAGATCCGGATCTTTGCTCTCTATACCCTATTTTAATGGCCTTAATTGATGGAAAGCCATTACTCATAAATGGTCAATTAATGGCACCAGACCAGCCTTATGCGCTCTTACATCTACAAACTCTACTTAGCAATTGGCTCCTAAGAAGCGCAGAACGAATCGCTAAAGAAGTTTTGGAAGCATGCAGCGGCTGGCCAGAACTACGCAGAACAATGCTACCCGCAAAATTTCTACCCACTAGAGAATTAGATCGCTTACGCAATCGGCTTAATTCAATTGAACGTTGGCAAAGTTTATTTGTAAGACCTGTTGCTATTTATGAAAGTAAAAGGACTCTCTACACAATACGTGCCGGTAAATGGTGCTCCCAAGTTTTAATAGAACCTCGGGATCATGAACTAAAAACACTCAGCTGGTGGCAACAGGCGATCACAATTCTTTTAGAAGCAAGAGACGCCCTAGCACCGCAACTTGAAATCCTTATCAACCGCATTGGCACATTAATGGTGCTTTTATTAACAAGGGTGTTGGGACGTGCGATCGGACTTATTGGTAGAGGTATTATGCAGGGACTAGGTAAAGGAATTCAAAACTCGGCGCTTAGCGGCGATAAACTCTAAACCAACATTTCAGAATTTCTAATCATGCAAAGCAACAAGCACAGTGTCTTAAATGCAACATATGCTTTAATTCTCTCTTTTCTATTATTCTTAGCAGCTCCACCATCTGCTATCGCTGATATTAATACCAACAGCTATGATGGGAATATATTTGCGCTATATGCCGGCAATGGCGCTTTAGTTCCACCAAGCACAAGCCTAGAAGAGGCGGTGAAATTAAAAAAACCAATACTGCTTGCATTTTATTTAGATGATAATAATTCAAGCAAACGTTTCGCTCCTTTACTATCAGATTTACAAGGTAGATGGGGCAAAGATGTTGAATTAATTGCACTTCCAAGTGATCCATATAAAGTAGATCCCAGTGCTCCTAATACTTCTCCAAATCATTACTGGAATGGGATGGTACCACAAATTGTAGTGATAGATGCTTCAACAAACGTACTATTTAGTGGGCAAGGAAATATGAATGAAGCCGAAATTGAACAGGCACTTGCTAAAGCAACCGGCCGCTCAGCAGGTAATGAACCAAGGAGTAAGCGTAGCTTTAATCAATACAATAGTGAATTTAGCTCTTAAGGCTTTAGTTAAATGAACTTGCCTAAGAATACATCACCAAAATCATCATTAAATACATGCTCGCCAAGGCTTTCAAGTTCAGAATCACTGCGCCCAGCTAAGCGATGCAGATGATGGCGAACAACAGTTGCCTTACTTAAGTCATGGCCACTATTAGCCGCCAACTTAATTAATTCAGCATGGCTGCGGGCAGCTCGCACCTGATCGGAAAGTGCTTGACTTTTACGAGCTTCTGCCAAAAAGAGGTCGAGATTTGCTTGGCTCATCTAAAGAGTGCAAATTTACAGATCTGTTCTAGCAAGCGCAGATTAAATTGAATGTAATATTGACGAAATCACCAAATTTCCAATTCACTTTTAGCTGTGGTGTAGATGGAATCAGCATGGCCAAAATCTAGATCATAGGTTTTAGCGATAGCAAGCAACTCCTCTAAATCAGCAGATTCAAGCTTTTCTTGCAAACCAGGATTTGCTTTTACTTGCTCAATAAAACTGGATACAACTGGAATAGGATCTCCAACTGGTGCAGTGCTATTTGGAGCTGTACCCCATAATTCCATGGAATGCTTAGCACGGGCATATAAATCATGAGCATGACCAAATTGAAGATTATGCTCTTCTGCAATCAACAAAAGCTCAGCTAAATTGGCGGATTCCAGCCTGGCTTTCAGAACGTTATCGTTAGAGAGTTTGGCTACGAACTTAGCAACTGTTTGATCAGCCATGGGTAAAAGAAATCTGCATTAGGTGTAGCACAAAAAAAGCCACCTTTAGAAGGTGGCTGGGGAATTAGCGCTAATTCAAGCACTAATTTAAAAAGGAAATTTTTACCTGGCATCGAGCTATTTTTGCAGGGGGCTACCCCCCAACTATCGTTGCCGCTGCAGCGTTTCACCTCCG
>NZ_JAGQEK010000010.1 GCF_024346075.1 Synechococcus sp. Cruz CV12-2-Slac-r
TCTGAAGTAACAACCGTGCCGTTTGGCAAGGCGTTATTTAAAAAACCATTAGAACGCAAACCAGCAACTGAGAGGTTAGGAGTAAAGAAAGTGCCTCCAACATAATTACTCAAGGTTGTGCCTGGTTGACCCACAACTCCAATGGAAGCTGAGCCTGCGCCACCGGTCCAGGTGGCTGCCTTGGTAAAGGCTTCTACGCTGCCAGTTGGTGTGCCCGTTGCTGAATAGCTGGCGCCACCGGGGGTAACGCTATAGGCATTGGTTTGAACGGCGTTTTTAAATACTGCCGATTCAAATATCCCAGCGCCCACTTGGGCTTCTGGGCTTGTTCCCTTATTAGCGCCATCGAACTTTGCTGTGCCAAGCCAAAACACTGCTTGACCTTTCAACTTTGTGGTAGTTGAAAACTGGGTTGCAGCAAGATCTGAAACTTTTGTTTCTAAGCCATCAACTTTTGCTTTTAATACAGCTAGCTCTTTTTCAAATTCCTTCAGTAAGCGTTTTACCTGTTCTGTCATCTCCGTAACACTATCCAAGCAAGCATTCAGCAATGCCGCTGCCTCGTAGCGAGTCATCGCTTGTTTGCCTTTAAACGTGCCATTTGGATAGCCAGCTACGCAGCCATATTTAGTAACCAAGTTCGACAATGCCTGATATGCCCAATCTGTTGGTTGCACATCAGAAAATTGGCTAACACTTGTTACCTGGCCCATCTGGGCTTCTATCGCCAGCATCTTGTCGATATATTGTTGTTCTTGATAGCGATTAACAGACCCCATATCTAAGCTTTGAGCCTGGCTCGCCAATGGCGCAACCACTCCCATTACAAATGGAGCAAGCAATAGCTTTCGAAATGCATTCATGGTTCTCACACACAAAAAGGACGGATAGCGCAAAGCGCCGCATTCGCGAGAATGATTCTCATTCTAGCACCCCTTCTGGGCTAGCACTGCAGCATCAAAGCACCCATAAGCCCTCCCGCCAAGCTGCGGTGTTGAGCGGCACTAAAGCCAGCTTTGATAGCCAATTTTTCTTGCTCAATACCATCTGGAAATCGAGCAATGCTTTCTTCTAAGTAAGAGTATTGTTCGCCTAGGCTCACCTGGCGAGCAACCGGCACCACCACCCCAGCAAGGGCCCATTGCCGCAGAATCCCTGCAAAACCTTCGCTGGGATTGAAATCCAGCACAACCCCACGGCCACTGGGATGCAATAAACGTTTTAATACTTCCAAACCCCTGCCTGGATCCGCAAGATTTCTCAATCCGTAAGCGATTACCGCTCCATCAAAACCAGTATTAATCGCTGGCAAATTCAACACATCAGCCTGCAACCAATTGATCTGCAACCAAGGCATGCGGGCAGAACGCTGCCTCGCTATCGCAAGGGGCGCTGCCGCTGAATCGACAGCCAGCACCTCACCGCCAGGCCTTAAGTAATTAGCCAGCACTAAAGCAAGATCACCAGTGCCACAACAAAGATCTAGCCAGCGTTCCCCCGGCTTTGGTTTAACTAACGCCAGTGCTTGACGTTTCCAAACTCTATGCAAGCCGAAACTAAATAAATCATTGAAGCTGTCGTAATGCGGCGCCACTTGTTCAAATAAACTGCGCACCGCTTTGGTTTCATTCACTGAAATACATGAACTAATGGTGCATGGGGTCCGGCAAGAGTAATCACCATTACCAACGCCAAACCAACTGCAGCAGAACACACCATGCAGCCTGCCAACATTAAAGAAAATTCTTGCTTTTCATTAGCTGCTTGCATCAATCTTAAAGCCCAAGCCACCAGCGCCACCACAGCTAGCACCATGGCTATGCAGATAGCAGTTGCCCAATTGGAATGGCCGGCAGATACCACTTCGAAAACTTTCAAAAAGCTCATAGCTTATTAATACTAAACTAAAAGCTGATTTATTGGCCTTATCGCTAAATTACAACTGAGAAGATGATTCTTAATTTGCTCTACCGTTAAAATTGAATCATGCAATAAAGAAGCAAGCAAGGCGGCTGAAGCACCGGTTTTGATCAGCACCGCTTCAATGTCTGCCAAGCAACCGGCCCCACCTGATGCGATCACAGGCACCGGCACCGCAGCTGCCACTGCAGCGGTGAGCTCCAAGTCGTAGCCCTGCTGAGTGCCATCTCCATCCATGGAGGTGAGCAAAATTTCACCCGCACCTAAGGCCACTACTTTTTGGGCCCAGGCAAGCAAATCTAAACCGGTGTTTTGCCGGCCTCCTTTTACATATACGTCCCAACCTCCGCCATCGCGGCGGCGGCCATCAATGGCAACAACGATGCACTGGGAGCCAAAACGGCGTGCCCCAGCTGTGATCAATTCAGGCTTTGCTACTGCAGCAGAATTCAAGCTCACTTTGTCTGCTCCGGCCCGCAGCAGTTCTGTGATTCCATCCACAGAATTAATGCCACCTCCAACGGTGAAAGGAATAAATAATTGTTCTGCTGTGCGTTTCACCAGCTCAATAAGAGTGTCGCGACCTTGATATGTGGCAGCAATATCAAGAAAAACCAGCTCATCGGCGCCAGCTGCGTCGTAGCGACAAGCCAGTTCCACCGGATCGCCAGCATCCCTTAAGCCAACAAAATTAACCCCCTTCACCACACGGCCGGAGGCTATGTCTAGGCAGGGAATGATCCGTTTAGCAACCACGGGTTTGCGCTTTGAAAGAGGTAAACGGAGATTGCACTGGTAAGGTTTACGGGGAATTCAGTAAGCATAAATAGTGTCTCAGGCCGCCACTTCAGTTGCCATCACCCTTGGCACTCGGGTAACCATCACTCGCGTGCGAGATCGCATCTCTGCTGATCTGGTGAAGTTGCTACTCACAGATCCAACAGGTTCTGTAACCGGTTTCAAAATGACTGATGGCAGTGGCGTGGGCGTTCAAGTGAAGCTTGATGGGGGAGCACAGAGCTGGTTTTTTGAAGATGAAATCGCTGCTCTCTAAGCCTTAATTTCTCTAAGCCCCAACCCTTTTTTGAGCCCGCTGCTGTGAGCAACAGCCCTAATCCAGAAGCCCCCAGTGGTGGTGGCGCCAGGCAATTACTTGGCATGAAGGGTGCCAGCGGCAGCCAAAACATCTGGAAGTTGCGCTTGCAACTGATGAAGCCGGTTACCTGGATACCACTTATCTGGGGTGTGATCTGCGGTGCTGCTGCCAGCGGACACTTCCAATGGACCCTTCAAGACAACCTCGCATCACTTGCCTGCATGGTGATGAGTGGCCCGCTTTTGGCTGGCTTTACCCAAACTATTAACGACTACTACGACCGCGATATTGATGCAATTAATGAGCCCTATCGACCTATTCCATCCGGAGCAATTGCCCTATGGCAGGTAAAAGTGCAGATATGGCTGCTGCTCCTGGCTGGGTTAGCTGCAGCCTGGGGCCTTGATCGTTGGGCGCAACATGATCGCCCCATCTTGCTTTTACTGGCCCTGGGGGGCTCCTTTATGAGTTTTATTTATTCAGCTCCTCCTTTAAAGCTGAAACAAAACGGCTGGCTTGGTAATTACGCCCTTGGAGCTAGCTATATCGCTTTACCTTGGTGGGCAGGGCAGGCTCTTTTTGGTGAGCTCAGCTGGGCTACCGCTGCCCTTACCCTCGCCTATTCCCTTGCAGGGCTTGGGATTGCTGTGGTGAACGATTTCAAAAGTGTGGCGGGCGACAAAGCACTCGGTTTGCAATCCCTACCCGTGGTGTTTGGGGTAAAGAAGGCGAGTTGGATCAGTGCTGCGATGATCGATTTATTTCAAATCGCAATGGTGGTGGCCTTAGTTGTACTCGGCCAACACCTAGCTGCAGTGCTGCTCACCTTATTAATAATTCCCCAAATAACCTTTCAAGACATCTGGTTACTACGGGATCCGGTGCTGTTTGATGTTAAGTATCAAGCAAGTGCTCAGCCTTTTCTTGTAATTGGAATGCTGGTTACCGCTTTAGCTCTTGGCCATAGTGGCTTTGGTAGCACTGGCTAGCTATGGGGATCAAGAGCGTGCCCCTAAAGAAGCGGCGTAAGCAATTACTGCTTGCAGCATTTGCTGCTGCAGCTGCTGGCGCTGCCACTGCTGCTGCAAGTTCTGCAGTGATGCAAGGGTTTGATGGCCTGTTGCCAGATGCCAGCCGGATTGCCAGTTTCAGCCGGCCTGGCACCGTAACGGTGCTATCCGCCGATGGCCAAGTGCTGCAAAAGCTAGGGCCCGCCACCCGAGAAAAAGTAGCAAATGGGCAGATGCCTTTATTAATTCAGCGAGCATTTATTGCAGCAGAGGATCGTCGTTTTTATCAACATAATGGCGTTGATATTATTGGTATTGGTAGGGCAATAATGACCAATATTTCAAATCGATCCGTGGAGCAGGGGGCAAGCACAATCACCCAGCAATTAGCAAGAGTTGTATTTTTAAATCAAGATCGCACCTTACTTCGCAAATTAAAAGAAGCAGCGCTTGCTTTTAAGCTAGAAAGGCAACTTAGCAAGCAACAAATACTAGAGCAATACCTCAATAATGTGTACTTAGGCTCCAGTGCCTACGGAGTTTCAGATGCAGCTTGGGTTTATTTTTCAAAATCACCTAATCAGCTCACCCTGCCGGAAGCGGCTCTGATCGCAGGTTTGCCACCTGCGCCTTCGGTTTATTCACCTCTTGTGAATTCTCAGCTTGCTTTGGAGCGGCGTTCAATCGTGCTCAAGCGCATGGCAGAAGCTGGATTTATTGATACAGCACAGCTGGAAAGGGCAAATGCCACAGCTTTGTTGTTGAAACCAGCTCTTCCAAAGCATTGGAATAGTGCTGCGCCTTACTTCACCAGTTGGGTAGCCCAAGAATTGCCAAAGGTGCTCACCCCAGAACAGCTGGAACTTGGCGGGCTCACAATCCGCACCAGTTTAAATTCCAACTGGCAAAAGATTGCTCAAAAAGTAATTGATCAAAACACCTACGGCGACCTGCAGGGAGCCCTGGTTTCGCTAGAGCCAGGCACTGGTTTAGTGCGGGCGATGGTGGGGGGCCGAGATTTTCAAAAGAGCCAGTTCAACCGTGCCACCCAAGCCCTGCGCTCCCCTGGTTCCACCTTCAAGCTTTTCGACTACACAGCTGCAGTGGCAGCTGGAA
The DNA here is from genome assembly GCF_024346075.1 of Synechococcus sp. Cruz CV12-2-Slac-r. Taxonomy (GTDB): domain Bacteria; phylum Cyanobacteriota; class Cyanobacteriia; order PCC-6307; family Cyanobiaceae; genus Synechococcus_D. The sequence goes on from NZ_JAGQEK010000010.1 coordinate 5,143, forward strand.
TTAAACCAGAACAAATTTTTATTGATGCTCCTCGCTGCTGGAGCGGCTATTGCCCCAAGAATTTTGGTGATCGTTATTTCGGTGCAGTTTCTATGGCAGATGCCTTACAAAATTCACTAAACACCGTTGCGGTGCAGCTTCTAGAAAAGGTTGGTTTTGATGCTGTTATTAACAACGCCCGCTCCCTTGGCATCACAAGACCTTTAGGGCGCTACTACCCATTAGCCATTGGCGCCTACGAGCAAACCGTGCTCGATATGACTGCCGCCTACGCAGCCATCAATAATCGCGGGATCTACATCCCCCCCACTCCGTTTGAAAGCATCAGCGGCCTTGATGGCCGCACGATCTGGGCTCGCAACACCCATAGCGATCGCGGCCGCAGGGCGGTTGATAGCGACACCGCAGACACTGTGATGTGGATGTTGCAAAGGGTGGTGAGTGGTGGAACCGGCGCACCTGCAGCCCTAGCTGATCGGCCAGTAGCGGGTAAAACAGGCACCTCGGAAGGCGCCCGCGATCTTTGGTTCATCGGTTCAATTCCGCAACTCACCACTGGTGTGTGGTTTGGCTACGACAACAACAGGGAAACCGGCAGTAGCAGTGCCCAGGCTGCCTGGGCCTGGAATCAGTTCATGCAGCCGATAGTGAAAGACATGCCGGTTAAGCAATTTCCACCAAAACCGCTACTAAATCGCAGCTTCAAAGCACCTGGAACACCTGCTGAGGCACCCGTTTATCAAGATCCAGCAACTCGTTTTTACAACCAAGATGAGCCCAACAACAACCCTTATAGCGATCCCAATAATGCGGCCCCGATCCCAGGACCCATAGATCAAGTTGCTCCAGCGCCAACAACAGCCCCTCCAGTACCACCACCACCTGCGCCAGTTGTTGATCCACCCCCGCCCGAATTACCGAGTAAAGCCCCATAAAAACCATCACCACCCAGCTCTGCACTAGGCCAAAAAGTGTTTTCTGGTTCCAGCAAATGCCAATTGGGATAACCCTGCAGAAATCGCTGCACTTGTTGTTGATTCTCAGAGGGATTAAGGGTGCAAGTGGCATACACGAGGCGTCCGCCAGGGGCCAGCAAACGCGCTCCCTGCTCTAAGAGCTGCCGTTGCAGCTCAACCAATTCAGGCAACATTTCTGCTTTTAAGCCCCAACGGGCATCAGCATGACGAGCCAATGTTCCCAAGCCAGAACAAGGCACATCCAGCAACACGCGATCAAATAGTTGCCCTTGCTTTTCCAATTCATCAAGGGCAACGGCATCAGCCACTGCCGTGCGGATGCAGGTATGCCCCAGCCGTAGTGCATTTTCACGTACGCGCTCAAGCCGCGAGGCTGAACGATCTAGGGCAATTAGCTCGCCTTTATCCCCCATTAATTCTGCTAGGTGGGTTGTTTTACCGCCCGGGGCAGCGCAGGCATCCAACACCCTTTGGCCCGGCTGAGGATCCAAAAGCGGTGCAATTGTTTGGGCGGCGCGATCTTGAACGCACCAATGCCCCTCCTTGTAGCCAGGCAGTTGCGTTAGGGGGCCGGGCCGTTGCAAAAAAGTTAAGCCGCAGGCTTGATTTGGCAATGCAGTCGCCAGCACTCCCACCTGAGCAAAGGCCGCCAATACCTCTTCCACAGTGCTGCGTAGAGGATTAACCCTTAAATCCAAAGCAGGGGTGATGTTGCTTGCTGCCGCAAGGTTTTGGGTGCGTTCCGCTCCAATGCTGCTCCAAAGTTCATTTACCAACCAATCGGGCCAGGATTGCTCAAGCGCTAAGCGGGCTTGGGGATTCTCCGGTAGGGGCAGTTGTTCCCCTGCGGCAATCGCCCGAGCAGCACTTCGCAACACTCCATTTACCACCGGTGCAAGGGAAGCCAAACGCTCGCGTTTGGCTAGATCAACAGCAGTACTTACGGCTGCAGAAGCCGGAACCCGATCCATCGCTAGAAGTTGCTGTAAGCCCACATGCAGCAACCAACGCAACCTTGGCGGTTGGCGCAAAGCTGGCACCTTGCCAAAACGATCGATCCAGCAATCAAGCCGCCTGCGCATCCGGATGGCCCCATAGCTGATCTCCGTTGCCATTGCACGGTCTAAAGCTGGCAGTGGCTGCCGTTTGAATTCTCGCTCCAACGCCAAATCGGCATAGGCACCATCACCCACTGCCTCCAAAACACGCCATGCCACCAATCTGGGCAACACACCAATGGGGGCAGGATCAGCAGTCAAGGTTGTTGAACAGGTGGGATCTGCATTAAAGACGCTGGTGAATACGCTGCAGCATCAAATAGCAGTTGGTCGATGCCCCTTTTGCCTAAACGCTTTGAGCGATTGCAGGCAGTGCTCAATGGCCGCATGGCAAATCTCACTGTGCTGTTGGAAGGGGTAGAGAAACCCCACAACCTTTCTGCCATCCTGCGCAGTTGCGATGCAGTGGGAGCGTTGGAAGCCCATGTTGTGAGCCTCAAAGGCAGGGTGCGCACCTTCAACAGCACCGCCCAGGGGAGCCAAAAATGGGTGCCATTGCGAGATCACAGCTCAATAGAAAATGCCTGCCAACATTTACGGCAACAGGGGTTTCGCTTATTTGGCACCCAATTGGGCGTAAACGCCATCGATTATCGCCAGTGTGATTTCACAGGACCCACCGCTTTTGTGTTGGGAGCAGAAAAATGGGGATTAACTGACACCGCCAGTGCCGTAGTGGATCAATCCATATTCATCCCAATGGGGGGCATGGTGCAATCTTTAAATGTGAGTGTTGCAGCGGCGATATTGCTATTTGAGGCCCTGCGGCAAAGACAACAAGCAGAACTCGTGCCTTGCAATGGGGAGGGTTTAACCCCTGATCAATACGAAAAGATTTTATTTGAATGGTCATATCCGCAAGTAGCTAGTTGGTGCAACGATATCCAAAGGCCCTATCCAATTTTAAACAAGGTGGGAGAAATTATTGAACAACTACCAAGAACATTAAAGTTGCGCTGCTGAACTAAATCAAATAATGAATTAATACTAATAAATTCTCTAAAAAGGCAAGAAAATTTCGTTATTGTTAGCAGCGGGAAACGGCGCTTGATTTATTCGAGCCCTCGGCAACTTAAGGGCAAACATTAATAAACCAAAGCCCAAAAGTTGATGTAGGCCTCCAACAAACAAGCTAATTACGAGGAATACAACAGCAATGATTTTTTCAAGCACCCCCATCGCGTCATCGGCATTACGCCTACCTAGGTTCCAAAGCAGCGCGGCTATGGCCACAAGCAGCATCGATACGAAAATTGCCATATCAACCAATGGGTAACACCAATCTAATCAGATTTTAGTTTCTGAGCCGCTCACCCAGGCGTCTATGCCCTCACCAAGAAAAGACAAACCCAACACAAGCACAAACATCGCTAAGCCGGGGTAGAGAGCTGTCCACCAAATGCCGGTGGGTAAAGCGGTAAGGGCCTGCTGCAAATCAGCTCCCCATTCGGGGATGTTGTCGGGTAGCCCGAGGCCAAGGAATCCGAGCCCCCCCAGCACCAAAACAGCATCAGCGGCATTCAAGGTGAGTACAACAGGCACAGAAGTGATCACGTTGCGCAGTAAATAGTGGCGCATGATCCAGAGAGGCCCTGCCCCAAGGCTTTTAGCTGCATCCACAAAAAGTTCTGCTTTTACGGAAGCCGTTTGATTACGCACAACCCGGAAATACTGGGGCACATACACAACACAAAGAGCAGCTGCTGCATTTGGAAGCCCTTTCCCCAGTAAAAAAGCGAGCACAACACTCAATAGCAACACCGGCAAGGTGTAGAGCGTGTCCATCAATAAAACCAGCAAGCGATCCACATAGCCGCCGAGGTAGCCGCTTAACATTCCCAATGGCACCCCAATAATCAAGGCCACTAAAAGAGCGCTCAGCACCACCTGAAGAGCTACTCCAGCCCCAGCAAGAGTGCGGCTGCAAACATCGCGGCCCAAACGATCTGTACCACAAAGATGGCTCCAACTTGGCTGGGCATAAATAGGATTATCCAAACCAACATTTGGATTACTTAGGAAGCCAAAGTGAATCAAGGGACCGGTTAATAAAGCAACCAGGCAGTAGATGATCACAAGCCACACCCCCACCCTGGCAAGCCGGGCAGAAAGACTGCGGGGCCTCCAAGACCACGCCAGTTGCAAACGCTGGAAAAGCATTGCTAAAGGCTAACTCAAGAACTGCAACAGAGCATTCGATCGGGGCACATTAAAAATGCTGTTTCTTCCGGCATAAACCGGGCGACTAAAATGTCTATTGCAATCAACAAGTTGATGCAGGTTACAGGTAATAAAAAAGCCTTGAAAAGGCTGGAAAAGGGTTTTACCTTGGTGGAATTAATGGTGGTAATTGTAATTGTTGGGGTACTTAGTTCCGTGGCTTTACCTCAATTTATGGGGGTAAAAGATAAGGCAAAATTAAATACACAAATAGCTGAACTCGCCGGCCTTGCGCGGGAGTGCTCTTCCGCAATCATTGCAGAAGGTCCATATCCATCCGCCTATGCAAGCGGCACTGCTGAAAATACAAATACAGGTTTAGCAATTTCCGGCGATTGCAACGGTGGCGATATTTCAACAGCCCCTGAAGCTAATATCAACTACACCACTGCAATCGCCAAAAGCAGTGGCGCAAAATGTGGCTCAATATCAATCAGTTCAGGGAAAAAATGCGTGGCCACTGTAAAATCAAGCGACGGCTTGATTTCTTATTCTGAAATCTAAATAAGAATCAATCTTTTTATTTAAATCACCTTTTCATCAGTGGGCTAAAAACCCACTGATGTTTTTTATTACTCCGAAAGCACAGCGCTGGAATCAGCTTTAATTTTTTGGCTTTGGAAACGTTGCCTTAATTGCCATTGCACTGTGCCACTCAAGCTTTCCACGCATGCGGCTAGGGGCAAAGCGGCACTAGCTCCTATAACTACACCTTGAGGAAGCGCGCAGCCACTCCAAACTTCAGGGGATGGATCGAGGCCATCAATTACCACGCGATTTTGGAAGGCAGCCACGTTATTTAGTGAGCCATCACTGCGAAAAGCCCTGCCACATCGCATCAACACCCAGCCACGCCAAATCGCTTCGCTTGGCTTGCCAACGCTGTAGGTGGTGAGTTTTCCATCTTGATCAACTATATGCAGCACTGCTACACGGCCTGATAATCCACAAGATATAGGCAAAGTATTAATTCTGGGATCTACAACAACTGCCTTGCCTCGTTCTAAATCGCCTTTAATCAAAGCATTTGCGCGGCCTAAAGCTTCACGTTCCCGCAGGGCTCGGCTTAGGCGCAACCCCAGCGCTCCTTCACCAAAAAGAGAGTTCATTACTATCACAACAACCACTAAGCCAAGGCTGCTGGCGATCAACAACTCCAGCAAAGAAAATCCTGAAGACTTAGCCATCTGGCAGACAAGCAGCCTTGCTATACTTACCAATTCGAGTAATACCTAAAGGCAAACTAATCACCATACACCGCCGTAAATTAATACCTGAATGAGCAAGCAAAATCGTACCCCCGCCAAGAACAAGGCCGTTAGGGGTGAAAATTAGTGGGGCAGCAAAATTATTACTCAGCTGTAGCTTTGAATTCACACCAGCCTCCATTATTTTAACTTCTGCATCATTACAGCTAGCGAAATTCCCAAGCCCAGGAGCCTGCCATCCCGTTGGCCCAAGCTCTAAAGCGCAGGGGGCACCTTGCTGTTCCGCCTGCTTGCGGGCGCGCTCAAGACCTAGCCATAGCTCCCTACTGGCGTTTTCAAGTTCTTGACGCGCCAACGGTTCCTGGGCGCTTACCAAGCAAACACTGCTGAGCACGGCAGTGATTATTACAGTTACCAAAATTTCACTTAGGTTCAAATTTTACATACTCCTAAAGCTTCAAGGTTGTAGCGCCGCTCACGCCGTTGCGGCATAGGTGTAGCACTACTTAGGGCAACCAGCAATTGATCATCTTTTACCTGCACACGCCTTTCCAATAAGACATTCTGCAGCAAAATATCGCTACTTGGCAGAAGGCCTGCTGCCTCTAATTGTGGCAGCAGGCTACTTCTTTGCTGCGAAATCAAATTGATATCACCACAATCAATACTGTGGGCGGGCACCAAACGACGCAACACCCCTTCATCTCGCTGCAATTGTCGATCCATCCAGATTAAAATCGCTAATTGTTTTCTCCCTTGCAGGGCCATATCATTGGTGATATTTAATAGCTGGAGGCCAGTAGTGCAAAACATTGCTAATAAAATGCTGCTTATCAATAGCTCCGTTAAGGCGAAACCGGCTTGAGTTTGGCTTCGCTGCTTAGCTGAAATGAACGGCTTCGCATTGGCTTGCCAGCTGAGCTCAAGCGTTGCACTTTTAATTGCGCTGGGCCGTAGGCCGAACCTTGCCAGCTTTCCAGTTGAAATATTCCGGCAGCAAGGGATTGATTGGGGCTGGATTCGCCGTGGCGCGCAGCAGCAACGAAAGCCATTGCAGCAGTTAAGAAGCCATCGTTTAACTGCCCCTCTTGCCAGAGCTGAATTCCTTTGGCCCTTGATTGCATCGCCATCGATTGCAGAGAAAGTGAGCTGCAAATCAATAAAGATCCCAAGATCAAAACAAGCGGCAAGGCAAAACCAGTGGTGGAGCGATTGAGCTGCTTGATTTTTACCATTGCAAACCACCTGCCAAATCAAGCGAATACAACCATGATTCCCCAAATAGGGGCGGCTGTTGCGCTTCTACTGATTCAGTTTGAGCACAGCCATAAACGCTTCTTGCGGAACATCAACTTTGCCCATAGCTTTCATACGTTTCTTACCTTTTGCCTGCTTCTGTAAAAGCTTCTTCTTTCTTGAAATATCACCGCCGTAGCATTTAGCAAGTACATCTTTACGAATTGCACTTATACTTTCGCTTGCAACAATACGGCTTCCAATTGATGCTTGTAACGGAATTTTAAATTGTTGCCGTGGTATTAGTTCTTTAAGCTTTTCAACAAGTGCCTTGCCAACATTATAGGCCTTATCTCGATGGATAATAGTAGTTAGAGGATCTGCTTTTTCACCATTAATCAACACATCAAGCCGCACCAGGAAATTCTCTCGATAGCCAATTAAGCTGTATTCCATAGATGCATATCCTTTAGTTCGGCTTTTCATTTGATCAAAGAAATCTGTAACAACTTCAGCCAAAGGCATCTCATAGTGCAATGCAACTCGATCGGTGGTTATGTATTTCATATCAATGAATGCACCACGACGCTCCTGACACAACTCCATCAATGCACCGTTGTAACTATTAGGCGCATAGATTTCAAGCTTTACATAGGGCTCTGCTATCGATGCTCTCGCCTGCGGCTCCGGCAGAGTTGCGGGGTTATCAATCATCTGAATGCTGCCATCAAGCATATTTACTTGATAAATAACTGATGGAGCAGTAACAATTAAATCCAGATCATATTCGCGCTCAAGACGTTCCTGCACAATTTCCATGTGTAACAAACCAAGGAAACCGCAGCGGAAGCCAAATCCCATTGCACTGCTGGTTTCCGGCTCATATTTCAGAGCCGCATCTGAAAGTTTTAACTTATCCAGCGCTTCTCTTAAATCAGGATATTGGTCGGCGTCTGTTGGAAACAATCCGCAAAAAACCATCGGTTTCGCTTCTGTGTAACCCGGAAGTGCTTCGGCCGCTGGGTTTGAAGCAAGGGTGATGGTATCGCCAACGCGGGCATCAGCAACAGCTTTAATTGAGGCAGAAAAATAACCCACTTCCCCGGCATGTAGTTCTTGAACCTGCCGTTGATCGGGAGCCATTATCCCTACTTCATCTAATTCATAGGTTTTCTTACTTGCCATAAGTAAAACTTTATCTTTCTTTGCTAGCCGCCCACTGATAACACGGAAGTAAACAATAACTCCTCTATAAGGATCATAGTAAGAGTCGAATATCAATGCTTTTAAAGGCTCTTCCACACGATCTGCTGGCGCCGGCACGCGATCAACAATTGTTTGCAATATTTCCGATACGCCAATACCAGTCTTTGCAGAACAATGAACTGCTTTTGATATATCTAGGCCAATAATCTCTTCAATTTCCCTACCAATTCGTTCGGGATCAGCACCGGGTAAATCGATTTTATTTAACACTGGAATTATTTCTAAATCATTTTCTAAAGCCAAATAAACATTCGCCAAGGTTTGCGCTTCAACCCCCTGGCTGGCATCCACCACCAGCAGTGCTCCTTCACAGGCTTGAAGGCTGCGGCTCACCTCATAAGCAAAATCCACATGACCCGGAGTATCTATCAAATTAAGAATGTAATTTTCACCATCAGCTGCTTTGTATTCCATGCGAGCGGCCTGAAGCTTGATTGTTATGCCCCGCTCTCGCTCCAGTTCCATGTTGTCGAGGAACTGAGCTTGCATATCGCGGGCTGCCACCGTGCCGGTGTCTTGCAACAAGCGATCGGCCAGGGTTGATTTGCCATGGTCGATATGGGCAATTATGCAGAAATTGCGAATCCGTGAAACAGGAGCGTCTGTCATACCAAGATCCTAGTAAGCAAACCGCTTCTATTTTTCGATGGCCCATTCCAATTGGGCCGCCGATTGCCTTAGGAACCTAAGATTTACTTATATCTGCACCTGTAGCCATGAGTAGTGATCTTCAAGCCCTCACCCTTGAAAACGTGGAGCGCACCCTCGATGAGCTGCGTCCTTATCTAATGGCCGACGGCGGCAATGTGGAGGTGGTGGAAATCGACGGACCAATCGTGAAGGTGCGTTTGCAGGGGGCTTGTGGTTCCTGCCCAAGTAGCACCATGACCCTAAAAATGGGCATCGAGCGCAAGTTGCGCGAAGCAATCCCCGAAGTTAGTGAAGTGGTGCAAGTGCTCTAGAGATTGGCTCTAACACCAGCCCCTAGGCTCGATGCAAATGCCCTTGGCCCGTGCTGGATCAGCGCCTGCTGCGTGATAACCCCGAGCTGATTGCTAATCAGCTTCAACGCAGGGGTAAAAGCCTAGATATTTCATCGCTGCAGCAAAGTGCCAAGCAGTTGAGAGACGTAGAGGAAAAGCGCAGCAATCTGCAAGCCGAAGGCAACCGCATCGGCCGAGAAATGGGGCAGCAAATTAAAGCTGGTGTATCCCCAAATAGCCCTGAGCTACAAAACCTGCGGGATCAGGGAAATAATGTTAAGCATCAAGTAGCGCTTTTAGAGGAAGAAGGAAAATCCCTGGAAGTTGAGCTGCGAGAACAACTATTAACTTTGCCCAATTTGCCATCGGCGCAAACCCCTGATGGCAAAAGCGAAGCCGATAATGTTGAAATCAAACGCTGGGGTTCACCCAGGCAAGAAAAAGGCCTTGAAGAGCATTGGCAAATAGGTGAGCGGCTTGGTTTATTTGAAACTGAAAGGTCTGTACGTATCGCTCAAAGCCGATTTGTAACCCTGCTGGGAATGGGCGCACGGCTAGAGCGGGCATTGATAAATTTCATGCTTGATCTCCATGGCCGCAAGGGTTATCGAGAGGTTTTGCCTCCAATTTTGGTTAATAGCGCCAGCCTCACCGGCTCAGGCCAGCTACCCAAATTTGCCGACGAAAGTTTCCGCTGCGCAGACGACGATCTGTGGCTAACCCCAACAGCGGAAGTGCCCATCACCTCCCTTCATCGTGATGAGGTGATCCCAGCGGAACAGCTTCCCTTGAAATACGTGGCTTACACCCCTTGTTTCCGCCGAGAGGCCGGCAGCTACGGCAGGGATACCCGTGGCTTGATCCGCTTGCATCAATTCAACAAAGTTGAGTTGTATTGGTTTTGTCATCCAGACAAATCAAGCGAAGCCCATGGGCAACTCACTGCTGATGCAGAAGCTGTGCTGCAAGCGCTTGAACTTCCCTATCGAGTGCTTGAACTTTGCAGCGCAGATATTGGCTTTTCAGCTGCTCGCACCTACGACCTAGAAGTGTGGCTACCTGGGGCCGGCGCCTATAGAGAAATTTCAAGCTGTAGTAGTTGCGGAGATTTTCAAGCCCGTAGATCTGCGATTCGTTTTAAAGAAGCCAAAACAACAGCTTTATTACACACTTTGAATGGCAGTGGCTTAGCGGTGGGTAGAACCATGGCTGCATTGCTCGAAAATGGGCAGCAAAGTGATGGCAGTATCAAGTTGCCGGTAGCGCTCGCTCCTTACATGGGCACAGATCTGATCCTGAGCGGTCACAATGAAACATCGGACCTTGGCAAGAAATAGGTGGGTGTTCTTTCAGCGCTGGCAATCCTCGCTTTATTAATCGTTGTTCATGAAGCAGGGCATTTCTTTGCCGCGGTTTGGCAAGGGATCCGAGTTACCAGTTTCAATGTTGGCTTTGGCCCAGTGGTGCTTGAGCGCCGCAGCCGCGGCGTGCAATTTGCTTTAAGGGCAATTCCTTTTGGTGGCTATGTAGCTTTTCCAGACGACGATCCCGAAAGCGGTTTTGATCCCAAAGACCCCGATTTATTAAAAAATCGTTCTGTAGTTCAAAGAGCTTTAGTTATTTCAGCCGGAGTAGTAGCGAATCTTTTGCTTGCCCTAGCAGTGCTGTGCGCCCAAGGAATATTGGTAGGGATTCCAGCTGGTTTTAATGCCGGCAGTGGCGTGCTGGTGGTTGCATTGCAACCCGAAGGGGCCGCTGCGCTAGCGGGCCTTGAAGCTGGCGATTTGGTGGTGGGCTTGGGCGGTAAATCATTGGGTGCCGGCACCAACGCGGTGCAGCAATTGGTGGAAGCAGTAAAGAATTCACCAAATCAACCCTTAGCGCTGGAGGTGAATCGCAATGGCGTTTCCACCAGCTTTAAACTCATCCCAGCCAGCCAAAGTGGCAGCGGCCGTATTGGGGCTCAATTACAGCCCGATGGCGATGAAATTTATCGAAGGGCCCATAACCCCCTTGAGATATGGCAGCAGGCGCAAAGGGAATTCAGCCAAATACTGCGCCGCACAATTTCTGGTTTTGTGGCCTTAGCAACAAACTTTGGTGAAACCGCACCCCAGATATCTGGGCCGGTAAAAATTGTGGAAATGGGGGCAAAACTGGCTCAGCAAGGCGGCAGCAGTTTGTTTTTGTTTACGGCACTGATCTCAGTGAATTTGGCCGTACTTAATTCATTGCCTCTACCGATGCTTGATGGGGGTCAATTTTTGTTTTTGCTGCTCGAAGGTTTGCGGGGTAAGCCACTACCGGAACGCCTGCAACTAGCTTTTACCCAGTCAGGTTTGCTCTTACTGCTAGGGCTCAGTGTTGTTTTAATTGTTAAAGACACCAGCCAACTAGCTTTTGTGCAGCAATTGCTGGGGCGTTAAGCCAGAAATTGCTACGAGCCTTTGATCGGCTAAGTTTATTGAACAAATAAATCCTTTTCAGGCAGCCATATGGCGAAAAAGTCGATGATTGCGCGGGATGTGAAGCGCAAAAAAATTGTTGAGCGCTTCGCCACAAAGCGCGCAGCACTAATGGAGGCCTTCCAAGCTGCTGCAGGCCCTATGGAGCGCCTTGATATCCACCGTAAAATCCAACAGTTGCCCCGCAACAGCGCACCCAATCGGGTTCGCAATCGCTGTTGGGCCACAGGTAAGCCTCGTGGCTACTACCGCGACTTTGGGCTTTGCCGTAACCAACTAAGGGAGAGAGCTCACAAAGGTTTGCTGCCTGGTGTTGTGAAATCCAGCTGGTAACTTGGTTTTTTAACGATTCAAGCCATAACAAATCATCGTTTCACCGAGGTATCCAGTGGATGCCTCGGTTTTTTTTGCCGCATTCCTGCCGGCTGGATGTAAAGATAAGAACGAACAAGCAGGACATAAGAACAAGTGCAAGGTGAAATTCGGTCGATCTCCTTCGATGGTCGGGAGATCAGGCTGACCACGGGCCGTTATGCCCCTCAAGCCGGCGGCAGCGTGCTCATTGAATGCGGAGACACCTCGGTGCTCGTAACTGCCACCCGAGCGAACGCCCGCGATGGCATTGATTTCCTTCCTCTCACCTGCGACTACGAAGAGCGGCTCTATGCCGCGGGTCGCATACCTGGCAGTTTCTTTCGCCGTGAGGCGCGCCCCCCTGAGCGTGCAATCCTCACTTGCAGGTTGATTGATCGCCCGATTCGCCCCCTTTTCCCAAATTGGTTGCGCGACGATCTTCAAATCGTTGCAACTTGCCTTTCCCTAGATGAGAGGGTTCCCCCTGATGTGCTCGCTGTAACCGGCGCATCACTTGCCACCTTGATTGCCAAGATCCCCTTCCATGGCCCAATGGCTGCGGTGCGAGTTGGCTTACTTGGCGACGACTTCATTTTGAATCCAAGTTTCCGTGAAATCGAAAGATCAGAACTTGATCTCGTGGTAGCTGGAACCCCTGATGGGGTGGTGATGGTGGAAGCGGGCGCCAGGCAGCTGCCCGAGCAAGACATGATTGAAGCCATCGACTTCGGCTACGAAGCTGTTGGGGAATTAATCCGCCATCAACGCGACATCCTCGCTGCAATGGGGATTGAGCAGGTAATGCCAGAAGCACCAAAAGAAGATAAAAAAGTGCCTGATTACCTGAGCAAGCAGTGCTCTAAGGAAATCGGCAAAGTGCTAGCCCAGTTCAGCCTTAGCAAAGGTGAGCGGGATACCCAATTAGACGCAATCAAGTTAAAAGCAACCGAAACAATCGCAGCCCTTGGTGATAGCGATCCAGTAAAAACTGCGATTTCCAGCAGCAGCAAGCTGCTTGGCAACAGCTTTAAGGCCCTCACCAAAACAATGATGCGGGCTCAAATCTTGGAGCAGGGCAAACGGGTAGATGGCCGCGAGCTCGACCAGGTGCGTGAAATCAGCGCAGCTGTGAGCGTGTTACCAAAAAGAGTGCATGGTTCAGGCTTATTCCAACGTGGGCTCACCCAGGTGCTTTCCACCGCCACCTTGGGCACCCCTTCTGATGCTCAAGAGATGGATGATCTAAATCCCATCAATGAGAAGCACTACTTACATCACTACAACTTCCCGCCTTATTCCACCGGTGAAACAAAACCGATGCGATCACCAGGTCGCAGGGAGATTGGTCATGGTGCTCTAGCTGAACGGGCCTTAATCCCTGTGCTTCCAAGCAAAGAATCCTTCCCTTATGTGCTGCGGGTGGTTTCCGAATGCCTTAGCTCTAACGGTTCCACTTCAATGGGTTCAGTGTGTGGAAGCACCCTTGCCTTGATGGATGCAGGTGTGCCACTCCTAGCCCCTGTTAGTGGAGCTGCCATGGGGCTAATTAAGGAGGGAGAAGAAGTGAGGATCCTTACCGATATTCAAGGAATTGAAGATTTCCTTGGCGATATGGATTTCAAAGTTGCTGGCACAGAAAAGGGCATCACAGCTCTACAGATGGACATGAAGATGACCGGTCTTGATGTGCCAACAATCGCAAAAGCGATAAATCAAGCGCGTCCAGCAAGGCTTCATATCCTTGCGAAAATGCTTGAAGCAATTGATAAACCACGCGATGTAATGTCGCCCCACGCGCCAAGATTGCTTAGTTTCCGCATTGATCCTGAATTGATTGGCACTGTTATTGGTCCTGGTGGTCGCACCATCAAGGGCATCACAGAGCGCACAAACACCAAGATCGATATCGAAGATACCGGCATCGTTACTGTTGCAAGCCACGACGGTGCAGCAGCGGAAGAAGCTCAAAAAATTATCGAAGGGCTTACACGCCGCATTAGTGAAGGAGAAGTATTCCAGGGTCACATAACCCGGGTAATACCAATCGGCGCTTTTGTTGAAATCCTTCCCGGTAAAGAAGGCATGATTCATATCTCTCAACTATCTGAATCACGGGTAGAGAGAGTGGAAGATGTGGTGAATGTGGGTGATCAGGTAACAGTGCGGGTTCGGGAAATCGATAACCGCGGCCGCATTAACTTGAGCTTGCGCGGTGTACCCCAGGATGGTTCAGATCCCGAACCAACGGTGATCCTGCCGATTGGAGAGGTTTAGGTTTAAGCGCTTAGCTGCCTAAATTTGAAAGCCGGGATCGATGCTTGCCATTGCCTTTGCTGCCCGCTCACATAGGAGCTGGTGGCTATGGCCATGGCTAGCAATTAAACATCCAGCCTGAAGAAAACTGCTGCTGTTATAGGCAAGGGCTTTGCCATCGGCGTGGCTAAAGCCTCCACCAGCAGCCCTTAATACCGCTTCCGGGGCTGCCATATCCCAATCCTTGGGTGCAGTTTCACCAGACAGCGACACATAAACATCTGCATCACCACGCAGAATTGCCGCCACTTTGCAGCCCACACTGCCCACCGTGAGGCAACTGCCAATTTCTAATTGCTGCAATAGCTGCTCTAAGCGCTGATCACGGTGATTGCGGCTTGCCACCAATACCAGTTCGGCTAATTCTTGGCGATTACTGAATTCCACAGGTTTTTTTACTCCGGCGCGGTTTTCGCACCAGGCCGAGCCAATTCCATCGAGCAATAGGCCAAGCCAAAGTTCTTGCCGTTCTGGGATTAACACCACACCGAGCACTGGCCGTTGCTGCTGCACAAGGGCTAGATGAACGGCGTATTCACCAGTTCCCTGCAAAAAATCCTTTGTGCCATCAAGGGGATCAAGGATCCAACGCCATTGATATTGCGGATCCAGCGCTTGATCTTTTGCTGTTTCCTCACTTATTAAGTTCCAAGGAGCAGCTGGAAAGGCATTGGCAAGGCCTTCAAGCAGTTGTTTATTTACTGCTAAATCAGCTGCCGTAACTGGGCCTTCTCCACCATCGGCAACCGTTAAGGCGCGGCAATGGCCATAGGGGGGCTGTTCGCTCCGGGCATAAGCCAGCAAAATATCTGCCGATTGCCAACTCAAGGTTCTTAGAACCGTTAGCAGTGGATCCAGTTCTACACCCGTTGGTAAGGGCATCATGGAGGTACAACAGAAAGCCATTGTGACCGAGAGCTCAGAACCCAAAGGGGGAGTGCTCTATTTAGTGGGCACACCTATTGGCCATCGCGGCGACCTATCGCCCAGAGCACAGTTGGTGCTGGCTGGGGTAGATCGCATCGCCTGTGAAGATACGCGGCATAGCGGCTTGCTGCTGCATGGTTTTGGCATTCGTAAGCCCCTAATTAGTTTTCATGAACACAACCAAAAACAACGCATTCCTGAATTACTAATAATGCTGGCAGCAGGGGAATCACTGGCCCTTATTAGCGATGCTGGCTTGCCAGGTATTAGCGATCCAGGCGAAGATTTGGTTGCTGCAGCTCGAAATGCTGGCCACCAGGTTATTTGTATCCCCGGCCCCTGCGCGGCTACCACAGCTTTAGTGAGTAGTGGTTTACCAAGTGGTCGATTTTGTTTTGAAGGTTTTTTGCCCCTAAAAGGGAAAGAACGCAAAAGCCGGCTAACCGCAATTGCAGCGGAAAGCCGCACCAGTGTTATTTACGAAGCACCGCATCGATTGGTGCGTCTGCTTGAGGAACTTATCGAATATTGCGATTCCACGCGGCCAGTGCAAGTGGCGCGTGAACTTACAAAACGCCATGAACAGCAAGTGGGGCCTGATCTTGCCAGTGCCCTAGCTCATTTTAATAACTTTGCACCCCAGGGAGAATGCACGGTGGTGCTCGGTGGTGCAGCAGCAGCAGCACTTGCCCCCTGGGATGAAGTGCAATTACGGCAGGAACTAGATGCATTGATCGCCAAGGGGCTAACCGCATCGGAAGCAGCTAAGCAATTAGCGCAAAGCAGTGGCCAACAACGCCGCGCCCTATATGGGTTGCTGCACCGGGCAGAATGAATGGGAAGGAGGCTGAATTGATGTTGTTGCGATTGCGGTTATTTATGGGCAGTGTGATCGGCACATTTGTTTTGTTGTTGATGTTGTGCCTTGGCAGCCAAAACATTAGCGAACGCAGTGTCGTGAATCTCGGCGTGGGCCGTACGGTGCCGTTACCGCAGGGTTTTGTGGTGGGTATGGCAATTTTATGCGGAGTATTCAGCGGCGGGGCTAGTGCGGCACTACTAGGCCCAAACGGCGATGATTAAGGCTTTACTGGGCTGCCAGGTACGGCATAAAGAGCGCCTTCCAGCACAATACGGCTAATGCCTTGGGCCAAAATATATGGGGCTGTGAGCTCAAGCAGGCTGGAATCAGGCACCTTAATAACCCTTTGGCTGCGGCCGCATTGCCTTTTTGCCTGGCGTGGATTAATGAATAAAGCAATCGCTTGTAATTCTTCTTCCTCAGAAGCAATAAGACCTAATTCTGTGAAATCTTTTACCGGGGTACCTTTTAGTTCCACTTCACGATCTACCAATAAATAAAGACTTGCAGGCAATTCACTTGCAACTAAAGGTTTACTAACGCAAGGGCTGCTATCACTGAGATTTGCAGCTACCGCAAGGGGTGCAAAGGCAATGAAATCATTTTTTGATTCGATTTCGAGATCATTAATTTCAAGTTCCTCTGCAGGGGGGATTAACTCCAGCTCCACCTGATCTTGCGCTATTTCTGGCTTTACTATTGCTCTTACAGCAGAACCAGCAATCCGCAGATTTTTTATTGCCCCATAGGCTTCTAAACCGATCGCAGCTTTTATGGTGCGGCTCACAGTATTTGCGCTGCAACTAAAAGCTTCGGCAAGGGCCGCAGCGGTTTCACCCGCTTGGTAACGCAGCACTACCTCCTGCTTTTGGCTGTCATTCAGCCGTGAGGCCGCCATTACCAAATCTGCCGCAGTTATAAAATCTAAGCTTGTATCTGGCAATATGGGAGATTGCGTTTCAATACGGCTTAATTTGATTTGATTTGCACATGCTCCCTTAGCTCAGCTGGATAGAGCAGCTGCCTTCTAAGCAGCCGGTCGAGTGTTCGAATCACTCAGGGGGCGTTCAATCAGAGACTGATTTTTTAAGCTAAAAAGCTTGCTGATACAGGGGGCTCGTATAAATCGTCAAGCCCCGCCACGTTCATCCTTGCGGCGCACTGGATCGCTGAGGCGACAGAGCCCTCTCCCTCGCCATAGCTAGCTCCAGCACACCATCCCAATTGAGGTTGAGGCAATCCAAGAAGCCAACGGCAGCCTTGGCGATAAAGATTCGGGCCTGCACTGGCAGGCGAGCAAAAGCTGACACCACCTCCTCATGGGAGTCGACAAACGCCTGTTCATTCACTACTCAGTCGTAAAAGCGAAACAGGCGGCGGTAGCGGCGCTGGAGTTCAAGATTCATTTGTGTTTAAACCATTTTCCCATAGACCATTGTCTACAAAAAATGGTTTTTTGTGCAAAACGGTATCTGGAGATACAAACTACAAACTCCTCCTAAGTATGGATCTGCTCTGCTCAGGTATGAAAATATTTTAGCTCATCAGCGATTACACAATGATGGCCACATGTGCTATAAGAGAGATGATAAATCCCAATTCACCAAACATCGCCGTAAATTTGATGAAAAAATATACTTTTTCATACGATAATGCTAACTCATTATATTCTAATCTGTAATTTTTATCTCCTGACTGACACATGGATTGCAATTGAATGACATACAACCCCTGGGAAAAGTATCAACAACGCTTTCCTTTAAGTGATTACGCTTCTTCACGCCTTAACTCGTTAAGCAATGGCATTCTAAATAGTTCTGCGCATTACATTGGTTTCCCTAATAGCCGCATATTATCGAATCTTGCTTTGGGGGAATTCTTAAAATATAATATCAATAATATCGGTGATCCCTTTTATCCAAATTCTGGCATCAATACTTGTGATTTCGAGCAGGAGGTAATATCTTTTTGGTCCTCTGCCCTTCATTTGGATCCTGCAAATGCTTGGGGTTACATAACCAATGGCAGCACCGAAGGGATAATGTATGGAATCTCTCAGGGGCGCAACCGCTATGAAGATGCTGTCATAATCTTTACGGCACAATCTCATTATTGTCTTCTTAAGATCGCTAAACTACTAAGGCTTCCATATAGATTAGTACCCAGCAGGTCTGACGGAACCCTAAATCTTGAGGCGCTTGAAAGCATAATTATTGAACTTAATGGTCGACCTTTTATCATAAACTTAACCGTTGGGACAACCTTTCATGGCGCGATCGAATATCCACAATTGGTTCTTGAGCTCCTAGAGAAACTCCACCTCAATGAGTTTCATATCCATGTGGATGCTGCCCTATATGGTCCGATGCACTGCTGGATACCCGAGGCGCCCCTATTTGATTTTCGGCTTCCTATTCATACACTTTCATTTTCTGGCCATAAATTCCTAGGAGCACCAATTCCTTGTGGAATTGTTCTGGGATTCAGGAACCGGGTAGTCCCATTCGGAGGAAGTGCAGAATACGTAAACAGTATGGATACAACATTGTCCAGCTCTAGAGATGGATTAAGTTCTATCCTATTATGGTTAGTGATTCAACAAATTGGAGCTAAGGGTCTTACTGCGCTTGCCAACGAATCATTGGATGCAGCCTTCCTACTTGCATTACGCCTAGAAGAACTTGGGATATCAGCTTTTTGCCATGAACACAGTTGCATTGTGGTACTCCCCAAGCCCAACAAATACCTTCAAAAGCGCTGGCACCTTGCCACCTTGGGAGATTTTGCACATATTGTAACTGTACCTGGTGTAACCACAGAAATGACAGAACAATTCATAGAGGAATTTCTTGAAAGTCGATCTGTCCCCCAAGAATCTCAAGTAGAGCCTTCACCTACAGAACTATCTAAAGCCACATTGCTTTAATTCATATGCGAACTCCCTCTTCAAAACCTAGTAGAAACTGGAAGCCAGCGATAGAAGGAATTCTATTTACACTCGTTTGGCTCACCCTAACCAATATAACTATTTACTTTATTTATGTTCGGGCAGTGGAGGCCGTAAAGGAACAGATTCGTGAAGGGCTCTTACGCAATGTAAGCGCAGCAGCCACAATGATCGATGGCGACCAACATCAATTATTCACCTCAAAAGCATTTAAAAATGATCAGGAATATCTGAGCTTAATTAAACGGCTAGAGCGAATACGCAAGGCCTCTAGCAATGTAAAATACGCATACACGAATATAACTAAAAATGGTAAAGTATATTTTATTGCTAACGGTAGCCCCCAAGGTGATAACGACAAAGATGGTCGTCCGGATGAAGCGCCACAGTTGATGGATCCCTATCCAGACGCAGGCCTGGCACTTAGGGATGCTCTACGACTTCAAAAACCAACAGTTGATAAAGAACCTTATACAGATGCTTGGGGAACTTTCTACAGTGCCTATGCACCGTTCAAAGATTCAAGCGGAAAATTTGTTGGAACCCTTGGGATGGACCTTGAGTTGGTAACCCTCAAGGAGAGATTAGTTCCAATTGGTGTAGCTGCGCAACGTGCAGCACTTACTTCAGACATTTTAGCAATACTATTTGGAGCTGCAGTTTGGTTTTTCCGCAGCCGCAACCGCATCCTGGAAGAACAACGCGGTTTGGCTGTTGATCAAACTAACAAAGTGGAGTTGGAGCGTACGCAAGAAAGGTGCTCCTCAGCTATCCAACTTGAGGCGATAGCAATCGAGATCGAGCACCAGGCTTCATCTCTGCAATTGCAAACTATAGAGAATAAAACTAAAAACTATGCCTCAGCACTCATTCGCTATGCCCGTGCTCGGCAGGGAATTAGCTCATCCAGTTGTGAGAATTTTGATCCAGCCATGTTGATTAAATCAGCACTACCTCCACATATTTCCATAAAAGTATCTTCCGATCTGCCCCAACTAATTTGGGGTGATTCCAATGAGTTAGATCTGATCATTAAGTCGTTGTGCTACAGCAACTCAACTTCAACAATATTGGCCTCATTAGAAGGAGTTACTCTAACTTTAATCAATGAAAAATTAAATAATATTGACTTGGCAGTAAGCATTCGTTATTGTGATTCGATGATATCTCAAGGATCTAGGGCTGTTTTGATTACTGATAGAGATCATCCTGAACATGTTTTTGATGAGAATTCGTTACAATTTGCCACTTGTGTTGAACAAGTTCGTGCCCTGGGTGGCAATTTGACCCACGAACAGATCAATGAAAATGTAGAGGTTGTTTCACTCATTCTCCCTTTTGAAAAATTTAAGGAGATCTGACCCATCAATTATTCTGAACAGCTACCGATTGATCGGCGATCATTAAACGCCGCTTTTATTATTATTCTAGCAACTGCAGTTGTGCAGGCTGCTGTGGGATATAACAACGTACTATTTCCGGTGAGCTTAGAGGCTTATGGATATAGCAAATTCTTGATTGGTCTCTGCTTGGCCTTTGAGATGGGGGCAGTTATTACCATCATAAAT
>NZ_JAGQEK010000100.1 GCF_024346075.1 Synechococcus sp. Cruz CV12-2-Slac-r
GCCTGCTCATCGGTTAACGCCTGCAAAAACACCCGTCCTCCCCTTGCTGTCTGTAATTCAGCAGCTAGTTGATCAATTTCAGCCGGAATCGAACCACCAGCCCGGCCATGGAGCACAAGCAACAAATCTGTTGGGGTTGCCGCCGCGCGGCGCCGCACCAGCCGCTCCGCCACCGAGGGATCCAAGCCTGGAGTTGATGCCAATGCGTTGAGGCCCTGCCGGGGCCATGGCAAACGCGCCAATAAATCAACAGCTTCGATAGCGAGAACGGGTTGTAGGTCTTTTCCTAGTTGCATTAAGCAATGGCGTAGAGGTTTAAGCGGCCAAGAACTAAGCCCCCTAGCAACACCCTCCAAGGCAGCCCTACGCAAAGCCAATGGCCCTGGTTGCAAAGCCTGATTGGCTAAAAAGAAAAAATCTTGGCTTTCCCTTTGATAGCCCAATAGAGGCATTAATAGCTCGAGGTGCCAATCATCTTTATTTCGCAGCAGTGCAGCTCGCAGCAATTCAGCTGCCTCCTCACCTTTTGGCCTTCCAAGTAAATCAATTAAAGACAAATCCTGCTCTTTATCCAATTGCCCCAGCCACCAAGCAAGCAATTGCAACGCCTGATTTTGATCAAGCTGCTGATAGTAACGAGAGAGCTCCTGCCGTTGCAGAAGATCGCCCCCATTAACAAGCTCCTCGAGCCATTGCGATGCGGTTAGCTCCAAAAAACAATACGCAACGTTTAATCAACCTCGCATAATCAGCCTCGCACTTTTGCGCCAAACTGCTCGAGCAGCAAAGGCTCCAAAACATCTACTAAGCCACTAATAGGCACACCCTTATGAAGCAGATCAGCTAATTTAGGATCTGCGCCTAAATTAGCGCCAATAAATATTTTTACCGCTTCTACCATTTCGCCATTATAACGAATTTTTGTTCCCATAAAGCCCAAATCGCCCATGTAAGGCTGGCCGCATGCATTTGGGCAACCCGTCCAATGGCTGCGCAGAGTATGGGGCAATTCCAAGCGTTGCTCTAATTGCTCTAGCACTGTTTGAGCTGTAGATTTAGTTTGGAATAGAGCAAAACTGCAATAACGGCTACCAGTGCAGCTCACAGCCTCAGCCTGGAACATACCTGGTTCAGGGCGCAACCGCTGCAATAAAGGTTCCGCTAAAAGTGGCATCAAATTTTCGCTAGAAACATTTGTAATCAATACATTCTGGGCTTCAGTAAATCTCAATTCGGCATTTCCGTAAGTATTCGCGAGGTATGCCAGCTGGGCCATAGTTTCAGCATCGAGGCGCCCCATCGGCACGTGTAAACCAAGCCAATGCAATCCGGCTTGAGCCTGAGAATGCACGCCAAGACAAGAACGCGGAGGTTTATTTACTAAATGACTGCCATCGTGAAGTATCACTGGCTCCGCAAAAGCAGCAATCAGCTGCTGGCGATAGCTTTCAAGCCCCAATTCCTCCACCAAATAGAGCAGCCGGCTCTTACCGCGCGAAACACGGTTGCCGTGGGCCTGGTAATGCAGAAGCAATGCAAGGCTGAAACCAGGCAATTGATCCGGCCGCAGCCATACCCCCAAAGGAATTGCCAATGCATTGCGTTGGGCAGAGAAGAACCCACCAACAAAAACTGTAAAACCGATTTCACCTTGCCAATAAGAAGGCAAAAAGGCGAGGTCGTTATGAAGCAAAAAACTATCGTTTGCACCTCCAACCGCCACATTAAATTTACGAGGCAAATTGCGGGGGCCCGCAGGGCCAAGCAATTGCGCCTCAATTGCATCAACAAGTGGTTTTGTATTAATTAACTCCTCAGGATCAATGCCTGCTAAGGGATTTCCTGTGATGTTACGGGGATTATCGTGGCCCGACTGGCGACTGGTAAGGCTCACCGCTTTGAGCTTTAGCAATAAAGGGGCGATATCTTCTAACAGCAAACCCCGCAATTGCAGATTCTGACGGGTGGTGATGTCTGCACTGCCTTCAGTGCCGCAAAGATCAACCGCATCTGCTAGCAAAGCCAGTTGCTCACTTGTAATAACCCCATTTGGTAGGCGCAGCCGCAGCATGAATCTGCCAGGAGTAACAGGTCGAAAAAATATGCCGAGCCATTTGAGCCGAATTACCAAATCAGCCTCATCAAGCTTTTGCCAACCTTCCTTTGAGAGTTGCTCTAATTCTGGCTCAAGCTCTAAACCGCATCGATCAGCCTTAGCTTGCTCAATTTTGCTAAGGGCAGAGATACTCATCTGTTCGCCATAGGGATGTTCATTTTGAATAGCTCCTCTCAACTATTGGTGACCGTTGTTACTAAAGCGGCAAAGCCAGCGCCAACCAAGTTGAATAGAAACAATTAGTTCAGCAAATTGACTCTTGCCCCTGAGCGTGGTTCTGGATTAAATCCTGCGCAATTACGGTTCCGAGATCTGCTCGGCAAGGTAGGAAGTGGTGAGCACACAAGCAGCGGTCTAAGCGAAGCAGAGGCAGAAGAAGCAATGAATTCAATGCTGCAAGGCCTTGCTACGAATGCGCAGCTAGGGGCTTTTTTAATCGCCCATCGCATCCGAAGACCCGAACCCCAGGAACTTTGCGGCATGTTGCGCAGTTATCGCAGCCAAGGGCCTGTGCTGCGTAGCCCAGGGAAAAAGGCCCTGTGTTTTGGCGTTCCATACGACGGCCGCAACCGCAGCGCGCCAATTTTGCCACTTGTAGCTGTTGGTTTAGCGGCAGCAGGTGAAACAGTAGTGCTCACTGGCGGCAATCCAATGCCAGTGAAATGGGGTGTTACCAATGCGGAACTACTAGCAGCAATAGGCCTCGAGTGGCGTCACCTAAGCCTGCAAAAAGTAGAACTTTTACTTCAACAAAAAGGGCTTGCTCTTTGTTATCAGCCGATGCTATTTCCAGCTGCAGAAAAACTTATCCCGGTGAGAGATGAAATTGGCAAACGTCCGCCAGTGGCGAGCCTAGAACTACTTTATACGCCCCATCAAGGGGAACATCTACTGATATCCGGCTACGTTCATCCTCCTACAGAAACCCGAGCAATAGCAGCCATGCAACTGGCGGGGGAAACTGATCTAATCACCGTAAAAGGGTTGGAAGGATCAACCGATTTGCCATTAAGCAGAGCCTGCATAACAGCTCACTACAGACAAGGTGAACTGAAACGAACAATCCTGCATCCAAGGGATCACGGCTTCAATGGCCCTGAAATTGCCTGGCAAAACCTAGAAAACTGGGCAAATCAAGCAATTGCTGCATTAGGCGGCACAGGTGATCTCGCAGCCTCTCTGCATTGGAATCTTGGTAGCTGGCTATGGCTGGTAGGTAGCAACAAAACACTGAAAGGGGGCCTAGATCAAGCAAAAGATCTGATAAAGAGCGGAAAAATCTTGCGCTGGCTTGCTGAGCTGGAACAAACAATTAAAGAACTAAACTAATGAGCAAAACATCAATCCACTGCCGCACTTTTTACTTTGAAGCTGATTTTGTAACTTCATTGCGCTGTATACCGATGGCGGTAAGACGCAAACTTGATCTTTGCGGTTGCAAAGTTAAACTGAAGCATTGGCTTGAACTAAGCGAATGCGATCGCAAGGAAATATTAATGTGGAGCGATTATCCTGAAGAATTAGGGAAATTAGCTCAAAGGCTTGCAAATTGCAGTAGTAGAATATTGATTAACGATCAAGAATCCTGGCAAAATACTGATCAAATACCAAAAGATCTGAGTTGCTCTTGCATTGAAATCGGCGAACAAACTCCAAGCCTTGAACAATGGAAAGCGCTTGATGAGCTCGAACGTTTTGCCCTAGTAAAACTAAGCCATCCAGGCCATGAACACCGCAACCTCGCAAATGCATTAAAGGAACTGGTAACCAAGTAAACACCTACAAGCAATTTTGTAGCAATACGCACAAACGCACCTGCAACTCCGTGGTGAGCTTATAAAGCGGTTAGCAGTTGCGCCGTAAAAACACCCCGCATGCGCATTTTAGACAGCGGGAAAACACTTGTATTTGCCATGGCACAACTTAGCCGTCGAGTTTTTGTTAAAACCACAATGGGAGCCCTTGCTGGTTCGGTGTTTTTTCCACTAATTGCAATTGCAGCTCCGGGCAAGCCAGAAACAACAAATGTGGAATTAGGTTTTATTGCATTAACAGATTCCGCACCACTAATCATTGCAAAAGAAAAAGGTTTCTTCAGCAAACAAGGCATGACTGGTGTTGAGCTGAAAAAACAAACATCCTGGGCTGTTACCAGAGACAACCTAGAACTCGGTGGCGAAAGGGGCGGAATTGATGGAGCGCATATATTATCTCCAATGCCATATCTTCTTGCAACCGGGAAAATAACTAAAAGCAATAAGCCACTTCCAATGTTTATATTAGCAAGGCTAAATACCCAAGGCCAAGCAATTTCCGGATCAAAAGAGTTTTTAGATGAGAAACTTAAAGTTAAAGCACCAAATTTAAAATCAACTGTCGATAAGAAAAACAGTTCTGGAGACAAATTCAAAGCTGCTGTTACCTTCCCAGGGGGTACCCATGATCTCTGGACTCGCTACTGGATGGCAGCAAACGGCGTAGATCCAAATAAACAAGCAGATCTGGTTGTAATTCCGCCACCGCAAATGGTGGCTAATATGCAAAGCGGCACAATGGATGTGTTTTGTGTTGGAGAACCATGGAACGAACGATTAGTAAACAAAAAACTTGGCTACACAATTACTCAAACTGGTGAGATCTGGAAAGAGCATCCTGAAAAAGCCTTCTCAATGCGAGCTGATTGGGTAAAGAAAAATCCAAATTCTGCATTGAGGCTCTTAATGGCGGTTCAACAAGCCCAGAAATGGGCAGATAATCCTGCCAACACTAAAGAAATGGCAGAAATTCTTGCTGAAGATAAATATGTGAAGGCATCGGTTGAAGATCTCCTGCCAAGGCTGCAAGGTACTGTAGATTACGGAGATGGTAGAATTGTTAAAAATAGCCCATATAAAATGTTGTTCTGGGCTAATAATGCCTCATTCCCTTACAAGAGCCACGACGCATGGTTTGTTACAGAAAATATGCGTTGGGACTATCTGCCTAAATCTACAAATATAAAAAATCTTGTGAATCAAGTAAACCGCTCAGATCTATGGAGAGCGGCCGCCAAAGCAAATGGTTATGGCAATGGGCCAGCAGGGGATTCAAGAGGTATAGAAGTATTTTTTGATGGTGTTAAGTTTGATCCAGCTAATCCCGCAGGTTATCTAAAGAGCTTGAAAATTAAATCAATGAAATAATGCTAGCTACTAAAAGCAAATCAAAACCAAATAGGCCCCCGTTGCCTATTTGGGGTGCCTGGCTTCGGCATCCGCTTACGAAACAGATAAAAGCCCCATTACTTTGCACTGCGGGGGTATTGATTTTATGGCAGATACTCTGCAAAGTTACAAGTTCAGATTTCCCAGGCCCTATTGAAGTAATTGCTCAAACCTGGAACCCATACATAATAAATCCATTTTATGATGATGGCGGCACGGCAAAAGGTCTAGGGTGGCAAATAATAATATCCTTACAACGTGTGGCAATTGGCTACAGCCTTGCCGCAATTGTGGGGATAGCCATAGGTTTAGCACTTGGCCTGAATCAATTTATACGGCGCGGCTTTGATCCAATGATTCAGGTATTGCGTACCGTACCCCCACTTGCCTGGCTGCCCATTTCCTTACTGTTATTTCAACAGGCAGACATTGCTGCAATATTTGTTATTTTCATAACAGCCGTGTGGCCTATTGTAATAAATACAGCGATGGGAATAAAGGAAATTCCACAAGACTATCAAAACGTAGCAAGGGTTTTACGGTTGAGAAAAAGAAGCTATTTATGGGACATAGTTATACCTGCTACCGCACCATACGTATTTACAGGCCTAAGGATTTCAATTGGGCTAGCTTGGCTTGCAATCGTGGCAGCTGAGATGCTTAAAGCCGATGGCGGCATTGGCTTTTTTATCTGGGATGCTTACAACGCAGGAGGTGATTCGAGTACAAGCCAAATAATTTTAGCTATCATCTATGTTGGTATTGTTGGTTTAATATTAGATCGCATTGTAGCTTGGGCTGGCGATAAAATTAGCGGCCCGCAGAGATAAGCAAAGATGAACACATTCCTACAACTTGATTCTATCGAGCAGAGCTTTAAAAGGCCAGATGGTTCAGTTCTCCAAGCTCTCAGTACTATTAATTTATCGATTGCGGCAGGGGAATTTATATCGCTTGTAGGCCACTCGGGTTGCGGGAAATCAACCCTCTTAAATATTCTTGCTGGATTATCACAACCAAGCCGAGGTGGCGTGATTTTAGAAGGGCGGCAAGTAACAAAGCCGGGCCCAGATCGCATGGTTGTATTTCAAAACTATTCACTTTTGCCATGGCGAAGCGTACGAAACAACGTTGCGATTGCCCTGCGTGAAGTAAAAAAAGAACTTACAGCAAAGGAGCGCTCTGATCAAACAGACGCAGCATTAGCAATGGTAAACCTTGATACTGTTGCAGATCGAATGCCCGGTCAACTTTCCGGTGGGATGCGGCAAAGAGTAGCCATAGCACGCGCATTTGCGCTGCAGCCAAAACTCTTACTTCTTGACGAACCATTTGGTGCCCT
>NZ_JAGQEK010000101.1 GCF_024346075.1 Synechococcus sp. Cruz CV12-2-Slac-r
CAGCGAATATCATATAAAACCGATAATTCAGGCAACTGAAATTTAATCAACTCGCCGGAACCATCCATTCCAGGTAAATAAACTAATAATGGAAGCAGAGGATTTAATGGGCAAGGAGTTAGAAAATTCAAGAGATTTGTCATAAAAAAATTGTTTCTTATAAATTGCCTTGTTTGAGCAAATCATTAATTTGTTCTGAGCATAACTGGCTTAACTCCTCAGCTAAACTAAAACGATGATGACCTCGATAGGCGCGTTTTTGTTCATCATCAATTTCAATAGGAACACCGAAATGCAAATGAGCACGTTTATATACAACCGCAGAATGCCAACCGCCCTTACGAAATAATGGCTCTGATGGATCTAATAAGCTAAATAGCTTTAATGGCGCAAGTGTATGTGTTTTTTCGTCAATTGATTCTATCGCAACAGGAAGAATTACTAAATCATCAACCGGCGCTTGAAGCGCCAAATGAGCAAATCCTCGATGAAAGCGACTAAGTTGATTAGGTGGATTATTTTTAACCATAGGTTGTGCGCCTTCAGGAAAAATTCCAATTATTTCCCTTGATTTAAGTAGCTCAACTGAAAGCTCAAAAAATTTCTTTTGTCTTTGCTTGGGAGAATCAAGGGGGATCGCTCCCATCGCTCTAATAAGTTCGCGCAGTAATGGTACCCTACTCATGTAGTGATGACATATAAAACGCACAGAACGATTCATAACAGACATTATTAGTGGGGCGTCTAACACACTGCGATGGTTACTTACAAGTAATATCCTTTTATTATTTGGAATTCGATCAATATTATGCACAAAAACTTCAGTGCCGAATACGTTTATAAATTGGCGCGATAATTGCAAAGGAGAATTGAATTTCATAAAGAAATCTGACGCTATTGAAAAAATTCAGGAATAAAATCTCTCAAATAGCATAGTATTGCTAGCAAGCAAGCGCGAGCAAAACGGCGTTTTTAGGCTAATATTAGATAGTTGATTCTTTTTATCATTGGAAGATTTCAATTGGGGCTATTTTCAATTAGGTATCGTAACGATTATTTTTGGCGGATTGCAAATCTGGTGGATCAGCAAGGTTTTCAAAAAACAAAGAACACCAAGATCAATGGATAATCACGAATTCCGCAGGAAAACAGACCAGATACTGCGGAATGAGCAAAAATAAGCGCCTTAACAACAGAAGCTGTTTTTATAGCTGAAAGATCTGCCACCTACGAATTTCAAGAAACCACCAAGATGGTAATGATAAAGTAATTGATAAAACTGGAGTTAGCGCTAAAATTATGATTAATGCGCGCCAAGGATTACTAACTGGCTTTATTGCTGCAATCGCCTTTGGTTTAAGTGCTCCACTGATTAGCACCCTCACTTCAACAGGATCGCCGCTTAGCTTGGCAGGGCTGCTCTACGCAGGATCTTCACTGTCATTGTTGATAGCGAAATTAGTTAGGGGTAAAAGAAATCAAGAGAGTTCGGTTAAACGCCAAGATCTTGGAATGCTGTTGTTGCTTACCGTAATTGGCGGTATTGCAGCACCCATCGCCTTGGTGAGTGGCTTGGCGCTACTGCCAGCTGGCTCTGCATCACTGCTATTGAACCTAGAAATGATATTTACCATGGGCATTGCCGTATTGGTAGGCAGGGAACATCTCAGTGGAAAGGGCATTACTGCTGCAGTATTTATCCTTGCTGGAGCAGTGATTATTGGTGGCCAAGCAACATCTGGAGCCACACTTAATGGTTCAATTTTGATCGCTTTGGCGTGTCTTGGTTGGGGTGTTGATAACAACATCAGCCAGCGCCTAAGTATTAGAGATCCGATGCAAATCGCTTTGCTTAAGTCGTTAGGTGCATGTGTACCGATGTTATTGATAGCAAGATTTACGGGGGCAAGGTTTCCAGCCCCTATGGAGATTGTACTCATCCTGTTAATCGGTGGGGTTGGATATGGTCTTTCTATTTGGTTAGATCTGTTAGCGCTAAGAGAATTGGGTGCAGCACGGGAAGCGGTGATCTTTGCCACGGCGCCATTTGTGGGCGCTGGCTTCTCTGTTCTCTACCTCAAGGAAACACTCAACACAAACATGATTGCATCTGGCGTTTTAATGATTGCTGGGGTGGTATTTATGCTCAAGGAAGACCATGCCCACAAGCATCGTCATGATGAGATTTGGCACGAGCACAAGCATCTCCACAACTCAAGTGAGCATGATCTGCACCATTCCCATGAACATCCCAATGGGGAAGCGAACGGATTCGAATCAGATCGCTCCTATTGGCATTCCCACCCCCACCACCACAACCCAATGACTCACTCACATTCGCATGTAAGTGATGGGCATCATCGCCATAGGCATTAATTAAATAAAATTTGTTATTGCTCCTGGCGGATGCTCATTAATAGGGTGATCAGCCAATAAACTGAAATCCTCAAAACAAAATCCAGGCCCCACACAGCAACTAACTAAACTCCATGCCCCACTACTTTGGGCTGCTTGCCAGAAGCCGGCAGGTATTACAGATACTGGCAATAACTTATTATCATAAATTGAAAATCCTAATAATACTTTAATTGGTGCACCACCATCGGGTGAAAGGCTAAATAATTCCAATGGATCACCAGCAATGTAATGCCATGATTCATCAGCATTAGCAACCCGATGCCAGCGGCTTAAATGCCCGCTTGGCAGTAAAAAAAGTATCATCGTAAAAGCAGATCGGTTTTCAGCATCACTACGAATTACATTCAACTTACTGCGATGTAATTCCCGATACCAGCCACCTTCTGGATGTGGTATTAATTGATAGCGATCAATTAATTTATTAACTTCCGCAGTTAAATTAATCATTTAATTTTGCATTTCATTAAATAACATAGCTAGTTTACAGCTCCCGCTGGCTAGGAATTGACGCTATGGAACTCCATTCTGATCTCAGCCAACGCGCCTTACTAAATTCGAACTGCATTCCCTGGTCGCCCTCCCGATGGCGGGGGTTGAACGGCGGCAACTTGATCGCAATGGCGGCGAGGTTGCACGGGCAACTTCGATCGTGCGCTACGCCCCCGGCAGCTGCTTTGAACGCCATGACCATGGCGGCGGAGAGGAGCTTCTAGTGCTGGAGGGCATCTTCTCAGATGAGCAAGGCCACTACCCAGCTGGCTGCTACCTGCGCAACCCCGCTGGCTCCAGCCATGCGCCATTCAGCGTGGGGGGCTGCATCATTTTTGTAAAGCTGCACCAAATGCATCCAGCAGATCAACAGCCCCTAGTAATTGATACCGAGAAAAAAACCTGGCTACCAGGCCTGGTTGGGGGGTTAGAGGTTATGCCGTTGCATGCTTTTGGCTCTGAGAACGTGGCGCTAGTGCGCTGGGCACCTGGCACTATTTTTCAGCCCCATAGCCATCCAGCTGGAGAGGAAATCCTGGTTATCGAAGGCATATTTCAAGACGAATACGGCACCTATCCAGCTGGTAGCTGGCTGCGCAACCCCCCTGGCAGCGTGCATAGGCCATGGAGTGAGGCTGGTTGCACAATTTGGGTTAAGACTGGTCATCTTCCTGCAACTCTGAAGTAGCTGAGCTAGGAGCCAATCGCCGCTCCACCTGCAAAAACACAAGCCAGGCAACAGCAGCGCTAATGCCACCTGTCCAGTCGTTGCGCAACAACTCGATTATTGAAATCGTGCTAGCGCCGATTCGCAGGCCCCGCAAAAGAAAACTTCCTAATTTCTTATCTTGTTGGGAAACCTTTTCTTGTGGCATAGCTAATTCGCTAACTGAGATCAGTAGCAGCAGAGTAAAGCTTGCAATAAAACATTTTATAAATCAGCCTTAATTCAAATCCCGAGGGTTTCACCGCCATCAATGTATAGATCATGAAAGGCAATATGTGCCGAGTCGGGAGACAATAGAAAGGCTGCCGCAGCAGCTACTTGTTCAGGGCGACCCACATGGGCATCAGGTACGGCTGGGCGAAATGAATCCAAGTTACCGGCGGCAAGATTTTTGAGTTCGGGATGATCTGCCATAAGTTTGTGCATCATCTCCGTTTCCGTGGGCCCAGGCGAAACCACATTTATACGCACACCGAGAGGAACAGTTTCAAGCGCAAGGATGCGTAATGCTTGGCGCATTCCGGCTTTAGCTCCTTCATAGGCAACCTGCCCCATGCGCGGAAAGCGACCAGAGATAGATCCAATCGCCACAATTGATCCAGATCGGCGGCTAATCATTTCACGGGAATAGCCTTGGGCTGTAAAAAAGACACCAAAAAGATTGATCGCCATAACGCTATCGATCTGTTCACGTGTTGTTTCCAGCGCCGGAGCACTTGTATAGATCCCAGCTGCAATTGCAACGCGCTCGGCTTCTCCTGTTGCTGCCACGAGGGCGGCAATAGAGCTTTGATCAGCCAAATCAAGCATGCATTGGCTCATCTGAGATGCCGGCGATTATGAGCTTGCTAGTCCATGTTTCTCGCGCGACGCGACGTGCAATCGCCGCACCGATGCCATGGGCAGCGCCCACCACCACAGTTGTTCCTGAGGTCATTTGATCACATTAACATCTATGTTTTACTTATTAATTAGCCCGGGTATATGAGGTAACGATTCTTCAATCGGCACCTGCAGCACATTATTAGTAAGGGAAAATAATACATATTGGGAAACTAAACCGATCAGATCTATCACCTGCTGGGGGTTTAGCTGGCTTCCATAAGCAGCCCAAATCTCAGCCGAAACATTGCGCTCCTCCACCATTGCTTCTGTGAGCGTGAGCAATGCCTTTTCTAAAGCGTTAAAAGCATCAAATTGCCCCAGCCGCACTGCCTCAATTTCTTCGTCGCTAACCCCAAACTCCTTCGCCACAGGCACATGGTGCTTCCAAACGTAATCGCTGGCATAGAGGCAGCCAATCCGCAGGATCACCAACTCCTGCTGCCGCTCAGCGAAGGCCATAGAGCTCTTACTGGTAACCCACCAATTAAGGAAATGAGCAAGCAGATCTGGGCTGTGCATCAGTTGGCCCAACACATTCTCCGGATAGCCCGCCCCCTTTAAACCTGCCCCTGGAATGCGTTCTAGGATGGTGCAACAGTCTTGGTTTAGATCATTAGTAGATAGAGCAGCCAGCCTTGGCTGGCTCTCATTGGGGTGAACTAATGGAATGCCCATGATGCGAACAGAATTTGATAAAGCTTATCTATCTAATGCCGGTTTTAGGGAGTACTGTTAAGTTCTAAATACTCACATTGTTTAGAGATGCCTTTACAGAAACACTTTTTTAAACGCTTATGTTTATCTTTGGCATCTTATTGTATGGTTGCAGTTACTAACCCCGCAAGGGCAGAAGATATCCAAATCGTAGAAAGTGCACCCATTTCACAAGGCGGCTTATCTGGTCTTTACCTAACTACTGGTGTTGGCGCAAATTGGCCAATTGATCGAGCAGGAAAAGGTGACCGCGGCATATTCACAGAATTTTCAAATCCCGGTTTTTCTGGAGAAGTGGGGCTTGGCTATGAATTTAAACCATTAAGATTAGAGCTCACTTACGCACTTGATGCAAGCAATCTAGAAGGCTATAATAATGTTTCTGGTAAATATTTTAAATATGTCCATGGTGGCCAAACACGCAAGAATTCTGCCTTCGCAAGTATTTATTGGGATCTATTTCCAAGCAAACGTTTGTCGCCTTATGTTGGTGTTGGGATAGGCCCAACATTTCTTAATGTTGGTGCATTTTCCGATCCTGGATTGAGCTACCGAGGCTATTCAAAATCTTTGTTTGGCTACCAAGCCAAAGCTGGGCTTTCTTATGCTTTTAATTATAGATCTAAAGTATTTGCAGAAGCTATTTATCGCGGAACAAGTTCCTATGATACAAACGATGGATTTGATAAATGGAGCAATCCATCTTTTTCTAGTTGGGGAGCACAAACTGGCCTTAGGATTGGCTTCTGATAACTCAAGATTTTAAAGTTGTGCCTCAACTAATAATCCATCTCACTGATAAATTATTAAATTGTTATAAACAACGTATAGCAAGTTACACCGAAAGCTCGGCTTAAAAGCAATTTTTGGCCTTCCCTGGAGGGGCTTGCAGTTCCACATGTTCTTGCTCATTTGCATCGTTGCGGGCCACGATTGCAATTGCTGCCTCACTGGCGCTGAGGTTCACCGGCATATGAACGACTCCCGGCGGTATGAATAGAAAGTCGCCTGCTTGGTTAATCAGCGACTTCTCCAGGCACGGTCCGTAGAAGGTTC
>NZ_JAGQEK010000102.1 GCF_024346075.1 Synechococcus sp. Cruz CV12-2-Slac-r
TCAATACTTAAACCACTTCCGCTGCCAAAGCGATTACCAAGAACTGCTTTATCGCACGGCCCTACCAGTGGGTGTACGCACAGGTGTAGCTGGACCAATGGGCAGCAGCTCCGCCAGTGAGCCAGTGGTGCTGGGACCCAACAGCGTCATTGACCTGCCAGAAGGTGCCAGCTTTCAATTTGTTGAAATCCAAGCGCGTTCGTTAGCGGAACATCGCAGCTGGCTGGAGCTGCTTGATCAAGGTATGCGCCGTGATGCCTTGATCCCTTCTGGCGCCCAGGGTGCTCCACGGACGGCCACTGAAATATCAATGGCTGCATCACAGGCCTACGCCCTGCTGCAGAGCCAGGCAATTCAGAAAGCCTCGATGTTTTCATCATTACTGCAGCACTGGTGCGCCATTACAGGAGAAGCACAGCCTGATAACGATGGGCCTGCACTAATCGTGGCAATTAGTCCTTTGGCACCAGCTCCAAAACCACAACCAACGGTGGCTGAAATGCTGCAGCTGCAGGAGAAGGGAATTATTAGCGAGCAGGCATTGCGGCAATGGCTGGGGGATCTGGCTGGTGTGGCACCAGTTACTAAATGAGCAGTAGCAGTAATTGGCCCGCTTCTAGCTGGCAGCCGTCTGATCAAGAAGCAATCCGCCAGTGCTTGGCGCTACCTGCAACGGTGCCCTGCCTTGATGCAATCAGCCGCTCGATGGCTGAACTTGAGCAATGGCATCCATCAGGTGTAGTAAGCGCAAGGGCTTTATTAGATGCAGTAGCGCTTATTGATCAGCAGTTGATATCTGGCAGCTTGGATATGGAGCAGGCAATCCAGAAGAAATCAACATCAGGGCCAATAGCTACATCTGTTGCAGCAACAGGTGATGCACCATTACAAAAAGCAGATGTGATCGCTTATGACACATCTTTATTACGAGAAGAAATAGAAACTACTTACGCCAATCCAACATCGATCAGCACACAATTAATCACACAACGCAACCGTTATGCGACTCAACTTCTTTTGCTCTTGCCACGCCTAAAAAGCTGGGTTGATTTTACTGCAACCAATAGTCAATCCATCGGGGGTGCCCCTCTGGGCTACGTCACTGCCCGGAGGGGTTAAATGCCAAGACCCACAGGGCCAAGACCCATAGGGCCAAGACCCATCAGCCCAAGATCCTGCAACTCCAGCCGCGCAGGGGTTATTGGGGTAGCCCCTGGTGCAACCCTTGGCTGGGATTCAAGTCCGCTTGAGCCCTTTGCTAATGCAAGGCTTTTACTTAATGAAAATGCTCGTCCTGGTGATATAACAACACCTGTTATTGCTACTCATGTAATTGAATGTCTATTAGAGCGGGCGCAATATATTACAGCAAAACTAAATACTACCGGGGTAGAAACTGGTGATTTTACATATAATGGCTATATAACAAGAGCAGCAAAATTATCAGCTACGCCTGGTTTTTCTTGGCTTAGTAGTGAATTAATTTGGCAGCAAAATGGGCGTCGTGTTGCATCTGTATCTGCACCTCGATCTGTTGCCTACCCAACAGCACAAGCGATCTCAACTGTTGTTGCTCCATGTGATGGCTTGATCTGGCTTGGTGATCTGTCGTTACTTAATCCTGCGGGTAATCCTGATGTTGATCCCTACGCGCAATACACAAAATTTGCAGTACTGGAATTTGGCGCCCCTTATAACGATGGCGGTATAGGTGCTCTAGTGCAGCTTTTGATTGGTGAGAGGATTTATGGAACGCTTACCCCAAACATTGACGTGCGGCAATAGGAAATAAGCATTGCCGTAATGAGCTGCCAAGCCACTAAGAAGCAAAAAGGGCAAGCAAGCCTTAAGATGTGTACACATTTTAACGAGCAAGGGCCGTGGCTAGTCGCGTCGGCATTCGTGAGCTGAGGGCACAGCTGGCCTCCCGTCTTGAGTCGGCTACACCGATCGAGGTCACTCGACACGGTCGCACCATTGGCCTTTATGTACCTCTGCCCCAGCAGGGTGAGCTGAGTGATCGCGAACGGCTGCTAGAAGCGGGCCGCCTGATGCAGGCCGAACTTGAGCGCCTCGGCCTAAGTGAGGATGAGTTAAGTGCCGATTTCAAGGCTTGGCGAAAACAACACCAGCAGAAGCTCTAACGGTGGAACGCAAACGGCTGGTACTTGATGCAAACATATTGATACGTGGTTGTCTTGGTTTGCGGGTGAAGTGCTTGATCGCCACATATGCCGATCAAGTGGACTTTTACGTTGCCGAGTCCAATGTGACCGAGGCTGCGCACTACATCGCTGAGTTAGCAAAAAAGAAGCGGCTTGATGTAATTACATGCACAGATACTTTGCTGAGCCTGATGCAAATTGTTCAGCAGATGGGAGACACAATGCTGGAGTCGGCTAGGGAGGAAGCCCTAACAAGAATCCGTGACCCCAATGACTGGCAGGCCCTGGCACTGGCATTGCAACTGGAGTGTGCCATCTGGACGGAGGATCAGGATTTCTTTGGCACCGGCATTGCAACTTGGACCACCAATACGGTGGAGATATATTTGAAAAGTTGATTGATACCTCGGCAATAGGAAATAAGCAACACCGTGATGGGTTGCTATTCCACCGGCAGCCGAGACGGGTCATGACTACACAGCTCTCAAACAATGACCAGACTTATTCCGCCATTGGCGACAGCCAAGATGCTGCTGATCTATTAAGCAACGACCAGGAATCCACCCTCAAAGGCTCAGACAGCCAGGGGTCACAAACCCAAAGCTCAAAGACCCAAGCTTCACAGAACCAAGGGGCGATGACCCGAGCAGAAGCTAGTGACACCACTGCTGGGGTAGCTGGCCCTGCAAGCCATAGCAAAGATGGCCTTACAGAAGCGCTTAAGTCTGAACGGCGCCGCAGCAACCAGCTAGAAAAAGATTTACGCGGGCTGAAACAACAACTGAATCGTTTCTCTGAAATAAATCCAGAGGAATACTCAAGGCTGCAAGAAGCTGAACGTCAAAAGCAATTGCTAGAACAGCAAATTGAATTACGCGAACGTCAAATGGAAGAAGCATCTTCCAAAAAGGTGCTCGCTGCTATTACAGAACGTGATGGTGCCCAAGCTTTAGTGCTGGCCCTGCGTAAGGAACGCCTGCTTGAACGTGCCTTTTCAGAAGCAGAAGGCCGCACTGGTGGTGATAGCCGTGGCACCTTTTTTGATGTTTTTAAAGGTCAATTAGATGCAAGCTTTAGGCTATGCACCAGTAAAGATATAAATACCCCAGATAGTCTTGAACCACTGGATGGCAATGGGCAGCCGTTACTTGGAGAAGATGGCCGGCCAATGAGCGTGAATGATTTTCTTGATCAGTTGCGTATCCATCCGGTTTATGGCTTCCTATTTCAACAACGCGGTGCAATTAGTTCTTTTGGTCCTGGTGTAGGCCCCGCACTTGCTGCTAATCCTTTTGGGGAGGTAATAAATCCGCAATCGATGACAGCAGCAGAACTGTATCGCGCTTCTTTTGCTAGCCCTACTGCAAAAAAAAGAGCCCTAGCTCTTTAATAACAAGTAGTGCAAATAAAAAGATTTTACTTTTTTTCGCACTGGGGTTAGATAAGGGACATGCTCTGCAGATCCTTCAGCAACACAAAAAGGTGCAGCGGATCACTCGGCGAGGGCCGGAAGCCGAAATGTTCGTAGAAGCCTCGTGCCCGTTCGTTTTTGGCATGGACAGCCAGCGCGCGGATACCGGCAATTTCTGCAGCCGCCAAAGTGCGGCCGATGGCATCTTTCAGCAGGGCGGCGCCAAGGCCTTGCGCTTGGTGATCCACCGCTACGGCCAGCCGGGCCAGCACCATCAGCGGGATCGGATGGCGCGCCAATCCCTTGCCGATGCGCTCGGGTGCCTGCTCCGGATTTACCTCACCCACCACCAGGGTGTGGAAGCCCACAACCGCATCTGCCGCCAACACCACGTAGGTGCGGCTGGCTCGGGCCCGTTGGTTTGCCAGGGCGAAACGAATTAAGAAGCGGTTCAGGGCATCGTCGCCACAATCAAAGCTCTCCAGGGAATGGCTGGCCTGGAGTGGTTCGATCCGATACCGGCTCACCCAGCGCCACCAGCATTTAGCTCTGCAGCAACGTTCGCTTCTAACAGGCTGGGCTGCTGCAGCAACCGCGCCAGACGTGGATGCGCCTGGGGAGCTGCATCAAGGGCCGAGACAAATGCCTGCCAACGCTCCGAATCAAGCTGGAAGTTTTGACGGTCGACCAGGGTTTCGGCCGCACTGGCCAGAGCACTCTCCAGCACGAAGTCGGTAACGCTGCGCTGGGCAGCAGCGGCAGCCCGCTGCAGGGTTTGCTTGGCCTCTGATGTCAGCCGCAGGTCCAGTTTCTCAGTCCGCAAAGTCGATAACGCCATCACTGCACCTAGAACCCCTTCCACTTTAAGCCCACACGCCAGACATTGTCATGACAATTGCGACTGAATTTCTCTTTTTCTTGGTCTCGCCGCCTGACAGGGCATGTAAAGGCTCTTGATTAGTAGTTATGTGGGCTTCAAGAATCGCCACCGGCCTGGTTGATTGCGCTTGGCCAAACTCTCGCCGCGAGCACCGCAACGCCGGTGCCGATGCCTGATTCAGCCAAGCGCAGTAGAGCATTAAGCCCAGGACTCAGCTTTGGATCCAGGCTGCCGGTAACCATCACAACGATCACGGTGATAGCTGCTAAGCGGCCATGACTAGGTATTTTTATCGCTGCGCAAAGCGCAACGGTGGCGAAGATTGCCACGGCCATGCCCAGAGGGTGAAAGGGCAGCAGCGTGAGGTAGATGGCACTGGTGCCGGCGCCGATGGCTGAACCCAAAATTCGCAGCGAGGCTGAGGATGTTGTTTCTTTGCGGGTGGCCTGGGTTACCACGATCGCTGAGATCGCCGACCAAAGCCCGCCTATTTTGGGTAGGTAGCCAGGGAACAGATCCGTAAACCAGTAGCCAAGTAAGTAAGCCACTAAAGCTGCCGTAGCGATTTCAGCGGGGATACGCAGACGCTCTGCTTTATTCATGATTCAGGCCCACTTCACTGGTTATCGAATCGCTTTCTAACGGCAGATGCCAGCTTGGCGAAGCAACGATCGATCCTGCTAGAGCGCTACACCTTTGAGCAGGATCGCCCTAAGCCATTCCTCCCCGCCTTAAAGGAAGATGCTCCCTGGCTGCAGACTGGTTGCCTCGCCCCTGTGGGGTTCTGGTGTGGCTTGATCAATAAATATCCTTAGATAATTCAAATGCTCCTTACTTGAAATAACAGTTGTTATTGGGATATCAGCTGTAATTCAATGAACAGCAAGGCTGTAAGCAATTACTAAATTGTTTTGTTATGCCCCCAAAGGGTTCAAATAAAAAGACATCAATTTTGCTGGCGCTGACGGAGGTAAATGCATTATTCAGTTAGTGCATTGATTTCAGCTGGACGCAGTGCTGTGTTCCAATCGCTCAGCGAGCCAAATCTTGATGATCGACTGCCTTGTTACGCCAAGGCGGGTGGCCTCACGATCGAGTTGCTCCACCATCCAAAAAGGGAAATCAACATTTACGCGCTTTTGCTGTAGGCGCGGGCGCGTGGCGGAGTCGAGATCGAGTTCGCCGATCACGGCATCCCCAGCATCAAAGCGACGATCGAATTCAGAACTGTTCATAAAGCTGTACCTCTTCTAGACGTGAGCGACGGACAGAAATGAGACGAATAGCCTGGCTGCGGTGGGTGATCACAGCTGACCAGTGCTTGCCATGGATCTGAGCAATAACAAGAAATCGAGGCTCATCCGTTGTTCGAGCTGGAATCTCCAGCAGATCGGGATCGCTCCATAGAGCTTGGGCATCAACAAAGTTGATGCCGTGCTTCTCCTGGTTGGACTTGCTCTTGATCGGATCGAATTCAAAGTCCATAGAATACAAAATCTATACCTTTTTTATCCAAAAGAGCTAGTTGCTTTGTTTGGTTACGGTTCAAGCTGCCAGCTGTTGGTGCTGCGCCATAAACGTCTTGATCCAATCATGGTGCTGTCGCTGGCAGATCAAATCAGCGATCGATGTGGCATCGGCCGGCACTTGAAAATGCTTGCGGAACGCCTTGGTGAAACCCTCAAGAGCAGGGCGGGGCAATCCACGCACGGTGGAAAGGATCTGCTTGATAGTGGCGGGATCTATGAGTTCAAGGCCTACATCTGCCGGGGGCTCAACAGCAGTAGTAGTAAGTTTTGACGGCGCTACTTGGTGGCC
>NZ_JAGQEK010000103.1 GCF_024346075.1 Synechococcus sp. Cruz CV12-2-Slac-r
GGCCTTATGCCCCATACGGAGCAATGGTGCAGGGATGGGGGCAAGCTGTGGCCCATTGCTCGCCACTTGGTTCATTTAGTGGAAGGGGTTAGCGGTGCTCGCTATTGGCGCCGAGCCTTAGTAGAAAAAGCTTCTAAAGCCAATGCTGGACCTGAGGTGCTGGAGAGCGCTTGCCTGCAATTAGAGGAGCGCGGTTTGTAGTTAGCTGCTAAAAAGCGAGGGCAAAATCAAAAATTCAATGGTCAAACAATTTTTGCGGGATTTCCGCAATTTTTTGCAGCAGGGAAATGTAATAGAACTTGCCATCGCTGTAGTTATTGGCGGTGCATTCGGCAAGGTTGTTGATGCTTTAGTGAGCTTGGTGATGGGCCAACTACTCACTCCAACCTTGAAATCCCTTGGAATTGGTCAAATTAATCAATGGCCTGCTGGCAACTTCTTGGTGGCGTTGATCAATTTTGTTGTAATCAGCCTGGTTGTGTTTTCAGTGATGCGCACGATTC
Organism: Synechococcus sp. Cruz CV12-2-Slac-r; assembly: GCF_024346075.1. Lineage (GTDB taxonomy): Bacteria > Cyanobacteriota > Cyanobacteriia > PCC-6307 > Cyanobiaceae > Synechococcus_D. The sequence goes on from NZ_JAGQEK010000103.1 coordinate 504, forward strand.
AAAATCTGAAGCGCCAAGAAGAGATCAGCACAACTGCCGCTGCCGCAACTGATCCGCAACTGCTGTTAGCAGAAGCAGCTGAACGGCTCGCCAAAGCGCTGGAGAGCCGCCAGCTTTAAAGCAAATTCAACCTTCAGCGCCGCCGTAATCGCCCCAATCCTCACTGGGGGCTGGGGTAGCTGGGCGATCACCACCACCGCGGCGGCGGCGGCGGCGGCCGTCGTCAAAACCATCGCGGCTTGGTTCGCCAGCTGGAGCGCCCCAGGTATCTGCTGCAGGGGCAGGGTTTGGAGCTGGAGCTGAATCGCGATTGCCGTAGCTGCGATCTTCCCAACCGCGGGCACCCGAGCTGCGCTCGCCACCACCGCCGCCGCCACTGCGGGGTTCAGCTTTGTTGATGCGCAAGGGTCTACCCATCAGCTCGGCGCCTTGCAATGCATCGATGGCTCGCTGTTCTGCAGCGTCGTCTGCCATTTCCACAAAGGCAAAGCCTCTTTTGCGTCCGGTGTCCCGTTCCAAAGGAAGGGAACAATTGCTTACTTCGCCGTGGGTGGCGAAGAGTTCGATGATGTCTTCCTGTTCCGCGCGGAAGGGAAGGTTGCCTACAAAAATGCTCACTGGCCTTAGGGACCGAATGGACGGTTGATATGGACTAGGGGATCCCATAGAAATGGGAACTTTCAAAATCTAAACCGGCAAGTGCCACTTAATCGATGTCTTTAAGAACACATCAAGAGATTGCGCCAATGATTTAGCTGCAGTTGCACCTGAGTAAAGCCAGTACCCCCTTCACTAATCCGCGCTGCCACCACCTGCCGCGGAGCGATCGCGGCATAAATACTTTGCTCAAAAGCTGGATGCAGCATTTGCCAACGCTCCAATGGCAACTCAGCTAGCAACACCCCCTCCTGCAGGCAGGTTTTTACCAAACCGCCAACTAATTGATAAGCCTCACGGAAGGGAACACCGCGATTCACTAGATAATCAGCCACATCAGTGGCATTGGAAAAGTCGCTGGCAACCGCTTGCTCCAAGCGTTCCACCCGAAAATCAATACCCTCCTCCAATAAAATTGCCATGGCTTCTAGGCAATCTTCAGTGGTGCGCACAGCATCAAATAAAGCTTCTTTGTCTTCCTGAAAGTCTTTGTTGTACGCAAGTGGAAGCCCTTTAATCATGGTTAGCAAACCCTGGAGATGGCCAAATACGCGGCCGCACTTACCACGCACCAATTCCGGCACATCGGGATTTTTTTTCTGTGGCATCAAACTGCTGCCGGTGGCGCAACGGTCGCTAAGGCGCACAAAACCAAATTCCTCACTAGCCCAAATAATCACCTCCTCGCTTAGCCGGCTGAGGTGAACCATCACCAAAGCTGCTGCTGCACTGAACTCCACAGCAAAATCACGATCGCTTACCGCGTCCAAGCTGTTGGCATAAATAGTTTCAAAGCCCAGTTCAGCTGCGGTTTGACGGCGATCGATTGGCAGCGGAGTACCCGCTAGTGCCGCAGCGCCAAGGGGGCAAATATTCACCCGTTTACGCACATCAAGCAGGCGTAAACGATCCCGCTCGAGCATCTCCACGTAAGCGAGTAAGTGATGGGCTAATGAAAGGGGTTGAGCCCGTTGCAGATGGGTGTAGCCAGGAATCAAGGTATGCAGATGCTGATCCGCCAGTTGAAACAAGGCCCGTTGCAGCCGTTGTAGGCGCGGTTCCAAACCATCGATGCGTTGCCTCAACCAGAGGCGCAAATCAGTACCAACTTGATCATTACGGCTGCGGCCGGTGTGCAGTTTTTTGCCCAACGGCCCCAGCAGTTCAATCAAGCGCCGTTCCACGGCGAAATGGACGTCTTCACATTCCAGGCCGGGCCTAAAACTGCCCGCTGCTGCCTCTTGGCGCACCGCTTCTAAGCCGGATATCAGATCAATACTTTCCTGCTCTGAAATCAAACCGCAACGCCCCAACATGCGGGCATGGGCAACGGAACCATCAAGATCCTGTTGCAGCAAGGCAATATCAAAACCAATCGAGGCATTAAAGCGCTCGATTGCAGGGTGCAAACCCTGCTCAAAACGGTTGCTCCAACTGGCCCCTTGCCCCCCTGTTACCCCTTCATTTGCACCCATTTCGCCTGGCCCGCAGGATTTCACAGGCTAGGCAACACCACTTCATCTTTCACCTTCATTACCACCACAGAGGCGTCGTCGTCTAAGTGGCGGCCTGGCCCCACAAAACGATCCAGCCGCGCAAAAAGTTGATCCAAAATTTCTTGGGCCCCAACCCCCGATTTACATATCGCCAAAAGGGATCGCATTAAACGCTCCTCATCAAAACGCTCACCGCCAAGGCCGCTGGCTTCAGTAACACCATCGGTATAAAAAAGAAGCACATCCCCTGGCTCTAAAAGCACCTGCTCACAGCCGTAATCAGCATCGGGCTGCAAGCCAATTAATAGGCCAGGGGCATCAAGACGTTCCACCGTGTGGCCCTGCCGGCGCCAAATCAAAGGCGGGTTGTGAGCTGCATTACTAAAACGCAGCAATCTTGAGCGCGGATCATATTCTGAGTAAAACAAGGTAACGAAACGATTGGAATGAGCTAAATCCTCTTGGGCTAATTGATTTAAATCATGTAAAATTCGATCAGGCGGTAAACCGGTTAACACCTCAGCTCGCAACATTCCCCGTAGCAAGGTCATTAATAAACCTGCAGGTATACCTTTCCCCATTACATCTCCCATCACTAAAGCCCACCTTCCCTGTTCCCGTCTTTTACCAGTTAATTGAGGTTTAGTGGGAATAAAATCATAATAATCACCACCAACTTGAAAGGCGGGGCGGCAGCGAGCAGCCAGTTCTACCCCTTCAATCACTGGGCAGCGATCTGGCAACAATTGCGCTTGGATTTCACCGCCAATATTTAGTTGTTGATCTAATCGTTGATGCTGACGCATCTGCTCCAGTAGTAATTCATTTTCAATCGCTACCGCCGTTTGATCTGCCACCAATTGCACATGGCGGCGTCTCACCTCACTCCACGAATATTGAGGATCACTACTAAAAACATATAAACGACCCCGCTGTCGATTTTTTGCAACCACCGAAGTGCCAAAAAGTTGCACATCTCCCAGCTGCCTGCGCACCAATTGATCCAGCCGAGATGCCATCAATTCATCGCCCGCCTCGGAATCGAGATCTTTATCTTGTAAACCCGCCAGCATGCGCAATAACTCAGCGCAACGTTTAGAGGCGGAGGCATGCAATTGTTCACGCCAAAGCGAACCATCACTGCGCAGAGTGAGCAAAATCGCACCTTCCGCCTCCACTAAACGGGCCGTGAGCAGAGGCACCAGCTCAAGAAAACGGCTCAAATTAGTGAAACTACGTAAAGCAAACCCAAGGGATGCCAGTAGCTCTTGATTACGCCGTTGTTCGCGGTTGAGGCTATCGATCAGTTGCCGTAAAGAAGCGGCAGGGGTGATCGCAATTGGGGGTCGGTGGGCAGGCGGCTGGGCGCCCATGGGGCTGCCGCAGGGGGACTTAAGTTAGCTAGTTTTTGGCTAATAAAGCTTCAATAAATTCAAAGCTGTTAAATGGTCTTAGATCGCGTAAACCCTCACCGGCGCCAATAAAACGAATTGGCAGGCCGGTTTCAGCCGCAACTGCAAGGGCAACTCCGCCTTTTGCACTTCCATCGAGCTTGGTGAGAATTACCCCAGTGAGTTGCGCGGCGGCAGCAAAAGCCATCGCCTGTCTTAAACCGTTTTGACCCTGGCTGGAATCAAGCACCAGTAACGATTCCACCTGAGCTTCTGGGGCAAGGCGATCAATAATGCGCCGCACTTTTGCCAGTTCTTCCATCAAATTGTGTTTTGTTTGCAGCCGCCCAGCGGTATCAACCAAAAGCAATTCAACATTTTTTGAACGTGCCGCACCTATGGCATCAAAAACCACAGCGGCAGGATCGGCGTTAGCGGAAGGATTTGCTATCACTGCAACCCCGCTGCGTTCTGCCCACACCTGAAGTTGCTGCACCGCCGCAGCCCTAAAAGTGTCGCCTGCTGCCATCAGGCAGCTGTAGCCACTGCGCACCGCCAAGTTTGCAAGTTTGCCCAAGGTGGTGGTTTTACCAACGCCGTTCACACCCACGATCAACCAAATATTGAGCCGGCCTTTTATTGGGGCAAGCAAGGGAGCAATTCCTTGTTTGCCAAGGGGACTCTCAAGCTGTTCGCGCAATTCTTGCTTTAGTAAAGAAATCGCTTCTGCCGCATCAACCACCGCTTCATTCATGCGTAGCCGCAAACGATCAAGCGCTAGATCGGTGCTTTGAATCCCTACATCAGCTTTAAGTAAAAGGGTTTCGATCTGCTCAAGCGACTGCTCAGATAGAGGATCATCACCAAGATTTTCGAGTAATTGAGTAACAAAACCCTGACGGGTTTTTTCCATTCCACGCCGCAACTTCCCCAGCCAATCGATTTCTTCTATGGAAACTTGAGCAGCTGGTCGCCCTTGAGCTGCAAGCACTTCTGCAGACCAAAGAAAATCTGAATCAAGCTGAATTTCAGTTTTAACTTCAACAGCGGCTAACGACACACTGGCGAGCCGTTCATCTCGCTTTGCTGCTGCTTGTTCGAGCAAAGAAGGAGCTATTGGAACTTCTGGAACTTCTGGTGGAGTATCAAGAGGTGCCTCTGGCGCGCCCTGTTGTTGAGCCTTAAGGCGGGCATAAGCCTCCTTGGCCCATGCCAAAGCATCCTCTGCAGATTGGGCCTCAGTGGTTTCGCGATTAAACCAATCAAACTCAGCCATTGTTTAGCCCTTGAAGTTCAGCAGCGGCAGTGATGTAGCGGCGCAAAACACCATTGATCTTGCGTCTGCCCGCCTCATCGCTATAGCGATTAGCCAATTCAACAGCTTCATTAATCGCCACAGCAGGAGGGGTTTGAAAAGCTTCAATTTCCACTACCGCTAAACGCAAAATGTCTTGGTCGATGCGAGCCAAACGGGTTAAACGCCAGCCCTCCATCACAGCATCAATGCGGCTATCTAAAGCTGGTTGCGCCGCAAATACTGCCTTGGAGCGCTGTAAAGCCCATTCGCGTAGATCATGCTGATCTGCTAAGAGAAGCAAACGGGGAAGTTCCAAACTGGCTGATAACCGATTCAATACCTGCTCGGCTCCTTCTAAACCTTTATGTAAATGTTGCCTAACACGTTCGTTTTCACCTTCGTTTAATTCGCTTTCAAAAAGAGCTTGTTGAGCTTGCTGCAATTGATCTGCAGATTGATCCAATACCTCCCGCAAATGGCTATGCAGTGAAGTGAGCGCTTGGGCTAGAAGTTGCTCGGTAGTAGCTGGGCTGCGATCAGCTTTTTGACCAAGAATTAAAAGGGATAACTCCCTGGCAATCGTGCGGTTTTGCATCAATTTCAGGGTTTTGGTGGGCTGGGCTGCGTGGAG
>NZ_JAGQEK010000104.1 GCF_024346075.1 Synechococcus sp. Cruz CV12-2-Slac-r
GTGGAAAAATACAAACGGAAAGCTCAGCAACGTCGCAGACGCCGCTAGTTAGATGCATTCCGTAATTCGCTTTTCATTAAAATCGAGTTTAAAAATATCGGGATTTGTTTGCTCAATTGCCTTTTGCTTTGCTACCCCTTGCAATGCAAATACAATTCTAAATCAATCAATTATTTACGATCAAGACCCTTGGGATCCCCAAAGTCAACTTGGTAGCAGTAGTTGCCATAGTAACCCCGATGGTTCGCTCACTTGCGATACCAGGCCAAAAGGGCAAGCATGGGTTGAAACATATGGAACGGGTTACAACTAAGCCTGCTTACGATCCAAGGGGCGATAACTGAGTGCTTCCGCCAGATGCACAGCTTCTATTTTTTCTGAATTTTCCAAATCGGCAATGGTGCGAGCTACGCGTAGCACCTTGCCAGCACTACGCGCCGACAGATATAAACGCTCCAAAGTAACGACCCAGAGATTTTTGGCTGGCCCTTGCAGCCTCAATCGGCCTTTCATAGTTTCTAAGGGTGCTTCAGCGTTATTGAAACCCTTGGGATTTTGCGCAATCATCCGCTCTTTTGCCAGCAGCACTCGCCTAGCCACCTCCATGCTGCTCTGCTGCAAAGGATGATTACCTTCATCGCTTAGTTCCGCGGGGCTCAATGGCCGTAGCAGCACCTGTAAATCGAGGCGATCCAGGAGTGGCCCAGACAATCTCGACCAGTACTGACGTCGCAAGCGCTCACCGCAACGACAGGGGCGCACCTGATCGCCCCACCATCCACAAGGGCAGGGATTGGTAGCTGCCACCAGCAACAATTGGCATGGAAAAAATTGCGAAAAGCGCGCCCGAGCCAGATGAACCATCCCTGTTTCCAGTGGTTGGCGCAGGTGATCCAGCACATCACGGCGAAATTCCGCTAACTCATCGAGAAACAAAACCCCACGGTGGGCCAATGAAAGTTCGCCAGGGCGCGGGTAAGCCCCTCCACCCACAAGGGCGACCCCACTGCAACCGTGATGGGGGGCACGGAAAGGGGGCTGCTGAAGCAAACCGCCTCCTGCCGTTAAGAGCCCCGCAACCGAATGAATCTGCGTGAGCTCCAGCGCCTGCTCTGGGCTGAGGGGGGGCAATAAACCTGGCAAACATCTGGCTAAAAGGGTTTTACCGCATCCCGGCGGCCCGATAAACAGCAAGTGATGGCCGCCACAGGCGGCAATTTCCAAAGCGCGACGACCATGCAGCTGGCCTCGCACCGTTGCCAAATCCGGAGCAAATTCCTTTGCTAGCGGCGGCATCGGGGCCGTTGCTACTCCCCAGGCAACACTGCCTGCTAATGCGTTATGAACATGTTTTAGCCCTTTTGCAGGCCACACTTCAAGCCCCTGCACCAAGGCTGCCTCCTGGCCATTCTCACTTGGCACAATTAGAGCCCGAGCCCCTGCTTTTTTGGCCGCCTGAGCCATCGCCAAAACACCCCGCACTGGCCGCAAACTGCCATCAAGGCCCAACTCGCCAGTAGCCCAAACCCCCTGCAGCGCATCCGGCGCTTGCTGCCCAGTTGCCATCAAAAGAGCAAGGGCCATGGGGAGATCAAAGCCAGGCCCCTCCTTGCGTAGATCAGCAGGCGCAAGGCTCACCACAACGCGGGTTTGAGGAACACGAAAACCACTGTTTCGCAAAGCCGATCGCACCCTTTCGCGCGCTTCTCTACCGCTGGTATCCCCCAAACCCACCAGCTGCAAACCAGGCAAACCAGGAGCTAAATCCACCTCCACCTGGATGGGCTTCGCCTCTATGCCAAAAAGGCAGGCACCAGAACAAAAGGCCAGCAAATCGGCAACGCCACTAGTTGTTTAATTCCCCCTATGAATGATTTGTATCAAAAAAACAATTTGAGCAATCAGGATTGACGTTGGTTAAGGCGGTAACGAATGCGTTCAAGGCGGCGAATCGATGCTTCGGTGTAATCAAGCAATTCTGCGCGGCTCTGCCTATCTCTTGGGCCGTCTGTGCCATCAATCATGTCGGCGAGGCGATTAACCGCGTACAAAAGATCCATACCCGCATCACGCCACTCGGGTTCAAGACGTTTACGGATCGGGCCCTTGCGACGCTGGGCCAGCTCATCTTGGAACTGGAGGTGAAGCATCGCAAAGAACTAGTAACCGGCAACATATATAAGCGCCTCTCTGCTGCTTGGTAAAGGTGTAAGGATCTAGGCATTCATCCTGGTTCTCGTGACAGAAAACAATCAAACGGTTTTTGGCAAGATCTTGCGGGATGAAATCAAGACAGATCGTATCTATGAAGACGAGCACTGCATCGCCTTTAAAGACCTGCAACCGCAGGCGCCAGTTCACATTTTAGTGATTCCAAGGCTCCATATCGCCAGCTTGAGCGAAGCAGATGAAAACCAAGCTTTACTGCTCGGGCACCTATTGCTGGTAGCTGCGAAACTGGCAAAAATGCAGGGGCTGATCGCTTGGCGCACCGTTATCAACACAGGCGCTGAAGCTGGTCAAACCGTGTTCCACTTACACATTCACGTAATTGGTGGTCGGCCATTGCTGTGGCCCCCCGGTTAAATCGGCAGAATAGAGATAAGAGAAACCGATCCCTTTGAGCAACCCCATTCAGAGTTTGCGCATTCAGCTGGTAAAGCTGCAGCGCCTAGCTCAACCTTATTTTTTACCGATTGAAGATTCAAACCCCTGGCAATTTCTGCTGCTGGTGGCGGCTCTGCTTGGGATAGTGGTGGGCTTAACACTGCTGCTGCTCACAGGCCTAGTGGCTGCGAGTGGCGCTTTAATCCCCCAATTGCAAAGCCGCTTCTTGCCAGGGGTACCCGAGCGGGTGGCAGGGATCTGGGCTAGCCCGGCGGGGGCACTAGTGATGCTGGCGCTGGCCTCAAGCATTGCTTGTTTTGTGGCCTTTAGAAACAAACTGCGACAGGGACGCTGGTTGCCGTGGTTACTGCTGGGGGTAATTGCGCTATTACTCCTTGTATTAAATGGTATAAATGTTGGCATTAGTTTTATCGCTCGCAATATCGATAATGCACAGGTTGCCTATGATGAGCAGGGTTTTTGGCGCATAATTTCTATCTACGGCTTTTGTCTAATCTTAGCTCTACCGATTCGTACATTGCAGAATTATATAATTCCAAAGCTGGGATTATTGTGGAGGGAGTGGCTAAGCAAAAGGCTATTAGATCGCTACATGAGCGATCGAGCTTATTATCAACTTAATCCAAATGATGAAAGCAACGCAGAAGTAGACAATCCAGACCAACGCATCTCTGAAGATGCAAGAAACTTCACCGGTACAAGCCTGGATTTTGTTGTGGGGGTACTAGAAGCATTACTAACATTCTTTAGCTTTATAATTGTATTGTGGAGCATCAGCAAAAGCCTAACCTTAGCACTTATAATTTACGCGATTGGTGGCACAACTTTAATAATATTTATTGGCCGCAAACTGGTAAAATTAAATTATCAACAACTAAAGCTTGAAGCGGATTTCCGCTACGGGCTTGTTCATATAAGAGATAATGCTGAATCAATTGCTTTTTATAAAGGCGAAGTTCAAGAAAGCCAAGAGGCACAAAGACGCCTTGGAGGAGCAATTCAAAATTTTGATCGCTTGATTATCTGGCAGGCTTTAATAAATATGATTCGACGCTCTTATGATTACTTATCTAGATTCTTACCGTGGATCGTTATTGCGCCAATTTACTTTGCAAAAAAAGTTGACTTTGGCGTATTTAGCCAAGCTTCAATTGCATTTGGCATGGTTTTTGGTTCTGTAAGTTTTATTGTTAATAATATTGATCAACTTGCCGCTTTCTCGGCTAGTATCAATCGATTAGAAGGTTTCCAATCCACAATTGAATCTTTACCGGTTCCTGCTCTTGAAGCAAAAGAGCGAAGCAATCACAGCGGTTCAATTTTACTGCGCGATGCCTCTGTTGTACCACCTGGCACAAATCAAACATTAGTTAAAAACATCAATCTTGAGGTGGGCCCGAGCCAGAGAGTGTTGGTGGTTGGCCCCAGCGGTTGCGGCAAAACATCACTACTTCGCCTAGTTAGTGGTTTATGGCCCAGCGGCAGTGGTGAAGTTGAACGCCCTCCCCTCGGCGAGCTGATGTTTATTCCTCAAAAGCCTTATATGTTATTAGGCAGCTTGAGAGAACAGCTCTGTTACCCCCTTGATCAGGCGCGCTTTAGTGATTCTCAACTGCGAAATGTGCTTGAGGAAGTGAACTTAGCTGGAATGATTAGTCGCTATCCAGATTTGGGGATCCAACAGGATTGGCCCAGGTTGCTATCGCTTGGCGAACAGCAGCGGCTTGCTTTCGCGCGGCTGTTGCTTAATTCACCTCAATTTGCAGTGCTTGATGAAGCTACAAGCGCCCTTGATGTAGCAACTGAGAGGAGGCTTTATGGCTTGCTAGCCCAAAGAGATATGGCCTTTATCAGCGTGGGGCATCGCCCTACCCTCACAGCTTTCCACAACACGGTGCTCCAGCTTGATGGCAGCGGCGGTTGGAGTTTGCTGCCTGCCGCTAATTATGTTTTTGATCCAACCTGATGCCAACCCAACCAATCCCCATGGATCAATCCGCACCCCCTTCAACCAGTGCCACCACCAATGATGTGCCTGATTTTGGCTGGAGCCCCTATGCCGAAAGAATGAATGGCCGCTTTGCCATGCTCGGTTTTTCAGCAATACTATTGATTGAAACTTTTTCTGGTGAAACTTTTTTGCATTGGGCTGGATTAAGTTAATTCAAATTTAATTAGATAAATCGGTTCAAGGTAAATCAAGCAGCTCCACCTGCCAGCGCCCCCCTCGGCTCACCTGCACTGCTAGCACTCGGCCATCGCCACTGATGGCAACCTTCGCTGGCACCCCAGCTGGCACCAGCCCAATGGGCCGCAATAAAGCGAGATTGCGTTCATAAATCAACAATTCAGTGCGCCCTGCCAAACTGCGCACCAAGGCAAAGCGTTTACCAGCACTATCCACACTCACGCTTATAGGTTGGGCATCGGGGCGATTAAGCCCCGGCAACGGAGAGCCGAATCCTGTTGAAAAATCCAGCCATCTCACCTGAGCTGATCCGGGGGCGATCCAGGCCATTCCAGTAGCAGCCAAGCTGGGAGAGCTATCGTCTCCAGGTTGGGAAATACGGGGATTCAGGCCAAGCTCCGGTTGTAAACCTTGCCCCTCGCAGCCCCCAAGTAGCAAAAAACTAAATAAGCAATAAAAAAATGCTTTCTTGCTCATCGCAAGGGTGCTCCAGGGGCTAAATCCGGTTCGTGGGAAGGCAGATTAAACAACTCCACATCTTGCTGGCCGCGATGCAAAAGCTGAACCCCTAGGCGCTTGCCATCTGGCGAAATAGTTAGGGCTTGAGGAGAGCGCCCACCTGGCAATGGCAAGGGGCGCAAACGAGCTAAGGCCCGATCAAATACAACTATTTCAGAACGCTCAGCTCTTTGCAAAATGAAAGCTAAATAACGGCCGTTCCAACTCAAAGATGGCGAACGGTGGGGCATTCCCCAATTCAAACCTTTTAGGGGTAATTCATTGCCAGTGCTGCGCTCAATTAAACGCACTGCGCGTCTGCCTGAGCGCTCCGCCACTGTTACCAAGAGGCGCCCATTACCACTTAGAGCAGGATCCTGCTGATCGCCAATACCGGGAGCTTCGAAACGTTGGCCGCAGGCGTTTAATAAACAAAATGAAGTTAATAACAAAAACTGCTTACACCTAAGCTGCCAAATCATTTAAAACAGGCCTTAGTTAACTATCGAAACGAGAATTATTGCTTGGATTGTTATTATTTAGGTTGTTTGCGTTGGTAGGGCGGGGACGAGGTGGCAGCGGGCTGAAA
>NZ_JAGQEK010000105.1 GCF_024346075.1 Synechococcus sp. Cruz CV12-2-Slac-r
GTGCAGCTGAGCCTGCGGCCCCCCGCCGCCGACCTGCAGCGGGAGATGACCGTGCCCGAAGGCGAACCGGCGCTGCTGTTGGTGCTAGCGGGGGGCGTGTGCCTGCACCACTGGCAACCGGCCCTGGAGGCCCTGCCCCCCCTGGCCCGCTTGCCCCTGGCCGCCCTGGCCCAGGGCCTGCCCAGCCTGCTGGCCCTGGCCCTAGGGCGCCTGGTGAGCCCAGAGCAGTGGCGCCAAACGCTCTACGGCCTCTTGCCCCTGGTTTGGGGGGTATTGCTGGCCCGGCACCTGCCCTTAGCCATGACCGAAGCGGGCCAACTGCTGCCGGTGACCCTGGGCCCCGCTTGGCCGGGCTGGAGTGCCGATCCCCATGTGCTGGCCTTTTGCCAGAGCACTGCTGTGTTTACGGGTGTAGGGGCCAGCCTGCTGCTGCTGAGAAGGATGTTGCTTGGCGAAGGCCGCCTGCTCTGGTGGGGCTCCGGCCTAGCGCTGCTTCTGGGGGCCGGCGGCCGCTGGCTGGTGGCGCTGGGCTAGGTCTGCACCCCCTCCAACTGGGCCCCATCCAATTGCGCCTCGCGCAGGTCGCTGGCGGAGAGATCGCAACCGCGCAGGTCGGCACCGCGCAGGTCGGCGGCGCGGAAACTGGCCTGGTACAGGCAGGTGCCGCGCAGGTCGGCCTTTTGCAGCTGGGCGCCACCGAACTGGGCAAAGCTGAGGTCGGCGCCCCGGAAATCCACCTGGCCCAGGTCGGTGAGTTGATCAAGGGCCGAACGGAAATCCACCTCAATCAAGCGGGCCTGCTGCCAATGGCTGTGGGGGGCGATCACCCCCCGCAGGCAGGCCCGGTGCAGGTAGGCCCCTTGGAAATCAGCCCCCTGGAGCCGGGCCCCGGATAGATCCGCCTCGTGCCATTGGGAACCCTGGGCCTGGCACTCAGACAAGTCTGCGCCCCAGAGCAGTGCCTGATGCAAACAGGCGTCATTAAGCAATGCCCCAGCTAGACGGCCATGGCCAAAACGACTGGCCTTGAAATCACCATTACCGAGATCACAGCCCGCCAACTCAAGATCAGCAAAGTTCACCTCCTCCAGCTGGAGACCGGGGAAGCAAAGGCGACCTTCACTGAGTTGTTGCCTCAGGCCATCAAGACTGGTGGGGAGCGGGGCGTTGCCGGCGTAATCCATCCAGCAACCTTGCCAGAAAAGGCTCAGAGCACCGACTGTAGAGCAGTCAGCTGCTGTTGCCGGCTGGCCTGTAATTGCTTCTCCGCCAAGGCCAACAAACGGAATACGCCGCGGTCGAATACCTGGTAATAAACAAGGCTGCCCTCGGGCCGGCGCCGCACCACCCCGGCGATCGTGAGTAGCTTCAGGTGTTTAGAAACCAAGGCCTGGCTGAGGCCAGTGGCTTCCACCACCGCTGTCACGTTGAGGGATCCCTGGCGCAGGGCCTCAAGCACAGCGAGACGGTTGGGCTCACTGAACACTTTGAAGTACTCAGCCAGGGCTTCCATCGGGCTAACGGGAGTGAATTCGCTTAACGCTAGCAGCGATCTATGGGTTGCCGGTAACGCTTTGAACATATATCCAGTATAATGTTTTCGTGATAATACGATGGCTATGATGAAGCTTCGATTCAGCAGGGTGCCCTGGCCCCGAAACTGGTTAAGTCGCAAGCCCGTTCTGGAGCGCCAGCACGATTGCCTCGAGCAGGAACTGGAGGCTCTGATCGCCGCCCATGGTGCTCAGGCCCCTGACGCAGAGTTGCAGCGGCGTTTCCTCAAGCTGGTGCAGCGATTAGGACTGCATTTGCGACTGGAAGAACGTTGGCTGCTTCCTGAGCACAGTCTCTGTTTCGGCCACCGGCTGGCCCACCAGGAAATCCGGGAATTTGTAACCCAGGAATTACCTCAATGCGAGTACGACCCAATCCAGCGGATGCAATTACTCATTGATGTACAGGAGTGGTTCCACAACCATCGCCATGGGATCGACGCAATCGATTACGCCCGGGCTAATGCCCAGCAGAAACAAGGCAAAAGCATTCGCCAATACTCCCCGTTGCTGCAAGCCCAGCGATGACCAGCTCCGCCCCCCATCTGCGCGAAGACCTGCTCACCCCGCGCTTCTACACCACAGAAATCGAGAAAGCCGCCAAAACAAACCTGGAGGGAGCGCGCCAGCGCTTTGATGCCCTCCTGGCTGAAATGCAGGCCGACCACAACCGCGACCATTTTGATCGCCGTGCCCCCCTCGATCGTCTCCAAGCCCTTAGCCAAGAAGAGAAAGAGGCCTACGAAAGCTATCTGGTGCGCTCCTGCGTCTCAGAATTTTCTGGCTTCCTGCTATTTAAAGAGCTCTCCCGCCGCTTGAAGGAAGCCCAACGGCCGGAAATGGGTGAGCTGTTTCAGCTCATGGCCCGGGATGAGGCCCGCCACGCTGGCTTCCTCAACAGGGCCTTGGTATTGGAAGGTATCGAACTCGACCTACCCCAGTTGAGCGGCCGCCGGCCAGTGACCTGGTTCCCACTCAGCTGGGTGCTCTACAGCGTTTATTTATCAGAAAAGATTGGTTATTGGCGCTACATCCTGATCAAGCGCCACCTCGATGGCCATCCCGGCAACCGTTTTGCACCGCTGTTTGATTTCTTCGAACCCTGGTGCCAGGACGAAAACCGCCACGGCGACATCTTCAATGTGTTGTTGCAATGCTGGCCAAAAATGACCCAAGGGCTGCGCGGTCAACTGCTCAGCCGATTCTTCCTCTGGTCGGTGTTTCTCACCCATAGCCTCACGGTGGCAGAACGCAGTGACTTCTACGAACTGCTTGGCATGGATGCCCGCCGTTTTGACGATGCAGTTATTGAAGCCACCAACCGCACCGCCCGCCAGGCCTTCCCGGTGGTGTTCAAGCTGAGCGACGATCGCTTCCTGGCCCACCGCGATGGCCTGGTGCATTGCTTCCAGCAACTGCAATCCCTGGCCACCCAAGACTGGTCGCTGCAACGTAGCTTCCAAAGCCTTGGCCTGAAACTGCAGTTTGCTGGCCATGCCATCCGCCAACTGTTCAACCCGATGGAAGCCAGCCAATGACGCACCACCCGCCGGTGGCCCAGGTATTCATCGGCTACGACCCCCGGGAACGGGTGGCGGTGAATGTGCTCACGGATTCAATCCAGGCCCATGCCAGCCTGCCGGTGCAAATCGCCCAGGTGCGCCTGGAACAACTGGGGTCCGTCTATCAACGGCCTCAGGATCCGTTGCAGAGCACTGCCTTTTCCTTCAGCCGCTTCCTCGTGCCCTATCTGATGGGCTACGAGGGCTGGGCCCTGTTCATCGATGCAGACATGCTCTGCCTTGCTGACATCGCCGAGCTCTGGGCCCTCCGCGATGAAAGCAAGGCAGTGCAGGTGGTTCAGCACCAGCACCAGTGTGAAGCTGGCCAAAAGTTCCAGGGGATGCCCCAAACCCCCTATCGGCGCAAGAACTGGTCGTCGGTGATGTTGTTCAACTGCAGCAGCTGCACCGCCCTCACTCCCACCTATGTGAACACTGCCTCTGGCCTGGAACTGCACCAGTTCCATTGGTTAAAAGATGCTGAAATTGGCGCCCTACCAGCCGAATGGAACGTGCTGTTGGACGTGCAGTCGATCCCCCCCGAAGCCAAAATCCTGCATTACACCCTCGGGGGTCCCTGGTTTGACGACTGCCTCAATTGCGCTGAAGCCGACCGCTGGTCTGAGGGCCATCAGCTGCTAAATGCCCCCCTCCATCCCCCCCTTGCCATCGCCCGATGACCGTCTCCACAGCCCCAACCATCGACTACAGCACCGAGGCCTACCGCAAGGCCTATGCCCTGATCAACGGGGTGGTGATCATGGGTGAAAACCACGCCGACCATCACTTCCGCCTGCTGGCAGATGCGATCCCCGCCGACCGGGAGGAACTACTCGCCTTGGCGGCAATGGAAGCGCGCCATGCCCGGGAGTTTGTGGGCTGTGGCCGCAATCTCAGGGTGCAGGCCGACATTCCCTTGGCTCGCAAACTTTTCCAACCCCTGCACGACAGCCTTACCAGTGCCCTAGAGCAGGGGGACCTGGTGCGTCCCCTGGTGATCCAGTGCCTGATCATCGAATGCTTTGCAATTGCTGCCTATCACTGCTATCTGCCGGTGGCTGACCCCTACGCCAAGGGCATTACCACCTGGGTGATAGACGATGAACATCTGCACCTCAACTATGGGGAGCAATGGCTGCAACGCAATTTCAGCAGCTACCGGGAGGAAATCGCTGAGGCCTGCCGCCGGGAACTACCCACCACCCTCACAATCCTGCAGGAACTCTGGTCAGACCTGGAGGCGATTGGCATCGCCCCCGAGGCACTGGTGGCTGAATTCAACTGTCTCTTGAACGATTCCCTGGGTGCGATCGGCTTTCAGCCCAAGGAAGTGATGGCGATCAGCACTTCGGCCGTCGCCCGCGCTCTAGCGCACCTCTAAACCGACTGGGGCGGCGGCGGGGGGCAGGCTAGCGGCCAGATCGTGGAAGCCCCACGGCAGGACCACATGCTCCAGCAGCTCCCCACCAAAGCGCACCTGCAGCCATACCAGCAGATGGGGTTCACTGCTGATCAGCAGTTCGAAAGGCCCAGTGGGTCGGAGTCCCCGCTGGGTTAGGGCATCGCGCAGCTGCTCACAGAACTGATCAGAGGACACAAACCAGAGATCCTGGCCGGCAGGCTCCTGGCCACGGATGCGCTCCTCAAACACCTCCCGCAACTGGCCATCGCCACTAAGACAGCCCGGGGGAGCAAAAAGCACGGAAGCGAGGCGGACAGAAATCATTTGTAAATCAACATGTCATTACTACGCTTTCATTATATCGTTAAACAAGTTGATTTTCTCCCGTGACTGCCTCCCACCCCAGCCTGCCGATTTCCATTCACGACCAGGGCCGTGCTGCCCTCGGCCCCCGCCTCCAAAAACTGCACCGGGTAATCGGCCCCGCCCATCGCGATGCCGAAGGCATGGTTTTCTCCCGCTCGCTGCTGCAAGGGGAAGCCACCCCCCTCCAGCTGGCCAGCCTGATCCGTGCACTGTTGCCGATCTACACAGCCCTGGAGACCGCTGTGGCCAACCTGCCCTATGGCCTTGGCCACAGCGGCATTCCCTGGGCCGACCTCTCCCGCCACCAAACCCTGGAGCAGGACGTAGCCGCCCACGCCGACGTGGTAGCCCACCACCCCGAGCTGGCTGAACTCGATGCGCTGGTGGAGACCGTGGTGACCAGCCTGACGACGCTGGCCAAGGAGTCGCCAGCCCGGTTCCTCGCCCATGTGTACGTGCGTTACGGCGGCGACCTCTCCGGCGGCCAGCAACTGGCCGTGCAAGCCAATGAAATCCTCGCCAAGGCAGGGCTACCCCCGGTGAACTTCTGGAATTTCCCGCGGCCAATCGCCGAGCTGAAGCAGGAATTGCACAACGGCATTGAGCAGTGGCCCCTCACCGACGCTGAAGAAGCCGCCCTGCTGGAAGAAGCCCCGGCTGGTTTCCGCCTCAATCAAAAGCTTCTACGCGCCCTTGCGGAGCTCGCCCCTGCCAGCGTCAGCACCACCGCTTAAGCATCGCCCAATTCCTAAACCTCGTCCCAATCAATCCCTATGGCTACGGCCACCCTGCCTCTAGAGCTGCTGCTGCGTCACGACCGCCCAGTGCCCCGCTACACCAGTTACCCCACCGCCCAGTCCTTCCACCCGGGGGTACAGGGCAGCCACCTGTTGGCGGAACTGGCCAAACCCAACCCAGCGCACCTGTCGCTGTATGTGCACCTGCCCTTCTGCCGGGAAGCCTGCTGGTTCTGCGGTTGCAACCGGATC
>NZ_JAGQEK010000106.1 GCF_024346075.1 Synechococcus sp. Cruz CV12-2-Slac-r
CCCTCAAACAGCCCCGTTGAAATAGGGCATGAGACACCACTGTTCGGATCGTCCCCTCCCAATCACGGGCCCTAACCATGTGAGATGTTGTGTGAGACGTTTGCTCGCACAGCTTGGCATGGGCGAGCATGAGCTGGCACAAGCTGTTAGCCCTAAAGCCAGTTGCAACAGGGCTTTTCAGCCGAAAATCCTTATCTAGAAAAGCAAGCGGGCGGCGGGAATCGAACCCGCATCATCAGCTTGGAAGGCTGAGGTTTTACCACTAAACTACGCCCGCGAATCAGGCAGGAGCAGCACTCCTAACCGTTTTGATCCTGCATCATGATAGGCACAAATGTGCAAATAATCCTGCTTGACGAGCTTGAGCGAATTGCCAATTTCAACACCGAGCCTTCTATCGGCTGGCAGTGAACGCCGTTTGCTCTGGAGTTATGGCCTTGGTGATGCCGGCACCGGCATGGTGGCAACCCAAATGGGGTTCTATCTTTTTGTATTTTTCACCTCAGTGGTAGGGCTCCCCGCATGGATGGCGGGAAGCGTACTGATGGTGCTCAAGCTTTGGGATGGCTTGAATGATCCATTTATTGGCTTTTTAAGCGACCACACCAAGCATCCCCTTGGTCCGCGGATTCCTTGGTTGCTTTACGGCGCAATACCGCTTGGAGTTTTCGTGGCCGCCAGCTGGTGGACTCCCCCCGGTGGGATCTGGATCAAATTTGTTGTGCTGGTGGCAATCGCCTCTTGTACACAAATTGCCTATACCTGCGTAAATCTGCCCTATTCCGCCTTAGCTGCTGAACTCACGCCAGATATCGATCTCCGCACCCGGCTTAATGCAGCCCGCTTTACCGGCTCAATTTTGGCGGGCTTAAGCGGAGTAGTAATTGCGGCCATGGTGGGGGTAAAAGTAAATGAATGTGGAGGTGGCGCTGGTTTGCGCGGTGGCGCATTTTTAGAGATGGGCTTGATTGGCGGGCTGGTAGTTGCGGTGGGCACTCTTGCTTGCGGCTGGGGTTTGAAGCCATTTGCGAAACATTGCCAGCAACCAAGCGGCAAAAAAGAACCAATCAAGCAACAACTTTTACGCGTAAGCCGTAACGGTCGCTTTTTAAAAGTGTTGGGCCTCTATCTATTGCTTTGGTGCGCGTTGCAGTTGATGCAAACCGTTGCATTGCTTTATTTCAATGTGGTGATGCAGGTGCCTTCAACTTGGAGCACCTGGATCCTGGTGCCATTTCAGATCAGTGCTCTACTTGGTTTACAACTTTGGAGCTGGGTAAGCAGCCGTTGGGGCCGAATTACAGCCTTGCGCAGCGGCGGCCTGCTATGGATCGTGGCCTGCCTGGTCGCAATGCTGCTCATACCCCTCGATGGGGCAGTGGCACCAATGGGTTCATTTTCCAATGGCCTTAATTTTGTGTTGCTTGTGGCCACAATTCTTGCGGTGGGGCTAGGGGGATCAACCGCTTTTCTGATTCCTTGGTCTTTATTACCTGATGCAATTGATGCTGATCCTGAAAAACCAGCAGGTTTATATACAGCTTGGATGGTAGTAATTCAAAAGTTTGGTATTGGGCTTAGTATATTTGTGTTAGGGAATGTTTTAACGCTTAGTGGCTACAAAGCTTGCACCGATTCCATTCTTTTACCTTCATCAGCACTCACCACAATTCGGCTTTGCATGGGTTTAATTCCAGCGGTTTTAGTTGTACTCGGCTTATTAGTAGTGCGCCGTTGGCCGAGGCGCATGCATCCAATCGCCCTTAACCCATGAAAACACCCCGTTGGTTGTCAAGGCTTGGCAGTAGCGCCTTGATCGGTGGACAAGCCCTAGCTGCTGTGGCGAAAGGAAAAATCAATTTAAATGAATTAATAGACAATCTCATGGAAGCGGGCCCTAGCAGCTTCCTTGTTATTTTAATAACCGGCCTTGCCTCAGGCACAGTTTTTAATATTCAAGTTGCTGCGGAGTTAACAAAGAACGGAGCTGCTTCTACCGTTGGCGGCATTTTGGCAGTTGGTTTATCAAGGGAGATAGCCCCATTGCTTACCGCCACATTGATTACAGGGAAGGTAGCTACCGCCTATGCCGCTTCCCTTGGCACCATGAAGGTAACGGAACAGATCGATGCCATAACGATGTTGCGCACAGACCCTGTGGAATTCCTTGTGGTGCCAAGGGTTTTAGCTTTATTAGTTATGTCGCCAGTGCAATGCTTGCTGTTTTTTGCAGTTGGTCTTTTCTCTGGGCAATTCAGCAGCACACTTCTCTATCGCATCCCTCCAAATGTGTTCTGGAATTCTGTTCGCAGTTGGATGGAACCAAGTGATGTGATCGGAATGTTGATAAAAGCAACAGCATTTGGCTTAATAATTTCAATCATCTCCTGTGGCTGGGGCCTCACAACCCGCGGCGGCCCAAAAGAGGTGGGCACCAGTACAACAGGAGCTGTGGTAATGATTTTAGTGGTAACTGCAATTACAGACGTTGTGCTTACCAAACTACTCTTTGGTTGAACAAGCTTTTTGCAAAATGGCTAACACAGAAAATAACAGCAGCAATTTCACAATTTCACCCCGTGCATGGGTAGCAACTGGAGTGTTAATTATATCAATAGCATCTGGCTTTATTTATTTTCCTGCTGGTTTAGTGCTAGCTATTTTTAGCATTTTTTTGTTTATCCAAACAGCTATCTTGCAACTAACATTTAGCGCAGATGCCCTACTTGTTACCCGCAGAAGCTGGGGAGCACCAGCTGTTGAAATCAAGCGCTTTCCCTATAAAGAATGGCAATACTGGCAAATTTTTTGGCCTCGATTTCCGGTTTTGTTTTATTTTCGTGAAATAAATAGTATTCATTTTTTACCAATGCTTTTTAGTGCTAATCAATTACAAAGTGAACTCAAGCAGCGGATCGGTCCCAGCGGAAAAGTTGATATTGCGGAAGCAATTGAAGCCTCTCCCCACCAGCTGTAAAGCAAAAACGGGCCAGTTTGCCCTGGGCGGTGAGAAAACCGTTGAAATTGCCAACGCCAGTTGCCGCTTGCAAGCTCACTAATTCCACTTGGGCCCCCACTGCACGGCTGAGCCGCTTGCGGATCAATCGCTTAACGGCAAGAGATTCAACTGCACCCATAGAACGCCCCTAAATACTTTCCGGTTTTAAAGCAAGAACCGAGCACACCGCCTTCGATTGCAGAAAAACTTTGGTATTCCTGAATACATATTTACAGTTGGTGCCACACTGCCTCTAGTTAAATTCAACGTTGTGGATGAGTCTTGGCAGCAATTAGCGCTCCAGGAGCTGCAGCAGAAACGAATCGAGCTGCAAGCGGAAATTACCGCTTTGGAAAGCCGAAAAACCCAGCTGCAACTAGAAATAAACAGCCATTTTGTTGGTAATGCCGATGGCTTGAGCCGCAGAGTAAAGGGCTTTCAGGACTACCTCACCGGGGCACTGCAGGATCTAGCCCGCAGTGTGGAACAACTGCCGTTGATTCCTGAAACTCTTACGGTTCAACCCTCCCCCCTTGATTTCGCAAGCCCTAATTCAGCTAACCAGCCGCCAGAAGTTGTTCCAAGCACAGCTATCGGCATTTTCAGCAACGATGCCGATCTGATAGTTGATCGGCTCACCAGCTTTAATGAAAATCCCGATTTTTATGCGGAGCCCTGGCAACTGCGCCGCAGCCTTGATGAAAATTCAAGAGAATTGCTACAACGCTGGTTTCTCGATCAGGGGGGTAGGGGAGCCCAACCCAGTGGTGGCAGCCGCAACCGCAATGTGCTCGTAGCCGCTGCTGCAATTGCAATTCTTGGTGAACTTTATGGGGAACGCTTTCAAACCCTTGTGCTGGCAGGTGAACCTGAACGACTCGGTGACTGGCGCCGAGGCTTACAGGATTGCCTTGGCCTCACCCGTGAGGATTTCGGCCCAAATAGTGGTGTAGTGCTGTTTGAACGCCACGAAGCTCTGGTGGAACGGGCTGATCGCTTGGAGGAAAAGGGTGAACTGCCGTTCATCGTGGTGGATGCAGCAGAGGCCACCGTGGCAATACCAATTTTGCAATTCCCCCTCTGGTTGGTATTTGCCGCTGATCCTCAAGAATTTAATTATCAAGAGGATTTGCTGTGATTAGTAATTCAATCAGCAATCAATTCCTTTTACCTCTGCTGGCTTATCTGCTGGGTTCAATCCCAAGCGGCTACCTTGCCGGTCGCTGGTTTGCTGGCATAGATATCCGTTTGCAGGGTTCAGGATCCACCGGTGCCACAAACGTATTGCGGCACGTTGGTAAAAGCGCCGCATTGCTGGTGTTCCTCGTGGATGTGTTCAAGGGCACAGCAGCAGTTTTGCTGGCAAAACAAATGATGGGCAGCAATGCCCACACCTGGCTGGTGGCTGCAGGTGTACTCGCCCTTGCTGGACACATCTGGCCCATCTGGCTCAAGGGCAAAGGGGGTAAAGCTGTAGCAACAGGCCTTGGCATGTTGCTGGGGCTGGTGCCTTCTGTGGGTTTTGCTTGTTTTGGAATTTTCCTTTTGGTGCTTAGTTGCAGCCGAATTGTGTCTTTATCAAGTGTGATTGCAGCGCTTGGTTTACCACTACTCCTTTGGGCAGCGGGCTACGGCAATACCCCCACGTATATGGGGCTTGGTTTTCTTACCGCTGCAATGGTGATTTGGCGGCATCGCAGCAATATCAAACGCTTGCTTGCCGGCACCGAACCGTGCATCGGCAGCCGGGCGCCTACCCCAACTGACGACTCCGCTCTGCAGCCTTAACCACTGCCTCCATAAGGGCAGAACGCAAACCGCAGCGTTCAAGTTCCCTTAGGCCCGCAATGGTGGTTCCTCCAGGGCTGCTAACCATGTCTTTTAGTTGGGCTGGATGTAGGCCTTGTTTTTCAATTAACACAGCCGATCCTTTCAACATTTTTGCAGCTAAATCAAGCGCTAATTGCCTTGGCAAGCCAGCGGCCACCCCACCATCGGCTAAGCCTTCCACCACTAAAGCTGCAAAGGCTGGCCCAGATGCAGCCAGAGCTAAAAAAGCATCCAGTTGGCTTTCAGGCAACTCAAATACCTGCCCTAGCGGTTTAAAAAGAGCTGAAACCTGTGAACGCTGAATATCGCTTACCTCAGCTCCATAGGAAAGCCCAATTAGGCCCTCTTGCACTAGAGCAGGCGTATTTGGCACTGCCCGCACCACTGAATGATTTGGAAAAGCCCTCTGCAAACGCTCTAGCTTTACCCCAGCCAGCACCGATATCAATAAAGGCTGCGGCGTAGAAAGTTCAATGCTGTGGGCTGGATGCTGCAAAAAAAGCTCAAGCTGCTGAGGCTTAATCGCTAGCAAAAGAAATGGAGTATTAAGGCAGGGGGCTGGATCAAGGCCCACTTCAATTTGATATTTCTGCTGCAAGTTCTGCGCAGAAGCGTGATTGGCCACACAGGCCACCACCTGTTCGCGTTTAAGTAAATCTTGCTCAAGCAGCGGACGCAATAAAGCTTGGGCCATCTGCCCTAATCCAATTATTCCCAGCTGAGGGCTTGAGCCGGAAAGGTGAGTGAAAAGCTCAGCCGTTGAGGGCATCCGAGCGACCCCAGGCGGGGCTTGGGGCTGCGGGCTGCTCCAAGCTTGAATCGCGGGAGATCACGCTTGGGGAAGCTGA
>NZ_JAGQEK010000107.1 GCF_024346075.1 Synechococcus sp. Cruz CV12-2-Slac-r
AGCCATATTTAGTAACCAAGTTCGACAATGCCTGATATGCCCAATCTGTTGGTTGCACATCAGAAAATTGGCTAACACTTGTTACCTGGCCCATCTGGGCTTCTATCGCCCGCATCCGGTCGATATCTTGTTGGTCTTGATAGCGATTAACAGACCCCATATCTAAGCTTTGAGCCTGGCTCGCCAATGGCGCAACCACTCCCATTACCAATGGAGCAAGCAATAGCTTGCGAAATGCATTCATGGTTCTCACACACAAAAAGAACGGATAGCGCAAAGCGCCAAATGCATAATTCCTCCTTAACCAAACAAAAGGCGTGCGATTTGATACAAAAGCGCTGTTATTGGGTCCAGAGCGGCAATTGGTTGCTTTGGCTTGGGGCCCTACTGCTGTTGTTGTTGCCAGGCCTTGATCTACCCCTTAGGGATTGGGATGAAGGCATCGTGGCTCGTGTGGCCCTTGAAAGCAGCCAAGCGCTTAGCCAGGTTTTGCAATCACAAAAATCAATATCTTCCCTGCTACTGCCTAGCTATTGGGGGGCTCCATATCTAAACAAACCACCCGGCCTGCACCTATTAATTGCAGTGGTGATGCAGCCTTGGAGCAGCAGTGGGTTGCTGCCACCCCCCTGGCTGGTGCGTTTTATTCCCGCCTTGCTCGCTAGCGCTGTAGTGCCCTTAGCAGCTGCAATTACAAGGCAATTAAGGCCGCAGCAACCCTTAGCAGCCTTTTGTAGTGCTGCAATCTGCCTCACCCTTTTGCCCTTAATGCGCCACGGACGCTTAGCCATGTTGGATGGCGCCCTGGTGAGTGCCAGTGCCTTGATCTGGTGGCAACTGCTGCGGGCAAAACAAAGACCTTTACAAGGGGGGATTTGGGCTGGTTTTGGCGGCAGCGCCATTCTTTTGCTGAAGGCTCCCAGCTTGATTCCAGTGCTAGGGGCGGGCTTATTGCTGTTAGCCCTCGATCGGGTGCTATCTCGCCGCAGTTGGCTGCTGCTGCTTAGTGCCATTGCCCTGGGCTTATTGCCAGGGATTTGTTGGCATCTTTTCCATTACTGGGCCCGCGGCGATCAGGCCCTTTGGCTCTGGGGAGGCGATGGTGCCAGCCGCGTTTTGCTGCAGGCCGGCGAAGGCAGTGATCTGGGTTGGCGGATCCCCGTGCTCGAAGTATTGGAAGGTGGCTGGCCCTGGTTGCCGTTGTGGCCTTTCGCTATGGCTTGGGCTTTTCAGCAACGCAATACCCCTGAAGGCCGCTGGCCCCTTGGTTTGCAATTAGCAATGGCGGCAATAGTTTTACCTTTACGCACCCAGCTTCCCTGGTATAGCCACAATCTTTGGTTGCCATTTGCTTTGCTTTGCGGCCCACTTCTAGCCCAGCTGATTACAAATCCCAGCCTTAAAGGAATCCCTGGAGCTGCGCTTTTAAAAAAACTGCCGTGGTTTTGGTTTTTGCTTGGTGGGTTACTGCTAGCTGCAGCCCCCATCAGTTCTTATTGGTTTGTGTTGCCAGCTGCTTTAGGCCTGCTGCTGGGGGGCTGGTTTCTAAGCCACAAGCAGCCTTGGCCTGGGGTGTTGCTATTAGTTAGCGGCTGGTGGCTTTCACTTTTATTACTGCTGCAAGGCCCCCTATGGCTGTGGGAATTAGCAGAACAGGCGCCAGTTGCAACCGGAGCTGCCCTAGTGAAAGGAGCTGATCCGCGCAAAGCAATCGCCCTATGGCAGCTGGAGGAACGCCCCAGCCTTAGCTGGCAAAGCCAGCGCCGTTTATTGCCGCAGAATTCAACGGCTGGCCCATTGCAGCTACTAAGCCAGGATTTAGGGCCGGCCCCAGAGCTGGCGGGGCATTCCTGCAAGCTGAGCCGCAACGGGGAAGATAACTGGCAGCTTTGGTTATGCAAGCCATTGCCCCACACCCCTTGAGCGGCCCCTTAAATCTCACAGTGGTGCTTGCCACCTATAACGAACGGGAAAACCTGGCTCCGATGCTGGCGCAGTTAAAAGCATTGCTCGGCCAGCGTTATCGCCTTGAATTAATCGTTGTAGACGACGACTCCCCCGATGGCACCGCTGATTTAGTGCGAGCGCTCGCCCGCCAGGATCCCCGCATCCATCTAATTCGGCGAGTGGGCCGCAACGGCTTATCAAGTGCAATTCGAGAAGGCCTGCTTGCTGCCACTGGCGATGTGGCAGTTGTAATGGATGCTGATGGCCAACATCAGCCGGAAGCAGTGGAGCAAGCCGTTCAAGAATTGCTCCGCAGTGAAGCTGATCTGGTAATCGGCAGCCGCTTTCAAGCTGGCGCTGTTATTGAAGGCTTATCGCTTGAAAGGCAAAGGGGTTCAAGCCAAGCCAATCGTTTAGCCCGCTCAACCCTGCCCGCTTATGGGCAACTTTCCGACTACATGAGTGGTTTTTTTGCCCTTAGGCCTGATCAATGCGCCAAAGCAATTCGAGCTGTGGATGTGAGTGGTTTTAAATTTCTTTATGAGTTACTGGCTGTGAGCAACGGGCAGCTGCAGGTGAAGGAAATACCGCTGCATTTTCAGCCCCGCCAAAGTGGCAGTTCCAAACTTGATAACGCCGTGGTTTGGGACTGGTTGGTTTCCGTGCTGCACACCGCTTGTTTCAGGGTGGTGCCGCGGCGGGCAGTGAGCTTTGGCCTTGTTGGCCTTAGTGGCATGGTGGTGCATTTTGCTATTTATGGCCTGCTGCGCAGCAAAGGGGTGGCTTTTCTTGCCACTCAAACCGTGGCGGTAATTATTGCGGCCAGCTCTAATTACTTAATTAATAACTCGCTCACCTTCCGAGCTAAACGTTTGCAGGGTTTTGCCTTAAGTGCTGGTTTATTGAAATTTTTATTAGTTTCTTCCCTTGGGATGGCAGCAAATGTGGGTATTTCAACGGTTGTATTCAGTAGTTTGCAAGGGGGGCCAATCGCCCTTGTTGCCCTGCTGGCAGGGATCCTTGTGGACTTTGTTTGGAAATACGCCGCCTCCTCCCGTTTTGTGTGGAACGTTCCCTACTGAAATTTCTATTAAATAGCTGGGGCCTAAGCCGCTTGCTGCTGCTGGCACCTTTGCTGGCCCAGCCATTGCCGCAAGGCTTGAACCGTTGGGATGTGGTGCACTACTTAGCCTTAGCCCAACATGGCGCCCAAGGCAATCTGCAAGCTTTTTTTCCGCTTTGGCCTGCATTAGTTGCTTGGTTGTTATCACCCACTGCAATTATTTCAAGCAACACTTTCCTTTGGGCTGGTTTTGGCATAGCCAATTTCGCCTTTTTAAGCGCCCTTTGGCTATTGCATCATCAGGCCAAGGGGCTTTGGGGTGATGCCGCTGCCCGCTGGACCGTGCTGCTGGCTTGTTTTAACCCCCTTAGTTTATTTGCCTCGATTCCTTACACAGAAGCGCTCTATTTATTACTTACAGCTGCGGCACTAGCGCAAAATCTACCCCCATTGCTGCAAGGAATAGCCGGCGGCTTAGCTGCCGCCACAAGACCTACCGGAGTGTTGTTGTTGCCGGGTTTTTTGCTGCAAAAACGCTGGTTTGCAGCTCTTTTAACGGGCCTTGGCCTTGGCATGGTGTTGCTATTGGGTATCAAGAACAGTGGTGATCCCTTTGCTTTTCTGCACGCCCAACAAGCTGGCTGGGGCCATCAACCGGGGCTAAATCTTTCCGGATTGCCGCGTTGGCAACGGCTATTCAGCCAAATCCTCTTGGGGCCTCAAAACAGCAACAGCGGCCAACTGCAAGATCTGCTCTTTCCGCTTTTGATGCTTGTTTTTGCAGGGCTCGCCTTCACTGCCTGGCGCCTGAATAACAATCGCCCTCGCATCGCCTTAATGCTTGGCGGCAGCAGCCTTATGGGAGCTTGGTTGCTAGCGGGAAGTCCGTTTATTAATGGGGCGATGGTGCTTAGCAGCCTTGGCTTATTGCTCTGGGGTTGGGACCGCATACCAATTGAGCAGCGCTGCTTTGCACTTGCCAGCCTTGGCGCTTATTTCCTTAAACAAAACACAATCAGCATCGAGCGCCATCTTTACGCCACGGTGCCCCTATTGCTGCTTATTGGCCTCTGGGCAAGTTTAAATCCCCGCTGGGGCCGATTATTACTTGGCTTTGGAGCCCTGCTCTGCCTTGTTTTTGGTTTTCGCTTTGCAAGCGGCGGCTGGGTTGGTTAGTTCAAAGCTTCATGGGCGCAAGCAAGGTTCTGGGCTGAGCTTGGGGCGCCACGTTTAAGCAGCAGCGCTCCTTCTGCGCAATGCGCCACCCCATAGGCACCAGCATCAATTAGCTGCGTAGTGCGGGCTCGCAGCACAAGCAACTGATCGCGATCCTCTGGAAATGCCGCCAAAAATGGCCGGTGATAACGGGGTAATAAGGCGATCCAATCCACCGCTGTTTTGTTGCCCTGGCGATTTAGGAAATCCGAGTGGTATGGATATCTCAACAGCACCGGGCGCATCGCCAGCCGCGGCAACAAAGGTGTGTGGGCGGCCACTGTTGCATCAGCAGGAATAAACGCCAACGCGGTTAAGGCGGCTTCACGGCGGGCCCATTGTTCTTGGATGCCGGCTTGGGCCCAAGGCTTAATGCTGTCTGGGATGAGGGCCGAAAGGCTGCGGTGCGGATTTGAGCTAAGCGCCAAAAGCAAAGAAAGGGAAATTGCGGCTGTCCATAACTGCCGAAACCACTTACGGCTAAATAACTCTGGGTGGGAGCGCCACCAAAGCACTGCACCGCCAAATACCCCAGGCGCTAGATACAACACATATCGCAAGCTGGTGGCTAGAGCGCTGAAGCCTTTAGCCGCCAAGGCAATAAATAAAGGTGCCGCAATTAATAACCAAGCATCAAGAGATAGCAAAGGCAATAAAGCTAAAGGCAACATCGGTGCCAATAGATATTCAAGGCTGCGGCCAGGCGGAGTAACCAGTTCTAAGAGCAGCTGCTGCGGTTGTTTCAGCAATGCCGCCAGCAGCCCCAGGGTGCCAGAAGCTTCACTGCCGGGGCTTAAATACTGGCCAAACTTTTCCGAAAGAAAGCGTTGATTAACATCAGGGCCAAGTAAAGGTTGCAACCAAGCTGTTGCGAGCACCACATAAATAACAGACCAAATCAGCACTAGCGCTGCCAGCAGGCGCTTTTTCCCTTGCAAGCGCAGCAGTCCCCAGAGGCCAATACTGAAGCTCACAATGCCTGCATCACCTCGCAAAAAAGTGATACAAAGCGCAGCGCAAAGAGCTGGCCACAGGCGCCCTTGCCTTAAGGCCCAGATCAGGGCAAAGCCCAGCAACGGCACTGGGCAGAGGTCGTGGAAATTTTCCAGCAGCGGGCCAAGCACCGTGATCGAGCAGTAGTAGCCAATCAGCAACCTCAAAGCGATCGGGCTAGCCAAGCCTTCAGAGCGAGCCAGCTGGAACAACATCAAGCCCCCAGCTGTTAACAGAGCCACCTGCACCAGGGGCAAGGCATAGATCCCAAGCATTGGAATCAAAGGAATCCAAAGTTGGCT
>NZ_JAGQEK010000108.1 GCF_024346075.1 Synechococcus sp. Cruz CV12-2-Slac-r
TCTCGCAATAAGGCAACGGTGATTTCTTCTCCAGTTTCGTATACGCGCGATAGACGCACCGCGCCGCGTTTAAGCAGGTAAACCCGTTCGGCCGGATCACCTGGGAAAAAGATTGTTTTTCCCCGCTCAACGATTTCGGAGCTAGTGCCCACCAAGCTACGCATCACTTCTTGGATGCTGAGCTGTGGAGTTGAAACAACCATTAAGCCTTGCTCCAATGTGCAAAACCTATAGAGGCAGGGATTACCGCCTGGTAGCGGTTAACACCAAATATTGCACAGTACAAATGTTTGCACTATCTGTGGTGTTTAAAGCTTGTGCAAGAACGTTTCACCGCTACATTCGGGTTTCTTCTGCCCGCGGTGATTTTATGCTCAGCAGCCTTGCGGAACCCAGCCAACGCAGGGCTGGGGCGGCATTACGGCTGCTGGTTAGCGAGCCGGAGGGGTTATTGCAGGTGCATACAGCGGCTTATCGCGGCAGTTGCCCCAGTGTGTTTAGCCAAGCGCTACGCAGCGCAGGGCTTGGCAGCACGGTGCTGGTGAGTCAGTTTTTGAGAGGCGGAGTGGATCAAGGCCCAACAAAACCGGTGCAGATGTGCGGCAGGCTCACCTGGCTGAGGCCAGCGGTAGCTGATTGCCTCAAGGGCCCAGATGATGGGCTGCAACGGCAAGCGGTGCAGGATTTATGGCAAGAAACCAGCCGCTGGCTGCTGGAAGGTGCAGCTGATTTGGTGGTGCTTGATGAATTAGGGCTTGCGCTTGCCTATGGCTTGCTTGATGAAGCTGAAGTAGTGGCCACCTTGGGGCAGCGGCCAAGCCGTATGGATGTAATCCTCACAGGGCCTCAAATGCCGGCGTCGCTGATGGCGCTTGCAGATCAAGTAACCGAATTGCGCCGCGAACGATGCTAAAAAACGACCGCTGGATCAATGAACAGGCAGAAAATGGGTTGCTAGAGCCATTTCAAGCCACCTTGGTGCGCCATTTGGATCCTGATAACAGGGCAAATCCGGTATTGAGTTTTGGTTGCTCTAGTTATGGCTACGACCTACGCCTATCAGCAAAAGAATTTTTAATATTTAGGCATGTGCCGGGCACGGTAATGAATCCAAAACGGTTCAACCCAGCAAATTTAGAACCAGCACCAATGCAAACTGATGCTGATGGTTCTTATTTCATACTGCCGGCCCATTCCTACGGGCTGGGAGTGGCCTTAGAGAAGATGAAGGTACCTGCAAATATCACCGTAATTTGTTTAGGAAAAAGCACCTATGCAAGGCTTGGGATAATAGTAAATACAACACCAGCAGAAGCCGGCTGGGAGGGGCATTTAACCTTGGAATTTAGCAATAGTTCTGGCGCTGATTGCCGCATTTATGCAGATGAAGGTATCTGTCAATTATTATTTTTTGAAGGCGACCCATGCGAAACCACCTACAGCGATAGGGCCGGTAAATATCAACATCAACCAGAAAGGGTTACCTTAGCGAAGATGTAAAAGGATTGGATTTAATCAATTCAGTAATATTTAATTTCTCGCGCCATGTAGTTAAAGGAAGATCCCAACCCTGCTCCCAGCGTTCAGCAAGAAAAGGAGGTGCAAAACAACCAAGCCTCAAGCCATAAGCAATTGCTAAACCGATATCAAGCCCATCTGGATCTGTGGTTTCAAAAGAGCGATGAATCAAACCAGCAGCAAGCAAAAGGGCAGATCCAGGCCAACGCAATTGTTCAGCAGAGAAACCATTTAAGGCAGCTTCCCCGGCGATGGTGGCAGGGCAACCGGTAATTGCATGCCACACATCATGGGAAGCGCGAATGCGATGTTGTAAGTAGCTATCAGCTGCTGATGTATCTGTTGATAGTTGAGGTGCTGCTATAGGTTCCAAGCCTTGATCAAATAACAGATGCCCATATACATAACCAAGGCTACCGGCTGGATATGAAATCAAGGTGGCAACATTTGGCCATTCACCCCAATAGCGTTCCTGCACTAAGGCAGCAATTCCGGGATCTGAATGTAAACGCTGGCGAGCAGCGGCAGCAGCTGGGGTTTTATAGCTGCGATTTAAAAGATCAAGTGCACTTTTGATATCTGTTGGGTTATCACATAAATGCTGCATATCAACAGAAATATGCAATAGCTGATTTTGTAAAATTGCAGCGTTTGGATCTGGCATGCTTAGATATCAAAAAATAATAGTTAGCGTAAACCCATAGCACGGCGCATCTGCCATAAACATGGCAAGCCACTAGAGCAAAGTGATATCCCAATGCCATTCACGCTAAATAACACATCTTCTGGATTAGTTACAGCAGCAGCTAAATTTGCCTTACCCACTGGTGCTGCCAGAGAGTTATTCATCATCTGGCCTGGCAATAAAGGTGTTTGGCTGCGGGGATTAGTTAAAGCTTTTGCATCATTTAGTAATTGCAAAGCGTTGCCACTGCTGGCCGATTGCAAGCTGGATTGTATTGCAGCACCTGCAGCTGCATCAAGCAACATCTGCGAATTTGCAGGTGCAACAAATGAAAAACAGCAAACTAACGCAGAAATAAAATATTTCATGGCGCTAAACGTGCTTTATGCAGCCTTGATTTTTCATACCATTCAGCAAATTGTGGTGCCCAATTAACAAGATGGGGCCACATCAGATCACAAAGTTCACGTATTTCAAGCTGGGCATCAAGCTTGGCGCGTAGATCCATGAAATGCAAAAACGCACGCAAACTAAAACTAACAACAAAATGTTGGCGGTAATCAAAAGGAAGAATACCGCGAGCATGTTCTTCTGCAAAACCAGCAGCAAGTAAATCGCGATATCTAGATGCCGCAGCACGGCAAAGCTCTAGATCAATAGAGCGTTCGGCGCTGGTATAAACATATTTTTTACCTTTGCGATCGTTGTAATCACCAATAGGCCGTAAATAAAATACTTCTTCTAGTTCAACTTCATCATTAGCAGCGCGGATGATGCGATCACCTGTATACCGCATCGAATTATGCACAACTAAACCATTGGCAACAAAATTATGCCAAGGCTCCTCTACTTCAAGGTCGTAGGTGGGTTGCTGGCCGAGATATTCCACATTCACAACCGTGAGGGGATGAGCTCTCAAGCGGCGGCCATAGGGGACTGGTTTTGTTGGCCAGTCCTTCTGCAACTGTTGAGGCTGAAAGGCCTCTGCAAAGGCAGCTTCCTGATTA
This sequence comes from Synechococcus sp. Cruz CV12-2-Slac-r, assembly GCF_024346075.1. GTDB lineage: Bacteria > Cyanobacteriota > Cyanobacteriia > PCC-6307 > Cyanobiaceae > Synechococcus_D. The sequence continues at coordinate 3,211 of NZ_JAGQEK010000108.1, forward strand.
TTTTGATGAATAGAGGTATGACAAGGCTGGCAAAGTGTTACTAAATTATTGATCTCCCTGCCGAGACTTGGATTCGCATAAATAGGCACTAGATGGTGGGCGTGCAACTGTTGATTGCAACCGCGCAAACCACAATTTTGGCAGGTGTAATTAAAGAGACGATGTACCTCTGGGGCTATTTGGCGAGTCCATGCTGCAATTAAGTCTCGATCAGATGAAACACCCCCTTTCCAAAAGTTTGAAGCCGGACCGCGGCGTGCAAACAGCTTGCTATTACTGCGGCGCAATTGGCGCGCTGGCTCTGATAACTGAAGCTGGTAGCCGCCCCCGCCTTGATTCCAAGGAACCATTCCCGGCTGAAAACCTGGGGCACGGCGATTCAAGTTGAGGCCGCAGTGATAAACCCATTTTTTGATCGCTTCAACTGAACAGTTAGCTCGTTCAGCTATTGAATCGACATAAAGGCCGGCCTTAAGTTGTTTTTGTAGCCATTTCTTTTGGCGGTAAATAGCAGTGGGATTGTGATTCCAGGGTTGGCTGCCGATTTTAAATCGAGATTGAGCTGAAGGTAGGTTGAGCTGAAGTCTTCGGGCCCAGGCCCGGATTGTGGTGATAGAGCAGCCAGCTTGTTGAGCCATAGCTGCAACATTTGCACCATGGTTGATTTGCTCCTGCAGCCAGGCTTTATCTCGGTAAACACCAGTGCCTACTGCAACATTACCATTTGCAAGTAAACGTGTGGTACGGCGAAAACTAATAACAGAGTGATCAGAACGTGTACTCAGTGAAAGCGCATCACCCATCGTTTTCCAACCATCGGGAGTGAGCAAGCGATGGTTTGTAGTGCAATCAAGAGTGCGCCCATCCTCCATGGTGAGCCGATACACAGGTTGAATGCCGCTATGTGTCACATCCTTGATATGACTAGTTTCAAAAAAACCAGTGGCTTCATTAAGAACCCGTAGCTTCATGGATTTGAGTCGAGTGCGGCAATCACGTCGATAACTTCCTGGTTTTTCACCCTTGCGACCACGCAGATTGCGCTGCCTTATCGCTTGTTCTCCATAGGTCCAGCGATCGAATAGATCAGCTATTGCGATCCTGTGCAATGCACCAGAAGTTTTTACAAAAGTAACCTCGGTATTGGCGCCAAGGCATTGAACATCAAAGCTCACGCCAACCCGATGGGTACGGGCCTGCTGCATCACCGAATGGGGAAACCAACCCACATTCAGCACAATTTGGGCATGCTCAAGGGGTCCGTAGTGGCCGCGCTCCCCAGATAACAGACGTTTTACGCAGATTTCACCAGCGCGGGTTTCATCTGGCCATTCAGCGCGATCGGCCCACACAAAACCTTCGCTGTAATCCTGGTGCATGCCGGCATAAACGCACTGCTGCGGGTTTGGCGTAGCCGCGATCAACTCAACCCGGAAGCGTTTCATTGCAGCAATCTCGCTCTTGCAAGGTTAGAGGGAAATGGGCGGATGGAAAATTCCCAATAACCAAGTAATTAAAAATAACTTGTACAATATTTTGGCAAAACCAATTCCCTAAAAGACGATTGCAACGTAACCAAAGTTAAGAGAATGTTTAATATAAATAAAATTTTCAATGTATGCAGAAAAATCAGGCTGCAAACGGAAGTGCTTGCTTCTCTGACTCCTGGAGTTGAGCTAGAGCGTCTCAGCGCACGGAGGTAGCAAACAAATCGGCCATCTACCCCTGAAGCAAGCGGCTACGAATTGGGACGGTGCGAATACGAACGTGAATGGAGCCCTGGCTTGGCAAAGCAATTGCACGAATCAGATCTACAACTGCTACGAGCTGAGAGGCGCTGCGGTATTAAGGCCGTAATCAACTGCAACCAAATGCTGGTGAAACACTATCTGCATTTATTGAACAAGCTTATAAACAAGAAATAAATTAAAGCCAGAATTAATTAAATCCTAACAAGTCTATTGCAAACTGCGTTTTGAAGCAAATACTGATAAAAAAATTGAGCAAGAAAGGCTGCGGAGTGCGATCTGGCAAGCCTGGAAAACTTAAACCCTCATCAAAATTATGCCAATTAATTCCAGAATAAAGTACCTATAAAGATTCTCCATAAGTTATACAAAGTCAGGTCAATCAAAGGAGATCTTCAAGCTCACTGCGCGAGATCTTAATGCTTCTGAGTATATTTGCCAGTAAGCCTGGCCCAATTGATTCGCCGCCATGCAAAGGTATAACAGTTGCTCGCCCGTCTGGA
>NZ_JAGQEK010000109.1 GCF_024346075.1 Synechococcus sp. Cruz CV12-2-Slac-r
CCAAAACGCTCCCTCCTTGGACCGTAACCCTATTTACAGAGCCCACTTGCACTCCCCTAAAAGTGACGCTGCTTCTGGGGACAAGGCCTGCAGCATCAGCAAATCGCAGCCGGATTGGCCAACTTTTTTTGCCAAAAACCACTCCAGATAACCAAAACCACAGCCCCACCCCACCGGCTATTGCTGCCAGAAGTGAAAAACCGATACTTGCTTCTTTAACGCTTCTACGCATCGCTTAATTACAGCTCTTTTGGTTGCATGGGTCCTGTAAGGCTACCGGTTCTGAACTGAACCACAAAAGGATCATCACTGCATCTAAATGCTTCCACTGAACCCTGCCAGCGCAATTCGGCTTCATAGAGCAACACCACCCGTTCTGCGGCCCGTTCGATCGTGCTTAAAACGTGGCTCACCACCACAGAAGTGCCGTTGGCAAGGCGAGTGGTGGTAACCATTAAATCTTCGAGGCGGGTGGAAGCCATCGGATCAAGCCCGGCGGTGGGTTCATCGAAGAGCAACAAGGGAAAATCTTGGCCAGCGCCGGGATCATCCACCATGGCGCGGGCAAAACTAACCCGTTTTTGCATCCCACCGGATAATTCAGCCGGCATCATCTCCTCTGTGCCCGCTAATCCAACAGCTTCAAGGCAGCGGGCCACCCTGCTACGGATTTCTGCTTCAGCGAGGGAACCATCGCGGTAAAGCAAAAAACCAACATTTTGCAGCACCGAAAGGGAGGCAAGTAAGGCTGGATTTTGCGAAACCAACCTCACATCAGGGGGACGGTTTTGATCTAGGCGTAGATAGCGCTGCAGCTCACCAAAGAGCAGCAAATCGCCATCAGTTGGCATTTCCAAGCCGGCCAGCATTCGCAAAATTGTGGTTTTTCCTGCGCCGGATGGGCCCACAATTGCCAGGCGTTCCCCTGGCATCAATTGCAAATGCAGATCTGAAAGGATCCTCCGATTACCCCGGTTCAAGCTCACCCCGCGTAACTCCACCACCGGTGAGCTGGAATGGTTTATGGGGAATCGGGCTTTACTCATCTAAGTAAGGTGAATACATGGGACAACCCGCCGGCGAACATCATCACCGCCGCGACGAACTGGTGAAGCGCTCAAGGCGCGCGGTGCAGTGGCTGCAACCGGGCCTTGTGGTGAAGCGCTGGGTTCTCACCTCAGCCCTAGGGCTGGTGATGGCCCTATTAGGTGCAGCCATCTGGGCAGACCTTAAACCGATCTACTGGACGATCACCGCAATCGAAACTTTGTTGCGCTCCCTGGCGGGGGCCGGCGGTGGTTTTACAGGACCCCTAGTGCTTCTGCTGGGGGCCGCAATGATTTTAATAGGCCAGAGCCGCAGTTTTGGCTCAATCCAACGGGCACTGGCACCCCATCAAAACGAAACCGCTCTGGTGGATGCCTTGGTGGCCCAGCGGCGCTTAAACCGCGGCCCAAATATCGTGGCAATCGGTGGTGGCACTGGTCTTTCCACCTTATTGAGCGGCTTAAAGCGCTATAGCGGCAATCTCACCGCGATCGTTACGGTGGCTGATGATGGAGGTAGTAGTGGCATATTGCGGCGTGAGCTGGGGGTGCAACCACCAGGCGATATCCGCAACTGCTTAGCGGCCCTTGCCCGGGAAGAACCCCTTCTAACCAAGCTTTTTCAATACCGCTTCACCGCTGGTAGTGGCCTTGAAGGCCACAGTTTTGGCAATTTATTTATCTCAGCCCTCACCGCCATCACCGGCAGCCTTGAAACAGCAATCACCGCCAGTAGCAAGGTGCTTGCGGTGCAGGGGCAAGTGGTGCCAGCCACCAGCTCCGATGTGCGCCTCTGGGCTGAATTAGAGGATGGTCGCCGGCTTGAAGGCGAATCAAATATCGGCAAGGCCGATAGCCCCATCGTGCGGCTTGGTTGCACGCCATCACGGCCAGCTGCATTACCTCGAGCCCTTGAAGCGATTGCACAGGCAGATTTAATCGTGCTGGGCCCCGGCAGCCTCTACACCTCGTTGCTGCCGAATTTGCTTGTGCCCCAATTGGTAGAAGCGATCGGCCGCTCACAAGCACCGCGCTTATATATCTGCAACTTAATGACTCAACCTGGCGAAACAGATGGCCTTGATGTGGCCGGCCATCTCAGGGCGATAGAAGCTCAACTTGCCACCCATGGGGTGCAGGGGCGTTTATTTGATGCGGTACTCGCCCAAGAGGCTCTTGCAAGTGGGCCAGAGCTCAACTATTACCGCGCCCGCGGCGCTGAACCGGTGCATTGCGACGTAAAGCAATTAAAAAAGCAGGGCTATGTAGTGATGCTGGCTTCTATGCAGGGCAAGCAACAACGCAGTGCTGGGCGCGCAAGCAGAGGCACCTTGCGCCATGAACCGCGAAATTTGGCCCTTGCCGTAATGCGTTTTTATCGCAACAGCCAAAAAAATAAATCTAATTAATGGGCATCTTGGAGTTCATAGAAATCGGGTTGCACATAATCTTTTCGTAAAGGATAACCAACCCAATCTTCTGGCATTAATAAACGCTTCTGCAAAGGATGGCCGCTGTAAGTAATACCAAACATGTCGAAGCATTCCCGCTCTTGCCAATCAGCACCACGGTAAAGGGGGTAAAGAGATGGCACCGTTAGATCACCGCTGCGGGGCAAACTCACCTCAAGGCGCACTTCAATAATGCTATGGCCATCACTATTACCAAGCTGCGCTAAATGATAAAAACTCACTAGGTTTTTACCAGGGCCTTCGTCATAGGCACCTTGCACTTGCAAATAGTCGAAACCTTTGGCCTTAAGGGCGGCTGCCACTAAAGGCAAAACCGCTGGATCAACGCCAATGCGCTCGATACCAAGGTGATCTGCAGCCAAAAGCTGGGTGGCGAAACCCTGTTGCTGCAACCATTCCGCAAAGGGGCCGGGGCTGAGATCAGTCATGGTTGAGCCGCTGCTGCGATGGGTTCAGGAGTGGTTTTAGGGGCGGAGATTGTTAAATTGAGTGGCGATACTGCTTCTGCTGCCGCAAGGGCTAGTTTTTGCGATTCAGCTCGCAGGTAGCGCCCGTCGATGATGGGTTCTACCGCAGTCATGCGGTGGGAAACAGTGGAATAACGGTGTGTGGGTAACAAACGACCCCGCTCTTGCAGGGCTTCATTACCAACTTTTTTGCGCAATTTGATCACCGCATCAAAAATTGCCTCCGGCCGTGGCGGGCAGCCCGGCAGATATAGATCCACTGGAATTAATTTATCTACCCCGCGCACAGCGGTGGTGGAATCAGCGGAAAACATGCCGCCGGTAATAGTGCAAGCACCCATAGCAATTACGTATTTAGGTTCTGGCATCTGTTCATATAAACGCACCAAAGCGGGCGCCATTTTCATTGTTACGGTGCCCGCCACGATAATTAAATCGGCTTGGCGGGGGCTTGAGCGGGGCACTAAACCGAAACGATCAAAATCAAATCTTGAGCCGATCAACGCAGCAAATTCGATAAAACAACAAGCGGTGCCATAAAGCAGCGGCCAAAGGCTGCTGAGGCGTGCCCAGTTGTGCAAATCATCAAGGCTGGTGAGAATCACATTCTCGGAAAGGCCAGTGGTGATTTCAGGGGCACCAACGGGTCCGCAACTGGCTGCCCTGAGATCTCTCAAGGCATCTATAGATGATGGGGTTTGGTTGTTTGTCACACTCAGCTCCATTCGAGGGCGCCCTTGCGCCAGGCATAGGCCAGGGCCACTAACAATATGGCAATAAAAATGAGAGCTTCAATGAAGGCGAGCAAGCCAAGGCGACTAAAAGCCACGGCCCAGGGGTAAAGAAATACGGTTTCCACATCGAATATCACAAATACCAACGCAAACATGTAGTAGCGAATGTTGAATTGGATCCAAGCGCCACCCACAGGCTCCATGCCTGATTCATAGGTAAGCAAGCGCTCGCCGCTGCGAGATTTAGGGGCCACCAGCTTGTTGGTGACAAGTGCCAGCACCGGCACTGCCGCTGCAATCAGCAAAAACCCCAAAAAGGCGTCGTAGCCAGGAAGAACAAACATGCCTGAGGGCTACTCAGAATTAATTACACCAGTGTGACACCGTTGCCGCAGCAGTGGCTCGATAGAGTTGGTGTCCGTATTGGGCTGTTGCCATGGATAACCCCGAAATAGATAGCCCCGAAATTGTTGCTCCAGAAACTCTTGTTCCAGAAAGCGATCCAGATACCCACCGCTTTGAATGCCGCAGCTGCGGCTTTGTTTACGACCCAGAAGAAGGGGTAAAAAAACTCGGTATCGAGGTAAATACGCCATTCAGCGCAATTGATCCACGCCGTTTTCGTTGCCCGGTGTGTCGCAGCCCGGTGGGAGCTTTCCGCGATATCGGCCCCCGCAACAAACCAAGCGGCTTTGAAGAAAATCTTAAATTTGGCTTTGGCGTAAATAAGCTCACTCCAGGCCAAAAAAACGTATTGATTTTTGGTGGCTTCGCCTTAGCTGTTGCTTTTTTCTTATCTCTCTATTCCCTGCGCTGAATTCTTGTTTTTGAATTTTGGCCCCGAATTTTGGCTCTGAATTTTGACCCTGCAACTCACTCCATGACTAAATCGATCCCACAAGCACTGAATCAAGCGATCAACTCAATACTCAAGCCTTTATTGAGCTGTGTTTTGGTGCTGCTGCTCACCACCGCTTGCGTAACTACCGGCCTTGCCACTGCCCCTAGCAGCCCCTGGGTGCCAGTGCCGCTAAACATCTCTTCCAACCCCCTTGATGTGGCATTTACCGATAGCCAGCACGGCTTTTTGGTGGGTAGCAACAGGCTGGTGATGGAAACCAACGATGGCGGCAACAGCTGGGTCGAACGGGCGATAAACCTGCCAGCAGAGGAAAATTTTCGCTTAATTAGTGTTGATTTTCTTGGTGATGAAGGCTGGATTGCAGGCCAACCGGGCTTACTGCTGCACAGTGATGATGCTGGCCAAAATTGGACGCGTTTGCTGCTCGATACAAAACTGCCCGGCGATCCTTACTTAATTAATGCCATCGGCCCTAACAAGGCAGAACTAGCAACAACTGTGGGGGCGATCTACCGCAGCAGCGATAGCGGCAAGAGCTGGCAAGCGGAAGTTAGTGATGCCGCTGGAGCAGTGCGCGACCTGCGCCGCAGCCCCGATGGCAGTTATGTGAGCGTGAGTGGGCTCGGTAATTTCTTTTCCACCTGGAGCCCTGGCGATCAGGTATGGCAACCCCATAACCGGGTGAGCAGCCAACGGGTGCAAACGATGGGTTTCCAACCCAGTGGCGAACTGTGGATGGTTACCCGCGGCGCGCAACTGCGCTTTAACCCAAATGGCAGCAACCCTGAGGAATGGAGTAAGCCGGTAATCCCGATCACGAATGGCTATGGCTATTTGGAT
>NZ_JAGQEK010000011.1 GCF_024346075.1 Synechococcus sp. Cruz CV12-2-Slac-r
AGGAATAGGCCCCCAAGCAGGGTGAGGCGATTCTGAACTCCCCCTAGATATTTGGCTGTTGCAGAGCCAGGCCTTACCCCTGGAATCGCAACGCCTCCTTTTTTTAAATTTGTGGCGATGTCTTGTGGATTAATTGAAAGGGTGGCTAAGAAAAACGAAAAGCCACAGATCAAACCAAAAAATGCCAGGGCATAAAGCCAAGGTGTGCTGCTATTTGGATTTAAATAACCGGCAATTTTAATCAGCAATTCACTTTTAGTGAGATTTGCCACTGTTAAGGGCAAGAAGATTACGGCAGAAGCAAAAATGATCGGCATCACACCACCTGCATTGAGCTTCAAGGGGAGATAGCTCTGGCGCTCCGGCAGCATCGCTCCATTGCCCACTTGGCGTTTTGCACTAACGATCGGAATTCGTCTGCTGCCTTCTTGCACAGAAACGATGCCGAGGATCGTGATCAAAAAAACCAATACCAAAACGAGAATGCCCGCGATGGTGCCTCGATCTCCACTTTGGGCTAGCTCAACGGTGGAGCCAAGGGCCTTAGGCAAGGTGGCAACAATGTTGAGGAAGATCACTAGAGAAGCCCCTTGGCCGATACCCCGTTCGGTGATTACTTCCGATATCCACATCACCACCATTGAACCAGTAACAAGTGCCAGGGCTGTTTGCACTACAAAAACTGTGCTCGATACGGAATCCACCGCATAGGGCCTCAGGATTAAAGCAAAAACGACACTTTGCAAAACTCCCCAACCCAGAGCTACATAACGGGTTATCTGAGCAATTTTGCGTCTACCAGCCTCCCCCTCATTCTTTTGGAGATCTTCAAGGGCTGGTAGAGATGCCGTTAACAACTGCAGAATTATCGAGGCATTAATGAAAGGCAAAATGCCCAAAGCAAAAATGCCGAGGGAGGAAATACCACCACCGGTAAAGATGTCTAAAAATCCAATCAGCTGTCCGCCTTGCTGAATGAATTGTTGAAACGCAACCCGATCGATGCCTGGCATCGGGATATAAATGCCAAGCCTCACCAATACCAAAAGGCCAAGAGTTGTGAGAACACGATTTCTCAGAACTTTGGCTTGGACCAGTTGAGTAATAACTTCGCCAGCGCTTGGGGTGCGACCCCTACTAAGAAGCATGGATTGGTGGGCTCAGAAAAGATGAAATGTTTAATCGATTATTTCGCAGCTGCCCCCTGCAGCTTCAATTTTTTCCCGAGCTGAGGCGGTGAAAGCTGCTGCGCGTACGGTTAATTTCACCGTTAGATCTCCATTACCCAGAACTTTAAGAGGATGTTTTGGGCTGGTAATAACCCCAGCTTCTTCTAAAGATTCACAGGTAACAACAGAACCGGCCTTCATTTGGGCAAGTTTGCCCACATTGAGCACGGTGTAGTAGGTGGGATTCACCAATGTGAAGTGCTTGAGCTTTGGTACGCGACGGTAGAGGGGCATTTGGCCGCCTTCAAAACCTGGCCTGGTAGGGCGACCGGATCTTGACTTTTGCCCGCGCATTCCAAAACCACAACTAGCGCCTTGGCCAGCGGCAATGCCGCGCCCCTTGCGGAGTTTGCGACGACGGGAACCTTTCTGGGGTTTGAGAGTTTGAAGTGTTAGTGACATGGTTATGGGCTCAGGAATAGATCTGCTCTAAAGGAATACCGCGTTCCTTGGCGGTGTCTTGGTGGGTGCGAAGCCCCCGTAAGGCCACCATGGCAGCCCGCGCATTGTTGAGCGGAGTTTTACTGCCCAGGCGTTTTGCCAGCACGTTTTTAACGCCTGCCAACTCGAGCACCGTGCGGATCGATCCGCCAGCGATAACTCCGGTACCAGGAGCTGCCGGACGAATCAACACACTGGCAGCGCCATCGCAGCCTGTACCCATGGTGGGAATGGAGTTGAAGCGAGTGAGGGGTACTTTTACAAGATTTTTCTTGCCATCGGCCACGCCTTTTTTAACAGCGCCAATTACATCTCCGGCTTTACCAACACCAACACCAACTTGACCCTTTTCGTTGCCTACAACGATGATGGCCCTGAAGCTCATTTTTTTACCGCCTTTTACGGTTTTGGAAACACGGCGTATTTGAACAACCCGTTCTTGCCATTCGGAATCGCGTTCTTGATCCCGACGGTTACCGCGTTTTTCGCCCCGGCCGCGACGATCACCACCGCCACCGCCAGCTCCGCCACCGCGGCCGCCACGGCGATCTCCCTGCCCTTCGGCAGCGGCGGGAACATCAGCAGCGCCGGGAATGTCTTGAGCTTGGAACTGGTCGTTGGATGCAGTCATGGTTTCGCAGGATCAGAACTTAAGGCCCGCTTCCCGGGCAGCTTCGGCAAGGGCTTTAACCCGACCGTGGTACAGGTTGCCGCCGCGATCGAAGACCACCTGTTGGATGCCTTTGGCAAGGGCACGCTTGGCGACCAGCTGACCAACAGCGATAGAAGCATCGCAGTTGGAGCCACTGTTCAAACCAGTGCGTAGATCCTTATCGAGGCTGGAGGCAGCCGCCAAGGTGTGCTGGGCGGCGTCATCTATCACTTGAGCATATATGTGCTCGTTAGAGCGATATACGGCAAGCCGTGGACGCTCGGGTGTGCCTTCAAGGTGGCGACGCAAACGCCGATGACGGCGTTGGGTTTGCTGTTTGCGAGAGGAGGGTGACATGGCAGGAATTTAAAAAAGAGAGGAACGGCCTTATTTCTTGCCGGTCTTTCCGGCCTTGCGAAGGATGCGTTCACCCTCGTATTTGATCCCTTTACCTTTGTAAGGCTCCGGTGGCCGAATGGCACGAACTTTGGCGGCTTCATTGCCCACAATCTCTTTGTCCGCCCCGGAAACCATCACCTGAGTGTTGTTTTCCACTACAAATGTGACGCCGTTAGGGGGTTCAATTTCCACCTGGTGGCTGTAGCCGGCGTTAACAACAAGGGTTTTGCCCTTAACAGCGGCGCGATAACCAACACCGATGATTTCGAGTTTGCGGGTAAAGCCCTTAGAAACACCTTCCACCATGTTTGCCACCAGGGTGCGGCAAAGACCATGACGTTCCCTGGAACGACGGGTGGCATCTACGGCTGCCACGGTGAGAATGTTTTCAGCTTGAGTAATAACTACCCCTTCAGGTAGCAGGCGGCTGAGTTCACCTTTAGGGCCTTTCACCTTTACGGCAAGCCCATTGATCTCTACAGACACCTTGTCTGGGAGGGGGATCGGATTTTTGCCTATGCGTGACATGGTTTGTTCTCCGATCAGTACACGTAGCAGAGCACTTCACCGCCCACGCCTTCTTTACGGGCGGTGCGGTCGCTCATTACCCCTTTCGAGGTAGAGATGATTGCAACGCCGAGGCCACCCAAAACTTTGGGTAGTTCGCGGCGGTTTTTGTAGACGCGCAAACCCGGCTTACTCACACGCTGCACTGAGCGAATTGAGGGCTGGCGTTGCTTGCCGCTGTATTTGAGAGAGAGCACGATTTGCGTGCTCACCCCTTCACCTTCCTCGGCGATTTCGGAGATGAAACCCTCCTGCTGCAGCACCTTTGCGATACTGCGGCACATCCGAGAGGAAGGAATGCGGGTGGTTGGGTGACGTTTTTCACACGCATTACGAATGCGAGTGAGCATGTCTGAAATTGGGTCGTGGTTGGCCATAGCGGTTTCCGGAACGAGGGCAATCAGTTGCTGCGGAACGGCATCCCCATCTCGCGAAGCAGGGCGCGGCCCTCTTCGTCGTTACGGGCGCTGGTCACGATGGTGATGTCCATGCCCCGGATGGCGTCGATCTTGTCGAAGGAGATTTCAGGAAAGATGATCTGTTCCCGAACCCCAAGGGTGTAGTTACCCCGTCCATCAAAACTCTTTTCACTTACCCCGCGAAAATCCCTGATACGTGGCAACGCCAAGTTGATTAGGCGTTCTAAAAAGGCATACATCCTGTCGCCCCGAAGGGTAACGGCGATACCAATCGGCATGCCAGCACGAATCTTGAATGTGGCGATGGCTTTCTTGGCTCGGGTAACCATCGGCTTTTGGCCGGTGATGGTAGCGATTTCAGTTAAAGATGCTTCAAGGGCTTTGGCATTTGTAGCCGCTTCACCAAGGCCACGGTTCACAGTGATTTTCACCACTTTTGGAACCTGGTGCATATTGGAAAAGTTGAGATCCTTGAGCAGCTTTGGCTGGATCGCTTCCCGGTAGCGAGTTTTAAGGGACATGGCGGGGGATTTAGTGGCGACTCTGGACTGGGTCAGAGCCAGAAAAAGGTGTTGAAAGAGAGGGAGTGGCTGAAGCTAAGGGGCTTCAATCAAGAAGTTCCCCAGTTTTCTTGAGCCTGCGTTTTTTGTTGCCGTCTTTATCGGTAACGAGTTCAACCCGGCTTGCCACTTGTTTAGAAGTGGAATAAACCATCACATTGGAAGCATGAATTGCTGTTTCTTCAGTGAGGATTCGGCCTGTTTCACCTTCTTGGGTGGGTTTTACGTGCTTAGTTCTCAGGTTTAAACCTTGAACAAGCACACGGTTTTCCCAGGGAAAAGTGCGAAGTACTTCGCCGGTTTTACCCTTATCTTTGCCAGTGATCACCTGAACGGTGTCGCCTTTGCGGATCTTCATCTTGATCCGGGTGGGGGTGGGAGCTGACATGTCAGATCACCTCCGGAGCGAGCGAAACAATCTTTGTGAAATTGCGTTCCCGCAGTTCTCTGGCCACAGGGCCAAAAACACGGGTGCCTTTCGGGTTGTTATCGGCATTGATGATCACAGCGGCGTTGTCGTCGAAGCGAATCGAATTGCCGGTGTCGCGACGCAGGGTGTGCCTAGTGCGAACCACTACGGCTCTCACCACGTCTGATTTTTTGACGCCCATGTTGGGCATGGCATCTTTAACGGCGGCAACAATCACATCACCTACGTGGGCGTAGCGACGGTTTGTACCCAATACACGAATGCACTGGATCCGTTTGGCACCGCTGTTGTCGGCAACGTTTAGGTAGCTTTCTTGCTGAATCATGGGTTTTAGCTCAGCGGGCCCCGAGGATTGTTGTCATGATTTCGGCCACCGCCCAGCGTTTGGTACGACTTAAAGGACGGGTTTCGGTGATGCGAACTTTGTCGCCGATTTGGCAACGATTTTCCTCATCATGGGCCTTGTATCTGGTGGTGCGGCTAACCGTCTTTTTGTAGATGGGATGGGGAAAACGGTTTTCTACCGCCACCACCACCGTTTTATCCATCTTGTCGCTAACGACGGTGCCGACCCTTTCTTTTAATGCCATGGTTTTAGGGGGGTCAGAGGGCGGCAACGGAGCTGGAGCGCTCCTTTTGCACCGTTAGCAGCTGGGCCAGCTTGAGGCGGGCATGGCGGAAACGGTGGGGATTTTCCAGGCGGCTGGTGGCCTGCTGGAAACGCAGATCAAACAGTTCCCGTCGGGTACCGCTGATCTGGTCGCTGATTTCGCTGTCGCTAAGACTGCGCAGGCTGGTGATTTCGGGAAGTGCCATGGTTTAAGACTCCACTGCGATGGTTTGCGCGGTGACCTCAACAACGGCCTCCTCCTCTTCTTTGACGATGAATTTTGTTTTCACCGGCAATTTGTATTGAGCCAGACGCATGGCTTGCTTTGCGAGGGCCTCTGTGATTTCAGGTCCGCCCATCTCAAAGAGAATGCGGCCTGGTTTCACAACGGCAACCCAGAATTCTGGGTTGCCTTTACCAGAACCCATACGGGTTTCGGCTGCCCTCATGGTGACTGGCTTATCGGGGAAAATCCGAATCCAGATTTGCCCGCCCCGTTTGGTTAGACGGCTCATGGCACGGCGACTGGCTTCGATCTGCCGTGCCGTAACCCAGCCACATTCCTGGGCTTGGAGTGCAAATGAACCAAAAGCAATGGTGTTACCTCGGGTAGCAACGCCGCGCATGCGACCTCGCTGTTGTTTGCGGAATTTGACGCGACGTGGACTAAGCATGGTTTAGGCCTCCCTCACTCCTCATTAGAGCGGTCCTCGAAATCTTGGGGTCGCCTGCTTGTGCGGCGACGGGGAGCGGCACCCACAGGGGGTTGCTCCTTTTGCCCTGGCAGAACTTCACCTTTGAAAATCCAAACCTTGATGCCCAACACCCCGTAGGTGGTGCTGGCCACCTTGGTGGCGTAATCAATGTCAGCCCGCAGGGTGTGCAGGGGAACCCGACCCTCACGGGTCCATTCCGTCCGGGCGATTTCAGCGCCGTTTAGACGGCCGCTTACCTGGATTTTTAGGCCAAGTACGCCGGCCCGCTGGGCCCTTTGAACGGCCATGCGGATTACGCGACGAAACGCCACCCGCTTTTCCAATTGCTGAGCGATGTATTCAGCAAGCAGGAATGAATCGGCATCTACCCGCTCTACTTCCACCACGTTGATACGCACCTGGCGGGTGAGATCACCAATGGTTTTTTGGATTCCAGCGCGTAGCTCTTCGATGCCACTGCCCTGCCTACCTACCAGCACACCAGGGCGGGCGGTTTTGAGCTCCACCTCCAGTTGATCGGCTTTACGGGCGATATGCACGCTGCTGATGCCAGCAGAGGCATATTTCTTGTTAACAAACAGACGAATCTGTTCATCTTCCTGAAGCAGGGCGGGGTAGGTGCGGGCGGGTGCGTACCAGCGGGAGCGATGTTCCTGGGTGATCCCCAGGCGCAGGCCGGTCGGGTGGATTTTGTGTCCCATCGGTCTTTAAGCGTCTTGGGGAGTCACACCAATGGAGATGTGACAGGTGGGTTTTTTGATCGCAAAAGCACGCCCTTGGGCGCGGGGCCGGAAGCGCTTCATGCACGGACCCATGTCGGCGCTGGCTACGGAAATAACCAGATTGCCTGGGTCAACGCCGAGGTTGTGTTCGGCATTAGCAACAGCAGACCGCAACACCTTGGTTATGGGCCCGGTGGAGCGATAAGGCATGAACTCGAGCATGATCAGCGCATCGCGATAGCTGCGACCACGGATTTGGTCGAGAACACGTCGAACCTTGGACACGGAACCCCGCACATAGCGAGCGTGGGCAAGGGCCTGATTGGGGGTGAGGATTTTTTTTGCCATCTCAACGTGCTCCTTTCTTATCCTTGATGTGGCCCCGGAAGGAGCGTGTGGGGGCGAATTCCCCCAATTTATGACCCACCATTTGTTCGGTTACATAGACCGGTACGTGGGTTTTGCCGTTGTGAACGGCAATGGTGTGACCGATCATCATCGGCAGGATTGTTGAAGCTCTGGACCAGGTTTTGATCACAGGCTTTTCTCCGGCAATGTTGTTCTTCTCCACTTTGCGGAGAAGACTGTCGGCAACAAATGGTCCTTTTTTTAGTGAACGTCCCATAGAGGTTTAAGCGATCAGCTGGCAGAAGTAAGTCATCAGGAATCCCGTCCGCCACGGCTGCGTTTGGATACGCGGCGACGCTTCCGGAGGACGTACTGGTTGCTGGGCTTGTTGCGCTTCCTGGTTTTGTAACCAAGGGCTGGTTTACCCCAAGGGGTAACAGGGCCAGCGCGACCGATGGGAGCACGACCCTCGCCACCACCGTGGGGGTGGTCGCAGGGGTTCATCACACTGCCACGCACCTCAGGGCGACGACCCAGCCAACGCTTACGACCCGCTTTACCAAGGCTGGTATTACGAATTTCAGCATTGCCTACTTCACCGAGGGTGGCATAGCACTCACGGCGCACGAGCCTCACTTCTGTAGAGGGCAGTTTCAGAGCGACGTAGTCGCCTTCTTTAGCCATCACTTGGGCGCTGGCTCCAGCGGTGCGAACCATTTGGCCACCTCTACCGGCATAGAGCTCCACGTTGTGAACGCTCGAACCAAGTGGAATGGCTGATAGGGGCAGGGCGTTGCCAATTTCAATTGGCGACTCAGGACCGGAGACAACCTCCTGACCTACCACCACCCCAGCGGGATGGAGGATGTAGCGCTTTTCGCCATCCGTGTAATAGAGGAGGGCAAGACGCGCATTGCGATGGGGGTCGTATTGGATGGCAGCCACCCGACCCACAACACCGATTTTGTTACGGCGAAAATCAACGATGCGATAAAGGCGCTTATGGCCGCCACCACGGTGACGGCAGGTGATCACCCCGCGATTATTGCGGCCTTTGCGGCGGTGTTTTGCCACCACCAGGCTGCGTTCCGGCTTGCGCCGCGTTACTTCACTGAAATCGCTCACCACCCGGGTGCGAGTACCGGGGGTGTAAGGGCGATAGCTACGGATTCCCATGGTTAACGCTCCTTACGATTCAGGGAAAAGCTGGATGCTGTTGCCTTCGGCCAATCGCACAACGGCCTTTTTGACCTGGGCGCGACGACCGGAGAAACGGCCTACCCGCCGCGTGCGACGAGGTGGGTTCATGGTGCTAATTCCCACCACCTTTACCGAGAAAAGATGTTCTACGGCGGCTTTGATATCGGGCTTGGCGGCCCGGGGATCAACCTCAAAGGTGTACTGATTCAACTCAAGGGCGCGGGTGGCCTTCTCTGTGATCAGTGGCCGGCGGATCACATCCGCCAAGCGATCTGCAAAACGTTCAGCCATTGCCATAAACCTCTTGGATCTTCACAAGGGCGTCTTCGCTAACCACAAGCTTTTGGGCATTGAGGAGATCAAAAACGTTGAGTTGATCAGCGGCGATAAGTTTCACCGTGGGCAGATTGCGCACAGATAACTTCACGCTGCTGGCCAGCTCGGCCACCACAAGCAACACTCGGGTGCCATTGGGCACACCCCAACGCTCCAAAGCTGCCACTACGTCTTTCGTTCGTGGTTTGGCAAGTTCGTCGATGAAGGCTTTTACCACCACCAAATCTGAGCCTCGGCTCATAAGGGCAGTGCGGAGCGCTAGACGACGCTCCTTGCGATTCATGGATATCTCGTAGGAGCGGGGCTTGGGGCCAAACACCACGCCACCACCTGGCCGCAGGGGAGTACGGATTGAACCCTGGCGAGCTCGTCCGGTTCCTTTCTGCTTGTAGGGCTTGCGGCCACCACCACGCACTTCAGCTCTGGTAAGGGTGCTGGCAGTGCCCTGGCGGGCATTTGCCAGTTGTCTCACTACAGCGCGATGCACAAGGTTGGCAGCGGTAGTTTCCTTGGCAACGGCTAAATCGAGGGAAGCTTTTCCAGCTTCGTTGCCTTGCCAGTCGCGAATAACACAATTAACCATGGTTTCCTCTCTCACGATCCAGCTTTGTACTCAACCCGCTTAGCCGGTTGAATACTTAGCAAGGCACCGGGTTTGCCCGGTACGGAGCCTTTCACCACTAACAGATTGCGCTCAGCGTCAACCTTCAACACCACCAAACCTTTAACGGTGGTTTTGGTACCGCCGTAGCGGCCAGCCATCCGTTTGCCTGGATAAACCCGGCCTGGGGTGGTGCCGGCGCCAATTGAACCCGGTTCCCTGTGGTTTTTTGAACCGTGGGTCATCGGACCGCGGCTAAAGCCGTGGCGCTTTTGAAGCCCTGAGAAACCGCGGCCCATGGTGTCGCCGCTTACATCAACTTTTTGTCCAGGACTAAAAGTTTCAACAGTGAGGCTGCTACCAAGTTCAACCCCATCGATCGAATCGACGCGGTATTCCTTGAGATGACGCAAGGGCTCATCTCCCGATTTGCTCAGGTGACCCTGGGCTGGCCGGTTAACGAGCTTTTCGCGAATGTCGCCAAACCCAACTTGGACAGCGCTATAGCCGTCGTTAGAAGGAGTTTTGACTTGGGTGATGCGGCAAGGTCCAGCCTCGATCACAGTGACCGGGATGGACTTGCCTTCGTTGTCGAAGAATTGGGACATACCCAATTTCTTCCCAAGAATGCCGATAGACATGGGAGGTGAAACACGCCAGCTGTGGTAACCAGGCTTCAAAGGAATCCAATAACGGAATCCGGTGAAGTTGGCTAGGGGATCTGCTTGAAAAATCAAGGCAGGATTGGCTGAGACTGATCGCCGCGAATTAACCTTTAAAAGGAGATTTCCGGTGTAAGTTTCCCGGCAAAATCTGAAAAATTCAGAATTTGCACTGGCCAGAAAGAGCTATCAACTGTGGTAGCCCTTAGCATTTGTAGCTGGAGGCCCGGCTAGCGCTCGGGCACAACATCAATTGCATAGCTTAATAACTTACACCATTGAGGTTGAAATTCAATATTGGTAAAAATCTGAGTTAGTTCTAGGCCCTGCCAGAATGATCTGAATTGCTGGTGCCCCCATGCCCCTGCTGCTCAGCGGCCGCACTTTCCGCAGAGATCTGGAGCGATCCAAGGCATTGGCTTTATATGCCCCCCTTGAAGGCGGCGCCGAAACAAGGTTGTTAAGGCGAATGAGAGCTTGCGGTTATCACACCGAGCTCAGTTCAGTTCGTGGTTTAGGCGATCCGGAGGTTTTCTTATTCGGGCTTCACGGCATTCGGCCCCCCCATCTGGGTCATCAAAGGGTGGGTAGGGAAGCTGCCGTGGGGGATGTCCAAATGGTGATGCCTCAACTGGGCCCAGCTTTGTCTGGACCCAAGCCCATTTTGCTTTGGCTTTTGGAGGGTCAGGTTTTATCAGCTGCAGAGCGCAATAGCTTGCAGGCTTTATGCCAAAGGGAATCGCGTTTGCATCTAGTGCTGGAAATGGGCGGTTCCCGGAATTTGCGCTGGCAGCCCCTCCAAGAGCTTGAGTTGAGTTAGCTCTTGGTGCGA
This sequence comes from Synechococcus sp. Cruz CV12-2-Slac-r, assembly GCF_024346075.1. GTDB lineage: Bacteria > Cyanobacteriota > Cyanobacteriia > PCC-6307 > Cyanobiaceae > Synechococcus_D. The sequence continues at coordinate 10,725 of NZ_JAGQEK010000011.1, forward strand.
GTTAAGCCTTGGCTTGCTCCAGAAGCAGCTCTTGCCCACGGCAGCTGGGTTAAGTGGATAGGTGGCGCAAGTAACCATGATCTGCAGGGCCTTGAAGATCAAGCCGCCTTGGCAACTTTGGCGGGGGCCCATTGCCTCGATGTAGCAGCAGATTTAGGGGTGATATCAGCGGTTAAACGGGGCATTGCGTGGGCTTTAGAGCAGGGGGTGCCGCGCCGGCCTTGGTTGATGTTGAGCCTTAGCGATGGCGTAGACCCCCATTTTCGTAAAGCGGTTTTTGATCCGCAGTTGTGCCCGAGCAGCTGTCCGCGCCCCTGCGTTCCGGTATGTCCGGCTTTGGCCATCGATCCCAGCATCGGTGTGATCGCAAATCGTTGTTACGGCTGTGGTCGCTGTTTGGAGATTTGTCCCCTGAATTTGATTCAGGAGCAGGCGGTGAAGCTGGAGGGGCATCAGCTTTTGCAGTTGCTTAAGCAGGCCCAACCCGATGCCATAGAAGTGCATACAAGCCCAGGCCGCAGCCAGGCTTTTGCTCAGCTATTAGCTGCGATCAGCGCTAGTGATTTATCACTGAGTTTGCTTGCGGTGAGTTGCGGCGAGGGGCGCGAGCCTGGCCAGTTAGCTCTAGCGGCTTATTTATGGCAGCTTCATGGTTTTTTAACGGCATCAAGCTGGCCTTGGCTTTGGCAACTGGATGGTCGCCCTATGAGTGGCGACATTGGCGCGGGCACTGCCCATGCCGCAGTGGCTTTATTTGAACGCCTCGGGCCATTCCTGCCCCCGGGCTTGATACAGCTTGCCGGCGGCACCAACGCTGATAGCCGCCGCCGCCTTCTCAAAATTCAGATATCGCCCACGCCTGCCACGGGCGGTATTGCTGGAATCGCCTATGGGGGCAGTGCTCGCGCGCTGCTGCAACCTTTTTTGATCGAAGCCGAACGAAGGGGCAAACGGCTTCTTCACTGCCCTGATTTGTGGCCAAAGGCCCAACACTCTCTGGAATTACTCTGGGCCTGCTAAACCAGTGCGCATCTGCCAGGAACGGGGATGGTGAGCGCAGAAGTTGGTTCACTGTTATCTGGGGTAACTGTTAAGGAGCATCGCGTTACCGATGATCTCGATCGCCTGCTCTCGGTGCTTCCCACTCCATTGCAGCTTTCTTTGGCCACTACAGCCCAGCGGGAAGGCTTGTTGGAGGTGGTTTTGGATCTTGGCCGAAAACCGGAAGCCCGCTATCCCCATGGCTGCGTGGATTTGGGATCTAAGCCTGTAAGCAGCGAGGATCTGCGCCTAATAATCGATCAATTGGGCTCATTTGGAGGCGACAACCGAGCGGGTATAGAAGGCACTTTGCATCGAATTAGCGCCCTGCGTAACCGTTCGGGGCTGGTGATTGGCCTCACTTGCCGGGTTGGGAGGGCTGTATTTGGAACTGTGGCGATGGTGCGTGATCTGCTTGATTCAGCTCAGTCGCTTTTGTTATTGGGGCCCCCTGGGGTTGGCAAAACCACTGCCTTAAGAGAGATCGCCCGGGTGCTGGCCGATGATTTTGGAAAAAGAGTGGTGGTAATAGACACAAGCAATGAGATTGCGGGTGATGGTGATGTGCCCCATCCCGCGATTGGTCGTGCCCGGCGCATGCAGGTGGCAAAACCTCAATGGCAACACCGGGTAATGATCGAAGCAGTGGAAAACCACATGCCCGAGGTAATTGTGATCGACGAGATCGGCACAGAGGAGGAGGCCCTTGCCGCCCGCAGCATTGCCGAAAGGGGGGTGCAGCTTGTTGCAACAGCCCATGGCAACGCTTTAGAAAATCTTTTGCGAAACCCCACCCTTTCCGACCTGGTGGGGGGAGTGCAGGCGGTTACTCTCGGCGACGATGAAGCCCGCCGCCGCGGCAGCCGTAAGGCGGTTTTAGAGCGTTCAGCCGCTCCTACTTTCCCGATTGCTGTGGAGATGCACAGCCGCAGCCGTTGGCTGGTGCATACAGATGTTGCAGGCACTGTTGATCGCTTATTAAGAGGCGATGGAGCGCGGCCCGAAATTCGAACCGTGGATCGGGCGGGCTGCCTAAAAGTTGAACAACCCCTGCCTTCGCTGCTGCGCCCTCCAACGCCACTGCCGCCAACACCGCTGATTAAGCAAGTAATTAAACCTGCACAAAAGCCATCAGTTGGCTCTAGCGCGCCATTGATGATTTTCTGCTGCGGCATTGCTGCACGGCTGGTAACCCAGGCGGCCCGCAGCCGCCATTGGCCTGTGCAATTGGCCGAAGATCTCGCCCAGGCCGATGCGGTTTTGGCGGGCAAACATCAGCTGGGTTTACACCCAGAAGTGCGCCGAGAAGCCCGTGATGGCGGGGTGCCGATCCACGTGATCAAAGCAAATAGTTTGCCCCAAGTTCAGCGTGCCCTAGAGCGTTTGCTGCGGCATCACAACGCAAGGCTCACATCTGAATAATCGGGATTTTGTGCGAGGGGTTTGACGCTGGGTAGCCTTTTGTGGCTATATAAGAGCTCGTTAGGCAGCTCTAGCCCTAACAACGCCCCAGTGGGTCGTCGCCAAGCGGTAAGGCAGCGGTTTTTGGTACCGCCATTCCTAGGTTCGAATCCTAGCGACCCAGTTTTTTGAAGCTATTTTTGCTGTGCTGATCACCGATTTTGATGGTGTGGTTATTGATGGCATGGCCGAATATTGGTGGGCCGCCCGCAGTTGCGCCCAGCGCCTATTGCCCTCATTAGCCTCTTTGCCGGAGGCCCTGCCGCCCCTATTTGCAGCCTTGCGGCCAAGGGTGCTGGCTGGCTGGGAGATGCCTGTGCTTGCAGCTTTGGTGGGGGGAGAGGCTCTACCAGAGGCCAGTTTTCATGAAAATTACGGCACAGCGCTGCAGGGCAGCCTTGCCCTTTTGGGTTGGAAGCAAGCCGAGCTCACCCACTTACTTGATCAAGTGCGGCAAGAGGCGATCGTGAGCGACCGCCAGCGTTGGCTAGCGAGGCATCAGGTTTTTCCCTGGATGCAGGAGTGTCTTTGGCGATTTCAGCAGGAGGGGGTGCCCTGGCAAGTGCTCACCACTAAAAGTGCCCAGTTCACGGAGGAACTACTAAGGGCCCACGGCTTGGAACCCGTAGCGGTTCATGGCCGCGAAGCAGGTTCAAAACCCGCGGTGTTAGCTGGTTTGTTATCAGAGCGGGCCGAAGGCAGGGCCAATTCAATTCCTTGGCGTTTTTTGGAGGATCGCAGGCTCACCCTTGAAGAGGTGCTGCGTACCCCGGGATTAGAAGATCTGAGCTGCCTTTTGGCGTCTTGGGGCTACCTCCTGCCAAAAGACACCGAAAATTTGCCAAAGCGGATCTCTTTGCTTAACCGCGAAACCCTGGCCTTACCCCTAGACGACTGGCCCTGATTTGTTACAATACATTTGAACTAACCATTTCCACCTTCGCCGGTCGATACACCGGGCGGCTTGGGTGGCACTTCTTTCTAGGTGGTTGCACGATGCCTGGATAATCCAGAAATTTGTGTTTTCACTCGATCTAGTTACTTTTTCTTTGCTGTTTATTAGCCCATGACTGCTGATTCCAAATCCCAGGCCGGTTCAAACCAATCTGGATCCCTCCAGGCCGCTTCACCTTCCGCTAGCGAGCGGGAAAAGGCCCTAGCGCTGGTGTTGAACCAAATTGAGCGCAACTTTGGCAAGGGCTCCATCATGCGGTTGGGAGATGCCTCCCGCATGCGGGTGGAAACAATTTCTACCGGCGCTCTCACCCTTGATCTCGCCCTTGGTGGCGGATATCCGAAGGGTCGGGTTGTGGAGGTTTACGGGCCTGAAAGCTCAGGTAAAACCACCCTCACGCTCCATGCCATTGCCGAGGTGCAGAAACGGGGTGGGGTTGCAGCTTTTGTTGACGCGGAACACGCCCTTGATCCCCTGTACGCGGCCTCATTGGGCGTAGATGTAGAAAATCTGCTGGTTTCTCAGCCAGACACTGGTGAGATGGCCCTCGAGATCGTTGATCAGCTGGTGCGTTCTGCTGCGGTAGACATCGTGGTGGTGGATTCCGTGGCGGCGCTTACCCCAAGGGCTGAGATAGAGGGAGAAATGGGTGATCTAGCGGTAGGTAGCCAAGCCCGCTTGATGAGCCAGGCGATGCGAAAAATCACCGGCAATATCGGTAAATCCGGTTGCACGGTGATCTTTCTCAACCAGTTGCGTCAAAAAATTGGGATCGCTTACGGCAACCCGGAAACAACTACCGGCGGCAATGCTCTCAAGTTCTATGCCTCGGTGCGACTCGATATCCGTCGGATCCAAACCCTTAAAAGGGGCACAGAGGAATATGGCATTCGCGCCAAGGTAAAAGTGGCAAAAAACAAGGTGGCGCCACCTTTCCGTATCGCTGAATTCGACATTATTTTCGGCCGCGGCATCAGCATCCTTGGTTGTTTGCTCGACCTAGCTGAAGAAACGGGAATAGTGGTGCGTAAGGGCGCCTGGTACAGCTACAACGGAGACAATGTTGGTCAAGGACGAGACAACACAATTACTTGGCTTGAACAAAACCCTGAAGCTAAAGAAATTATTGAAGCAAAAACCCGCCAAAAGCTCACTGAAGGGGCTGATGTAACGGCAAATTCAATGAAGCCTCTAGCTGTAGCAGCGGCGAAACGAAAGGAGGGCGCAGAGCGAGCTTCAACAGAAGAATCCAGCAGCGCTAGTTCATTAGCTGATGCGAGCTGAGCCAACGGTCTGAAATTTTTGGCTCTGGATGCCGCGGAGATGTTTGCTGAGGCGATCTAATTCTTGGATTGCTTCAGCACCCTCCAATTTCACCAGCTCAACGCCATGGCGCAGCTCCATCCAGTTGATGCCGCAATCAGAAACTAGGAAACGCACTGCGTGGCCATCACCTAGATCGGCAACAAAAGAAGCTCCATGGCTGCCATCTTCACCGCAGGTGTAACAACTAGCTGAAACACCTTCCTTTTTCATGCTCTCGGCTAGAGCCTTCAGGCTTATCACTAGATCTTGAACAAGATCCTTGTACTGAGCAGCTAATCGTAAAAACACAACAAAATAATCAACTAAAATTATTTTAGGGATTTCTTCGGTTTTTGCGAGTGTAAATACCTAGAGAAACGGCAATGTCAGAGGAACGGCACATTGATCATCCGTCTGATAAGTGCCATAAGCCTGCGGCTGGGCCAATAAAACGCACAGTTACCCAGAGCACGGCCATGGCGCCAATGCCAATCCAGGCTCCTTTGCTGGTGAGGCTCACAAATTGGCGAGCTTGATTTTGGGTTAGAGGGATCCAGGCAACGATGCGAGGAGAGTCGTCTTTTGGAGCTGCCTTCTTACTAACTCTTGGCGGCAGTCCCTGGCTGGAGCGACGGCGTGCTTCGCCCATGCTGATTAAGCGAATAATCCTCAGTTTGGCGCATGGGGCGTCTAGGCAGGGAGCAGTCTTTCCAGGGGCTCCCAAGGTTCAAGGGCATCCAGCACCCTTTGCCCCCACCCCCGACCTCTCAACCGGCCATCCAATACCGCCAGCCGGGAAGTTTTGCCAGTGCGCAGCGGGGCTACACCCCGTTGCACCCGTTCAATCGCTTCAGGCAGCAGCAATTCCCTAAACCAGTCGCGACCGCCTTGCCTCAAGCCATTTACCCGTGCAGCGGTGAGTGGATCCTCCAGGCTGGCAATCGGCAGCAAGCCCACAATTAATTGGCCTGGTTGCGGCAATTGTTCGTGGTGTTCCAACCACCAATCCCAGCCGCAGCACACCACCCCGTTGCTATCTGGTGCAGTTTGTTCGTGGTCTACCCGTTGACCAAATTCCGCAGCAAGGGCACTAGTAAGCCATTGCCGTAATTGGTCGTCGTTTACCAACACCACCGATAGCTCCAGCTGACCCAGCACCAAACGACGACACTGCGCTAACAATTGCTCAGAAAAAAAAGGGCTATTTGGCATCGCCTGCAGCCGTGGCGCATATAAAGGCAACGCCTCATGGCGTTCTGGGGTGTGTAGAGGCACCACCACTGGTTTACGTAATCCCAGATCTTGCAACCTTTGCCCCTGGGGCATCAGGGCACCTATCAAAATTGCCCCCCGTTGCAGCATTAAGCCATTCAGGCTTGCTAACGGTTTTAAGGGTTGGCGTTCCAGGCTCCATTGCAACAGCTTCGGTTCTGTTATCGCCCAGCTAGTCCAATCGGGCCCCACGCTTTGCTGCCAGCTTTGCCAAGGTTCTGGCAGTCCTTCAATCCCCTGCACTAACAGCCTTAGGGGCGCTTCCTGTTCAGCGGCGATCGCTAAGTTGGGACGGCGGCCTAACGGACGATTTAAGAGTTGCCGGCTCAATCTTTCATGCAAATGCAACAAGGAATGAGCAAGTTGTGGTTTCGCCCTGGCTAGTTGATCCCAATGCTGCGGCAGCAACCTAATTGCCTGCGCCTGGCGCAGCTGCTCCTCTAATTCCTCTGCTTCAGCAAAGATCAATTGATGATCGCCTAGTTCTCCACGCCGCCAGATTTCTACTAGTTCAGCTGCACTTACCAGCCAAAGCCCTGGGTTGTTTGGGGGGCTTTCGCCTTGCCAAAGGGGGCGCTGCAAGCCAACCGCCGCTAACGAAGCCAGTTCGCGTTTTATTAATCGACGCTGCAGCGACTCGCTGGCCACTATTAATACTGGATAATCTGCCATCAACACCGGCAGCAGCAGCCCCAGCAGCCAAGGTCTATCAGCAGTTGCGCTTACTGGGAAGAGGCTGTGGTCGCCCCGTCGCAGACTGCGGGCAACTAAGCGCGTGAGGGTTAGGTGATGCGGCCAATTGGATCCACCACTCTCCCTAAGCAGTTGCTTCAAGCGATGGTGAGCCTGGGCTTCCAGCATTCAGAAAAACTGAGCAAGCTGATCGTAGATAGCTGCTCCAACGAACCCGTTTTATAAATGGCAACAAACCAAGCCGAAATGGTGCAGCAACTGCAAACCCTGCTGAACGGTGCCCCGATCGGTGTAGTGGGTTTGGGCTTGATGGGAGGTTCTTTAGCGCTTGATCTGCGTCGCCTCGGGTTTGTGGTGCACGGGTGGGTGCATCGCCAAGCCACTGCCCAACGAGCCCTAGAGCGGGATCTAGTGGATGCCGTGGATCTTTCCGGGGTGTTGATGAAACCTTGCGCGCTTGTGGTGTTAGCTCTGCCCCTTGATCAGCTAATCGCCCCAAGCGAAATGCTGTTAAGCGCTTTACCCGCTGCGGCTGTAGTTACAGATATGGGTTCCGTTAAGGCCCCTGTTGAAGCAGCACTTGGCAGCCGCTTGCCCCGTTTTGTGCCCAGCCATCCGATGGCTGGCACCGCTGCTGCTGGGGTAGAAGCTGGGGTAGAGGGTCTTTTTAAGGGGCGGCCTTGGGTTATTACGGCAGCAAAGGGGCGGGATCCTGCTGCTTTGGCTTTGGTGGAAACCTTGGCCTTAGCTCTAGGGGCTATCCCAGTGCACTGCGATGCCAGCACACACGATCAGGCCGTGGCGTTTATCTCTCATCTGCCCGTATTGGTGGGGGCGGCTCTGTTGCAATGTGCGGCGCTTGGTGATCCTCTGGCGCAACAATTAGCTTCCACCGGCTTTGCAGACACCACAAGGGTGGGGGGCGGAAACCCACAGCTGGGGCGCTTGATGGCCCAAACCAACCGCTCCGCTCTGCTAAAAGCTCTTGATTGCTATAAAAATGAACTCCAATCATTAACTGAGCTGGTTGAAAATCAACAGTGGGAGCAGTTAGAGCAAAAGCTCAGCCAATGCCAAGAATTACGAGGGCAGTTTGTGTAAACAGGTTTCAGGCTCAGCTGGATGCAATTAATTGTTTAACCGCCATCTCAGCGGAAAGGCTTACTCCAGCAGTGCCTTCCCCCGGGTAGATGCCATCTCCGCAAAGCCAAAGCCCTTGCAAAGGTGTGCGGCTAGCCAAGCCAAAGGGGCCAAAGCGATTAGGCCTTTGCCCTAATCCCCCCACATAGCCATAGGGACGCCCCGTCCAGTGGGCAAACCCCCTTGGCGTTGATAGTTCACGATGGAGCCAATCTTTTTGTTTGATTCCCAATACTTTTTCAAGAGCTGCTTCTATGCCATTTTGGCTCGCTGTTTTTTTTGCTTCATAGGCATCAGGAGCTAATTCAAACCAGGCTTTTGCTGGGCTAAAAACGCTGGCGATCACTGTTGCCTGGCCCTCGGGAGCGCGCCCATCCCCTTCGCAACTTATAGATACAAAAATAGAACCAGGATCTTGCCAGTTGAGTTGTATGTGGCTTGGGCAATCGCTTGGTAAACAAGCGCGATCTACAGCGCCGTAAAGCACTAAAGCCCCTGATGGCTCTGCAAATTCCCCTAGCCGTTTGGCATAAGTAGGGGGCAATTGCTCCCCAAGCAGTTTTGGTAAAACTTGGGGTGGAAGGCTGCACACCAGCTGAGGGCTAGAGCATTCGAATTGCTTTCCCCCAGGGCCTTCTCCACTAATTAGCCAGCTGCCGTTTTGATATCTAAATCGCTCAACGCGATGTCTTAGCCGCAGTTCTGCTTTGTGTTTAGCAAGGGCCCCTTCTAGGGCGTCACTAAGGGCTTGCATAGAACCCTGGAGATGCCACAAACCCAGAGGTTCTTGCGCCATGTTGAGCACGGTGGCGCCGTAGAGGGCAGCAGTGCGTTCTGCCGGCTCTTGCGAATAAAGGCGCAATTGGAGATCAAGGAATTGCCACAGCCTTTGTTGTTTTGCGTTGTAAGCGCAACCGCATAGTCGTAATAAATCTGCAACGCTGTTACCGATGAAAAGGCCGCTAGCCAAGTTGCCAGGGCCTAGGGCTTTTAGTAATTGCCCCAGATCCCAGCTATTGCGAGGCGGCAATATCGGTTGACGAGAAGCAAAAGCCCAATTGCTGCGGTGGATAGCGGCACAAAGCTGCCAAAAAGCTTCACTGCCTGGGAATTGCCGTTTTCTTTCTTCGCGCCAACGTTCAGCACTGCGCCAAAGCTTGATGGGTTCATGGCCATCATTGAGATCAACAACACAGCCAGGATCCAGTGGGGTGGCTTGAGGCAGCTCAATTGCTAGCTCAGAAAAAATTCGTTGATGGCTGCCTCCGAGTTCAAGGCCTGCCACCTGGGTAGCCCCCACATCAAAGGTGTAAGAACCGCGCTTAAAAGTACCGGCGCAGCCACCGCTTTGATGGTGGGCTTCCAGAAGCAGAACTTTTTTGCCAGCTTTAGCCGCAAGAGCAGCAGCGGTGAGGCCGGCGATACCAGCCCCCACCACCACCACATCCCATGGCGATGAATTCAACCCAGATATTCCTGACGCAGTTTTGTGATTCGTTGCACCAGCTCTTCCCGCTTGGTGCTTGTGCGAAGGTTGCCCCAACTCCAATTACCAACTACCACTAAACCAAGTAGTTCTAATAAACCTGGAACCACTGGCAGCAGATTGATTGTGTCGAGTACCCCTTTTATTAATACCTGGGCCACTATTACTGCAACCAGGATCCCAACGGATTTGCCGATACGGCCCATCTGGGTCCAATTCACACCATCAAGAGCATTGTTCACTTTTCCTAGAACTTCGCTGTAGCGCTCTTTGAAATCAGCAGCAGCCCCGCTGATATCGCCAAGTGGATTTGTGTTTTCAGCGTTGCTGCTGTCCACCGGTTGAGCGTCGATGTTTACTTCGCTTGGTTCCGTCATGGACTTTGGATTAGTTACTGCGATCAAGGTATCGAGAACTTCGTAGTTTCACCAGGCTTATTTCAAAACCGATGGGCATTGGCTGATCGTTTGAAGCTTGGGGCGGCCAAGTATTTGGGAGAATAAAAAAAGCTCAGGTGCTGCGTGCACCAATTAATGCAGCCATGCTCCCCTTAAACACCAGCGATATCAGTTTGTGTCCTGATGAAATTGCCAGGTTTTCCAGGCATCTGATTTTGCCCGAAGTGGGCATGGAAGGGCAAAAGAGGTTGAAGGCGGCAGCTGTGCTGTGTGTTGGAACGGGCGGGTTGGGCTCGCCGCTGCTGCTCTACCTGGCGGCGGCTGGTGTGGGTCGTTTGGGAATTGTCGATTTTGACGTGGTGGATTACAGCAACCTGCAACGGCAGGTGATCCACGGCACTAGTTGGGTTGGCAAACCAAAAATTGAATCTGCAAAACATCGCATTCATGAGATTAATCCCCATTGCCAAGTAGATCTTTACGAAACAGCATTAACAAGTGAAAATGCTCTAGAGATAATGGCTCCTTACGATATTATTTGCGATGGCACTGATAATTTCCCTACTCGTTATTTAGTAAATGATGCATGTGTTTTATTGGGAAAGCCTAATGTTTACGGCTCGATATTCCGTTTTGAAGGGCAGGCAACAGTATTCAATTTAGACCCTGAAAGCCCTAACTATCGCGACCTATTCCCAGAGCCACCGCCACCAGGATTGGTGCCCTCTTGCGCTGAAGGAGGAGTGGTGGGTGTATTGCCAGGAGTTATTGGAATTATCCAGGCCACTGAAACTATAAAAATAATAACTGGAATCGGCACAACATTAAGCGGCAGGTTATTGTTATTTGATGCGCTTGCAATGAAATTTAGAGAGCTTAAGCTGCGCCCTTCCAAAGAGCGCCCGGTAATTGATAAGTTAATAGATTATCAAGAATTTTGCGGTGTGGGAGGCAGTGCTCCTGGCCAGGAGGAGGCGGGGTCTGTTGCAAGTATAAGTGTTGGTGATTTGAAAGCACTATTAGATAGTGATGCAAAGGACTTGATATTGCTCGATGTGCGTAATCCACCAGAAGCTGCAATCGCTGTTATCTCTGGGGCAATTTTGGTGCCGTTGGATTCAATTGAAGATGGCAGTGCCATCGAGCGTGTGAAAGAGCTGAGCATGGGTAAACGTCTTTATGTGCATTGCAAATTGGGGGGGCGGAGTGCCAAGGCCTTGATTGCATTGCGGCGCCATGGCATCGAAGGTATCAATATTGAAGGTGGTATAGAAGCCTGGAGTAAAGAGATCGATCAAAGCGTTCAGCGTTATTAAGCTTTAACCCTGATTGGTTTTTGTTATTTATGGCTGCCTTAACGCTGCCGCTGCGCCTTTGGCCTTATTTCGGTAGATATCGCGCTCAGGCCGTGTTAGCAATTTTGGCGGTATTGCCGGATCCCCTCTTAATGGTGGGCATTCCGGTTTTATTGCAGTTGGTTATCGATCGCGCCATCACCCCTGGGGAACCGGCCCGCGCTATTCCTCTTTTGGTATTGCCCTGCATTTGGTTGCTGATAGCGGTGGCATGTAATGGCTTGCAAGTAAAACTATTCGCAGCAATTGGCGGTGAACTTTGCAATGATTTTCGTGAGCGTTTGTTCACGCACCTGCTTCAGGAGAAACAGCCAGCTGGGGTTGGATATGAAGTGGAACAACAAGCTTTATTAGCCCAGCAGATACCCACCATTGAGAATGTGGTGGTGGTTCAGTTGCCGCTTTTTATTTGGACACTGGCTCAGCTCGTGCTCAGTGTGTTGTTGCTGTTTCATATCAATTGGCGTTTGGCATTAGTTGCGGTGGTTCTCACGCCGTTGTTGTTTTTAAGCCAGGTTGCTTTCACCCCAGCCTTAGCTCGTAGTGAGGAGGGCCGGGTTGCAAAGGCTGCAATTTTGTTGGCATTTGCCATGGAGCGCTTGCGCAGCCGCGAGTTAGTGGATCTGTTTGGTCTTGGCAGCGCTACGCGGGCAGATTTTGCTACGCGCAACCACGATTTAAAACGCAAGGGGCTTCAGGTGGGCACTGTGAATGGGTTGCAAAATGCAGCCCTCACCGCATCTGCTCTACTCACCTTGGTGAGTGTGTTCGCATTAGGAACCTGGTTGGTGCTGCAAAAACAATTAAGTGTGGGGCAATTGGTGGCAGCGCTTGGCATCGCAACAGCTTTAGTTAGCGGCATGTGGCAATTGGGCCCCTTATTACTGCCGCTGCAGGCGGCCAGCACCGCCTTGGATCTATTGGAGCGAAAATTACCGCAACAGCGTTCTGTCAAAACAAAGGCTGCAAGTTTGCCGGCACCGCCTCCGCTCAAGCAGGGCCTTGAGCTGAAACAGGTGAGCTACCGCTATGGAGAAGGCGGCGGCCTTGAAGATCTTTGTTTGCAAATTCCAGCAGGCAGCTCATTGGCGTTGGTGGGCCCCAGTGGCGGCGGTAAAAGCACAGTTTTAAAGCTGCTGTTGCGTCAGCTGGAACCCCAAGGGGGAGAACTGCTGGCTGATGGCTTGCCGTTAGCCAGCTTCAATCGCGACCAATGGTTAAACCAGGTGGCATTAGTGCCGCAGGAGCCAGTGTTATTTGATTTGAGCATTGCTGAAAATATTCGCCTTGGCCGTCTTGATGCCAGTAGCGCTGAGGTGAGAGCAGCTGCTGAGGCGGCTGAATTAGGCAGCTTTTTGGAAGGGTTACCTCAGGGTTTAAAAACTCCGGTGGGGTTTGGAGGCGGCTGTTTATCCGGTGGCCAACGCCAACGCATTGCTATTGCTCGAGCAATCCTGCGGGATCCCCGTTTATTGCTCTTAGATGAAGCCACTAGTGCTTTGGATCCAGCCACTGAAGCTGCAATAAATGGAACGCTTGCCCGTTTGGGAGAAGGGCGAACGGTGATTGCCGTTTTGCATCGCCTGCGAGCGGCGGCTTCCATGGACCAGGTGGCTGTTATTGCGGCAGGAAAAGTAGTGGAACAGGGTCACCACAACGCATTGCTTGCAGCGGGGGGGCTTTATGCCTCCTATTGGCATCGCCAAATGAGTGGATTTGATTTGCGAGCTGGGCAACGGGTGCGAATTAC
>NZ_JAGQEK010000110.1 GCF_024346075.1 Synechococcus sp. Cruz CV12-2-Slac-r
GGAGCCGCGGCGAGGGTGTTATGCCGAGCCAATCGCCTAAGGCTTCTAACGGGGCTGGCGGCGCTGCCGCTACCTCAAATCTCACAAAAGTGCTTCGCAAGCCAAGCCGAGAACGTAATTCCGCGGCACTTAAACGCAAGTCGCCCTGCGGGCCACGCACCAACACTTCGGTAAGCCGGCCGGTGCTTGTGGTTTTTAACGGCAAGATGCTGTCTACCCCACCGGTTTCACGAAAAGAGTTGAGCAAGGCGGCGGCATCAAATTGTTTAGTCCAGCGAAATACAGGGCTGTCTTGGTCGTAGTCGGCCACGCTTTTGAGATAAGGCACCTGGCGCGGCCACACCTCACCGCTGTTTTCGGTGCGACCGCCACTGCTGCTGTGAAAAACCGCATCAATAATCCTCTTCGCGTGGGTGAGCACCAGGCTGCGGGTGCTTGCAACCGCTTCTCGGGTGCTGTCGGTTTCCGATTCCAAGCCGCGATACACCTGGCTGCTCACAGTTGCCTTGAGGTCGTAATTGGCCTCCGGGCGCAATTGGCGCAAGGCGTAGCTGCGGGCTGCCACGCTCTGCACCCGCAGTGCCTCTTGGGGCCACTGGTGCGGCATTTCCGCCCCCACAACGCTAGGTAGGTAGCTCTCAATCCCCAAGCGATTTATCGCTTGGATCCGGCCCCTGTGCAGCAGCAATTGCAATCGACCGCGATAGCGCCGTTGCTGTAACCAAAGGCTGCCATTTGGCGATTCAGGGCTGATCCAAAGTTCTGCAATAGCGCCTGATGGCAGGCCAGAGATCTCAGCGCCCTCTGCCCTCAAGGTGAGGCCTCCGGCAACAGCAGCCAGGCTGCGTCCATTGGCGGCTTGCAACAGCAAACGCCCCTCCACAGGCGCCACCCGCAGGGCGGTGCCCTCTTCCACCAACACCCGCACCTCTGGTTCTCTGGCTAACGCCAGAGGGAACAGCAGAGCAATTATTAGGGGAAAATTCCACACCATTTGAATGGGCAGTAGCGCTTTGCCGTGGCACCATCAAAGCCGGCGCCAACTGATTACGCCATTGCAAATAACTTTTCTAGGCACTAGTTCCGGCGTTCCAACCCGGAGCCGCAATGTTTCTTCAGTGGCGGTGCGGCTACCTCAGCGCTCCGATCTGTGGTTACTCGATTGCGGCGAAGGCACCCAGCACCAGTTTTTACGCAGCAACTTACGGGTTTCGCAATTGCGGCGCATTTTCGTAACCCATATGCACGGCGACCACGTATTCGGTTTACCTGGGCTGCTAGCAAGCCTTGGTATGGCAGGGAATTGCCCAGGGGTAGACCTCTACGGCCCTGCGCCCCTAGAAGCATTTGTACTGGGAGCGCTGCAACATTCTTCAACGCGGATTGGCTATCCGCTGCGTTTTCACAGGGTGGAAGCGGCCGCCAGCAGTGGTGCGGTTTTACTACGCGACGGGGAATTCACGGTGCATTGCTCGCCCCTCATCCATCGCATCCCCGCTTTTGGTTATCGGATCCAAGAAAAGGAACGTGCCGGCCGCTTCAATATTGAGCAAGCCAAAGCCCTGCAACTGCCCCCAGGGCCCCTATTTGCGCGGCTTAAGGCAGGCGAAACCGTAACTCTTGAAGATGGCCGCGAAATTCGAGGTTCAGATCTTTGCGGCCCAACTCAGCCAGGGGTGTCTATGGCTTATTGCACCGACACTGTTTTTAGCGAAGCAGCGATACAGCTTGCCCGTGGTGTGGATCTTTTAATCCATGAATCCACCTTTTCCCATGGCGATGCAGAGATGGCCTATCAGCGTCAACACTCCACCAGCACCATGGCGGCTCAAACCGCGGCTGAGGCGGGTGTATTTCAACTAGCCCTCACCCATCTGAGCCCCCGCTACGCACCGGGTAATCAGGAAACTTCAGAGGATTTGCTCAAGGAAGCGCGGGCAATTTTTCAAAACACCTTGCTTGCTAAAGACTTCTTAACTCTCGAATTAAGTCCTGGGGCCTGCAACAGTGTGTGAGACACAAGGCCCTTAAGCGCCGGAGGAGTGGTTTTGCGTGATACAAAAGCTCAGGAGTCCGTAACGTTGCACGCTTCCTCCATGCATAAAGTTTTTCAGGGTTTGCAGCGCCTAGCTGCTTTGCTGTTGCTGCCCATTGTTTTATTGCTGATGCCCAGCACTGTTGGGGCCTTGCAATGGGATGCCGCAACCCTCACCGTGCCCGCTGATCCGAGCGGCACTCTGATCACCTTCAGCGAATCTGAGATCAAATCAGGTCGCAAAGTGTTTAACACCAGCTGTGGCACATGCCATGCCGGCGGGATTACAAAAACCAACCAAAACGTTGGCCTCGATCCGGAAACTCTCGCCCTTGCTACCCCGCCTAGGGATTCTGTTGAGGCGTTGGTCGACTACATGAAAGATCCCACCTCTTACGACGGTGAGATGTCGATTTCCGATCTGCATCCAAGCCTCAGAAGCGCTGATGTATTTGTTCAGATGCGCAATCTCAGCGACGAAGACCTGCGTCGCATGGCGGGATACATCCTTGTTGCACCAAAAGTGCAGGGGCTTCAGTGGGGCGGTGGCAAGATCTATTTCTGATCGCTGATTTCTCTGCGGCTGTACCACCATTCCTGCAATTCAGGGCTCAATCTTTCCGCAAATAAAGTGAGCACCGCTGTGCTGGAACGCAGCCCTGGCTGCAAAAGTTCTACTGCGTAGGTAGGGCAGCGCCGCGCCGCTAAATCAGGAACAAGCCGTTTACCCACCCGTCTCCAGCTGGGTTCCTTAGTGCGCCATTGCAGCCTGCAACAGGGCCAGGGCAATTCCTCTCGATCAAATAATCGGCAGCAGGGGCCCAGCACCCGAAAGGTATACATCCCACCAGGACTCGGCTGCTCACTGCCATTGGGCAGCAAACGGTCGTGGCTTGGGATTAATGGTGCAGGCACGAAAGCGGTTCAATCGCAAAAGGGCTAAAAAAAAGCCACCCCCTCAGGGGTGGCATAAAAATAAAAACTCAGGAACTCAGTAGAGCTCTTCTTCTGAATGGGTTTTGATTGTGCAATCGCTGGTGGGATAAGCCACACATGTGAGAACAAAACCTGCTTCGATTTGATCGTCGTCTAAGAAGCTTTGATCGCTTTGGTCGACGGTGCCAGCGGTGATCTTGCCTGCACATGTTGAACATGCACCGGCGCGACAGGAATAAGGAAGATCGATGCCCTGTTCCTCGGCTGCGTCGAGGATGTATTGATCATCGGGCACTTCAATGGTTTTGTTTAGGCCCTCGCTTTCGTTAACGAGAGTGACCTTGTAAGACGCCATGGCAGTGATGGTTGCTCAGGTCCACGGCGAACCGGGCCTGTAGGGGCTCGACCTTTGTACACCTATCTGAAGGCCATGGTGGCAACAAACCGAGAAGGCCAATGGTTGAACCAACTTGTATAAGCAAAATTTATCTAACAAAACACCGTTAACGGGTGATTTCTAGCAGTGCCCAACGGGATTGTTCAGCCGCCAAGCGGCATTGCCAGCCCATTGAAGTGAGTTGATCAGCCAAGGGCTCCACCTGTTCCACCAAGAGGCCGCTCAGCAAACCCACGCCGTTAACGGCAAGCAATTTCTCGAACCACGGCGCCAGTTCCGCCAGCACCGGAGCAAGGATGTTGCAAAGCAACACCTGGGCACTTCGCTGGCCCAGCAACTCCTTAAGTTCTTGGGCTGAACCCAATCGAGCCTGGAGCCGCTGCTCCATGCCGTTCAGGGCAGCGTTAGATGCGCTGGC
The DNA here is from genome assembly GCF_024346075.1 of Synechococcus sp. Cruz CV12-2-Slac-r. GTDB lineage: Bacteria > Cyanobacteriota > Cyanobacteriia > PCC-6307 > Cyanobiaceae > Synechococcus_D. The sequence continues at coordinate 3,787 of NZ_JAGQEK010000110.1, forward strand.
AAGTATTGCCAGGCTGTCGGTGTCGCTTGCTACCACAGCTTCTGCTCCTAGGGCCAGGGCTGCTATGCCGAGGATGCCGCTACCGCAGCCCAGATCTGCCACCAAAGCGCCCGCTAAGGGGATGCGCTCCAAGCTTTCCATGCAAAGCCGAGTAGTGGGATGGCTACCGGTGCCAAAGGCACTGCCTGGATCCAGCAGCAGCACTTCACGGTTGCGGAATTCTTCAGGGCATTGCAGCCAAGCGGGCAAAATTAGAAGCTTTTCACCCACAGGATCCGGGGCCCAGTGCTGTTTCCAGCTATGGCTCCAATCTTCCTCGGGCTGTTGTTGCCAACTCAATTGAGGCAATTCCAAGCCAAAAGGTTCAGCAAGGGCACATAAGGCCTGCTCAAGACTTTTGCGCTCGCTTGCTGGCCAATCCGCCGCCGGCAGCCAGGCCAGCAGGGTGCGATGGCCTGGCTGATCTGGCTTGAATTTAACCGCCACCCTGGAAATACCCAGGGTTTCCAAGCGCCAAATCAATGATTCCTCTAGGTCACCAGAAGGATCAATTTCCAGCCGCCACCAGCTGGAGGTGGGGGAAATTGTCATCGTTTAAAGGGTTACGGGATGGGCTTCTTGAATGCCATTAATTGCGTAGATGCTTGTTAGCAGGCTGGGGGGGATTGGATCATCAAGGCTGAGCACCATCACCGCATCACCCCGCACGATGCGCCTACCAACCTGCATCGAGGCGATATTCACATTGTGCTCACCGAGCAGGGAGCCGAGGTGGCCAATGATGCCAGGCATGTCCCGGTGGCGGGTAAACAGCATGTGCCGGCTGGGGGGCACATTGAGAGGAAATTCATCAATGCTCGTAACACGCAGTTCCCCATCGGCAAACACCGCACCGGTAACGGTGTGGCTGCCCTGGGAATTGCGGCAGGAAAGCTGCAAGGAGCCGCCTGCAAAATCACGGCTGGCATCATCTTTGATCTCCAGCACATGAATGCCACGACCCTTCGCCTCTAGGGCTGCATTCACGTAATTGATTTTATCGCCCAAGGCCGAGCTCAATAGGCCCTTGAGGGCTGCCACCACCAAGGGTTGGCTTGGATGTTCAGCAAATTCACCCTGCAGCCGCACCTCTAATTCCTGCACCGAACCCCGAGATAGCTGGCTTAGCAACAAGCCAAGGGTTTCCGCCAGCTGCAGATGGGGCTTGAGCTTTTCCATTACCTCAGGGGTGAGGCCGGGGATGTTTACAGCGCTGCGGGCAGGTAAGCCAAGTAGTACATCACGAATTTGTTCTGCCACATCCACAGCCACATTTACCTGGGCTTCTTCTGTGGAAGCGCCGAGATGGGGGGTGAGAATCAGCCGCTCGCCAACACTGCGCAAGGGGGAATCCGCCTCCAGTGGTTCTTTGGCATACACATCCAAAGCAGCGCCAGCAATTACCCCATTTTTCAATGCCTCAGCAAGGTCTGCCTCAGCAATAATTCCACCGCGGGCGCAATTAACCAACCGGGCGGTGGGCTTCATTTTGGCCAGCAAAGCTGCATTAACCAAATTTTCGGTTTCAGCGGTGCGGGGCAGGTGCAGGGTGATGT
>NZ_JAGQEK010000111.1 GCF_024346075.1 Synechococcus sp. Cruz CV12-2-Slac-r
CCTAGAGGTGGGGTGAGGTGATCTAAAATGACAGCCTGGCTGCGGCGTTTTGCCTGGGAGCCTTCACCGGGATCATTAACTATAAATGGATAAATATTTGGCAGCGGTCCGAGCGCTATTTCAGGAAAACAATTTGCAGATAGGCCAATCCCCTTGCCGGGTAGCCATTCTAAATTTCCATGTTTACCAAAATGAATAACAGCGTTTACTTTGAACTCTTCCCTAATCCACAGGTAATGGGCCAGATAACTGTGGGTTGGTGCTAAATCGGGGCAATGATAATTCAAGGCAGGGTCGCGGTCGTATCCCCTGCTGGGTTGCAACATAACTATTATGTTTCCAAAAATTAAACCGCAAATAGGAAATTTTTGTTTATCAAGCCCTTGATCATTTGCAGCCTTTCCCCAGCGCGCTTCAATTAATTCTTGTGGTTCCTGAGCCAGTTGGGAAAACCAATCCTGATATTGAGCTAAATCCAGTTCAGCGCATGGGGCTAGGTGCCAGCTTTCGGGGTCAGGGCTGCGAGCATCTGTAAGGGCTTTGATTAATTCATCACCATCAATTGGCAGAGGCTTTTCTCCAAGTTGATAACCCTCTGCCTTAAGCCAATGCAGCACTTCCACAACGCTGGCTGGTGTATCTAGGCCCACACCATTTGCTAGGCGACTGTTGCGGCAGGGGTAATTAGCTAAGACCAGAGCAATGCGTTTCTGGCTCTCGGGGGTGCGGCGTAATTGCACCCAAGCAGCAGCTAACGCTGCCATCCAATCCAAGCGTTCCAGATCTGGGCAGTAGCGCTGAACAGCACATTCGAGGGCGCTGTCAGCCCGATAAAGCTCCTTAAAACAACCAATACGCCCAGTGATACGTCCATCAAGCTCCGGAAGAGCCACCTGCATGCTGAGATCTAAGGGGCTGAGGCCAACGCTGCTGGCGGCCCAGCGTTGTTTGGGAAGGGTGCTGCAAAGCATTTGCAACACCGGTACGCCAAGACTGCGCCAAAGGGGTGCACCCGCCTCTGCTTCATCGGCCTTCACCGAAGCAAATCCAGTGGCGCAGAGCACCAACTCCACCTGTTCTGCTTTAAATAATTGCCTCACCCCCTGTTGAACCAATTCGTCCCTAAGGCTGCTAACCAGTAACAGTCGCGGACATAAACCTGCAGCCCTAAAAGAAATTAAGCAACTATCTAATAGCTCGAGATCGGCGCTATTCCAAAGAGCTCGATAAAAAAGGAGGCCTACTCTGGCTCCACTATCCAAACACCAGTTGTAAGGCAATGGATCTTGTTGGGGTATTGGTTTTGGCGTTTCCATTGGCTTTCCTTCAAGCCATTGGCTGCAGCACGTCAACTCCTGAGCCATATTTTCAGGGCCCCCTTCCCTCAAGCAGCGGCCGATAGCAAGGCTTAGAAATTCCGGAAAGTTTCCAAGGCTTGCCAGTTCAGCTTCACCCTCGGCGGTGCCGCTAATGATTAGAAGACCCCTTTGATCGCTGCCTCTAGCCCAGTCCCTCAGTTGTTCGATGCCGTAGCTCCAATGGCCACGCCCCCCGAGCAAACGAACCAGCACTAATTTTGCGTTCACCACTGTGCTGCGCAGGTAGTGGTCTACAGCCGCTGGATGTTGCAGCGCTTGCAGGTTTAAACCCCGTACAGCCATCTTTCTGCTTTGGTTTGCCAGCAGGCTTAAGTCGCTATCAGCGCTGCTGAGAAACAAAAAAGGTGCAGCCGATTGCTCCACTAAAAAAGGTTCCTGGCTACTTAGGTCGCCAGGGATAGCTGCCAATCTGTGCATCTAGCCATCATCCCTGGCAAGGGGATGAGAAGATCAAAGCAAGGTTTCTGCCGCCAGATGCATCAATTTCTCCCATTTGCCTGGTTCGGTGGCCGCTGCGTGCCATTTGCAGAAGCCACTCTTTCTGTTGCCACCCATGCCTTGCATTACGGCACAGGCGCTTTTGGTGGCATGAGGGCTATACCTAATCCAGATAATTCACAAGAAATACTGCTGTTTAGAGCCGATCGCCATGCGAAGCGATTGAGTGAAAGTGCGAAGCTTTTGCTTACAGAATTAAGCGCAGAGACCGTGATGGATGCCGTTAGGCATTTTTTAAAGGCAAATAAACCAACGAAGCCCAGTTATTTGAGGCCATTTGTATATACTTCAGATCTTGGAATTGCACCAAGGTTGCATGATATTGAAACTGATTTTTTGATATATGGTATCGAATTAGGTGATTATCTGTCACCAGACGGCGTTACTTGCAGAATTAGTTCATGGACTAGGCAGGAGGACCGATCTCTTCCGTTAAGAGGAAAAATCAGCGGCGCTTACATAACCAGTTCTTTAGCTAAAACTGAAGCGGTTAAAAGTGGTTTTGATGAAGCATTGCTTTTAAATAGCCGCGGAAAGGTAAGCGAAGCAAGTGGAATGAATTTGTTTATTGTTCGCGATGGTATTTTGTTTACCCCCGGAGTTGATCAAGATATATTAGAAGGAATTACAAGAGCCAGTGTTATCGAACTAGCCCGCAGCATAGGAATAGAGGTGGTGGAAAGACCGATAGATAAAACTGAATTATTTATAGCTGATGAGGTATTTCTTACTGGAACAGCGGCTAAAGTAACTCCGGTGAGACGGGTGGAAAGCACAGAATTAGCCACATATAGACCCGTTATGGATACGCTTCGAGAACGGCTCACCGCCATTACTGAAGCCAGAGACCCTAAATTTGAACATTGGGTAACCAGGGTGAACATAGGGGAATGACAAGTTTTCTTGAACGGCTCCACAGCCCGCAGCGCCCGGTGTTGGTGTTCGATTGAGCAACGGGCACCTCTTTACAGCAGATGGAGCTCACCGCAACTGATTTTGGTGGAGTCGCTTTAGAAGGATGCAACGAGATATTGGTGCGTACACGGCCCGATGTAGTTAAGGAGGTGCACAGGCAATTCCTCGAGGCTGGTTGCGATGTAATTGAAACAAATACCTTCGGCTCTACATCATTAGTTCTTGCTGAATACGAGCTTCAAGCAGAAGCATTTGAACTAAACCGGGAGGCTGCCAACCTGGCCAGGGAGATGGCAGATGCCTACAGCAGCGAGGAAAAACCTAGATACGTAGCTGGTTCGATCGGACCCACCACTAAGTTACCCAGTCTTGGCCACGTAAGTTTCGATGTAATGAAGGCCTGTTTTGCAGAACAGGGTCGCGGTCTTTTAGCGGGAAATGTGGATTTATTCATTGTGGAAACCTGCCAGGATGTATTACAAATAAAGGCTGCATTAAGCGGTTTAGAACAAGCATTTGAAGAAACGGGTGAGAGGCGCCCTGTAATGGTTAGTGTAACGATGGAAACAACTGGCACGATGTTAGTTGGTTCTGATATAGCTGCAGTTGTTGCAATTTTAGAACCGTTCTCAATCGATATTCTTGGCTTAAATTGCGCCACCGGACCAGAGCAAATGAAGGAGCATATGCGCTATCTAAGTGCCCATGCTCCATTTGTTGTTAGCTGTATCCCTAATGCTGGTTTGCCTGAAAATGTTGGCGGTGTTGCCCATTATCGCTTAACCCCCATAGAGATGAAGATGGCACTTCATCATTTCATCGAAGATCTTGGCATTCAAGTTATTGGCGGATGTTGTGGTACTACCCCTGCTCATATTGCAGCCTTGGTGGAATTGGCAAGAGAATTAAAACCTGCCCCTCGCCAAGTTCGGCTCCCAGAGCAACGCATTGAGCGGCCCCAGCTTCAAGCTGAATCTGCAGCCGCTTCTCTGTACAGCACCACTAGCTACGAACAGGAAAATTCTTTTCTTATAATAGGTGAGAGATTAAATGCAAGCGGCTCAAAAAAAGTACGCGAATTGCTTAATGAAGAAAATTGGGATGGATTAATCGCTGTTGCCCGCAACCAAGTAAAAGAGAATGCTCATATCTTGGATGTAAATGTTGATTATGTTGGGCGAGATGGTGAATCCGACATGCATGAACTTGTTAGCAGGCTTGTAAATAATGTAAATCTTCCATTAATGCTTGATTCAACCGAATGGCAGAAAATGGAGGCTGGCCTGAAGGTTGCGGGTGGTAAATGTTTACTTAATTCCACTAACTATGAAGACGGCGATGACAGATTCTTCAAGGTGCTTGAATTGGCAAGAAGTTATGGGGCGGGAGTTGTTGTTGGCACAATCGATGAAGAAGGTATGGCCCGCACTGCAGAAAGAAAATTTGCAATAGCAAAACGCGCCTATTTAGATGCTTTGAAATATGGAATTCCGGCAAGAGAAATTTTTTACGATCCCTTGGCGCTTCCAATCTCTACCGGAATAGAGGAAGATAGGCGCAATGCTTGTGAAACAATTAAAGCAATTAAACGAATACGCACTGAATTACCTGGAGTTCATGTTTTACTAGGAGTTAGCAATATTAGTTTTGGTTTATCCCCAGCGGCTAGGATTGTATTGAATTCTATTTTCTTACACGATTGTTGTGAGGCTGGAATGGATGCGGCAATAGTTAGCCCTGCTAAAATATTGCCTCTTATAAAAATTAGCGACGCACATCAAAAGGTTTGTCGCGATCTTATCAATGATTTACGTGAGTTTGAAAATGGTGTTTGCAGCTACGACCCCCTCACAACTCTCACCACCTTATTTGAGGGGGTAAGCGCAAAAGAAGCCAGGGAATCTGGACCATCCTTGGCGGATCTTGCTGTTGAAGAGCGCTTAAAACAACATATTATCGATGGGGAACGAATCGGATTAGAAGCTGCCCTGATGGAGGGTTTGCTGCAATACAAACCTCTAGAAATTGTTAATACTTTTTTACTTGATGGCATGAAGGTTGTTGGCGAATTATTTGGTTCTGGTCAAATGCAACTTCCATTTGTTTTGCAGAGTGCTGAAACAATGAAAAGTGCTGTTGCATATCTAGAACCCCATATGGAAAAAATAATCGGCGCTGATGGTAAGGTTGAAAGCTCAGCTAAAGCAAAGTTACTGATAGCTACAGTGAGAGGTGACGTTCACGACATTGGCAAGAATCTCGTAGATATTATTCTCACAAATAACGGCTACGAAGTTATTAACCTTGGCATAAAACAATCCGTAGAAGCTATTATTGATGCCCAGCAAATTCATCAAGCTGATTGCATTGCAATGAGTGGCTTACTAGTGAAATCTACTGCATTTATGAAGGACAATCTAGCCGCATTTAATGATGCGGATATTAACGTTCCTGTTATTTTGGGTGGGGCGGCACTCACCCCTAGATTCGTTAATAAAGATTGTAGAGATGTTTATCACGGCCAGGTGATTTACGGT
>NZ_JAGQEK010000112.1 GCF_024346075.1 Synechococcus sp. Cruz CV12-2-Slac-r
TACGACGATTGGTATTAAGGCCAGCCCGCAGGCGATCGTTGCCGCTGGTGGCAAGGCGGTATGTGCGGATATCGCCGCCACGAAAGCGATAGATGGCCTGTTTGGGATCACCGATCAAAGTAACTGGCATCACCCCATCAAATAGGGCTGCAAATAAACGCCATTGGATTGGATCGGTGTCTTGAAATTCATCGATTAAGCAACAACTGAATTTGCATTTAGCCCAATTTTGTAGAGCTTCTAATTGAGCTGATTGCAGTTTTGCTGGATCTACTTGCTCGAGTAAATCTGAGAAGCTGAGCAGATTTTCCGCTTGCCTTTGGCTGCTCGCCTGTTGTTTTAGATCCTCACAAAAATGCTGAGTAAAAACTTCTGCCGGCCCATAGCAAAGCTCTTCTGCTAATTGATGGAGGCCAGCTTGGGGCGCTTGATCGGGATCGGCCAGCACCTGGCGCAAACGACTGGTGGCAAGTGCTTGGCACAGCAGTCGGTAGGTTTTTGCAGTGGTTTGGGATGGCGCTTCAAAAAACTGCTGCCGCGCTGTTTTGAGCAGGGCTGGTAATTCTGCGAGCCTGGTTTTTGCTAATAATTTTGTTGGTGTTTCGTTGCCTTTGCCTTTGCATAGGGCAACTAATAATGCTGCCGCCTCATCTCCATGTTTGCAAAAAGCAGTAAAGAAACGCTGCTCTAGTTCAGCCCAATGGCTGGCTGGTTCGATTTTGATTGAATTGGATTGCAGTTGCATATCCCTGTCGTCGTCTACCAACTGGGCGAGCTGCAACAGCGGTTCAGCCCTTAGATCACTGTGGCTTTGCACCCAGGCTTGCCAGGGGCTAGGGCTATGGGATATGTGGCAGCGTCGCCAATCGGTAACAAGTTTTAAGAGCAATTCCTGGTTGTTTTCCTGCAATCCCACCTGGGAATCAATATTTAGGAGTGAACTGTTATCGCGAATCAGGTTGTTTATGAAGCCGTGAATTGTGTGGATTGGGGCAAGATCCATTTGATCAAGGGCCACCAACAAACGCAGTAGAGGTTGATAGGGATCTGGGCTTTGATGCCAGCTAGCAACCAAGGCCGCCAAGGTGGGATCGAGGGGGGGAGCTGCTTCAATGTTTTCGCCGATGGCCATGGCAAGGGCAGTAGCGGCAAGATCCAAGCGAGCGCGGATGCGGCGGCGGATTTCAGCAGCAGCAGCGCGTGTAAAAGTAACCACCAAAATTGAATCCACCGTTCGCCCTTGCTCGGCGATAGCCCGCAATACCCGATGGCTTAGGGCATAGGTTTTACCGGTGCCAGCACTAGCTTCAAGCACTTCTGTGCCATTAATTAACGGCCCGTTTAAATCAAGCTCAACCAGATTTTCACTTGATTCTTTGATATTTTTCACGCCATTTCTTCTCTTGTAATTTCATCTTTTGCGATCGCTGCTGCAAGGGGCAGCAGGATCTGTTCCACCAAGCTCCAACATTCAGCCTGAGCCCACCAGATTTCAAGGTCTGGTGGTTCTCCAGCATTGATTTGAATTATTGAATCTGGCCACTGCAGCCGCTCAATATCTGCTTTATTCCCCCCTGGATTTTGCTTTTCCTGCAGCAACCACCAGCTCAGCTGTGGTTCAAAAGGCAAAAGGCGGCAAAGACCTTCGCGGCGCAACTGTTGCAGCAATTCCAGGTGTTCTATCGCTGTTGATTGCTCTAAGGGTGCGAGTGCAATGGCCAGCAGTTTCTCTTTTTCACCGCTGCCTTGAGGGCCAATTAAATGGGTATAACGCGGAGCTATTTGATTTGCAAAAAGATGGGTAATCCAGCCTTGCAGCAGTCTTTTTGGTTTTAGCTGGCCACTGCCGGTTAAAAACAAGCCAGTGGGCTGGCTTTCTTCCAGTTGCTGTTGTATTTCCAGCAGCTGGAGGCTGCGCCGCGCTAGATCTGCGCTAACAACTGGAGCCGCAGGACCAGCAGGCAATAACCCCCTGCGTTGCAGGGCAGCGAGCTGCAAATCTTCAAAACCGTGATTTAAAAAATGTTCCCCCAGTTCCCAACGCCTGAGGCCATTTAATTCTGTTTCTTCTGGATCAAATTGTTGCTCTGGTTTTCTTTGCAGCTGAATGCCATGGGCTTGCAGTAGCTGTTTGGCAGGATCATTAAAAAACTGCTGCAATTCTTCTGAACTAGCAAGTTCAATGGTTTTTGTATCACTTTTTGGCCAATTTAAAGTTTGCGGCCAGATCGCTTCTAAAGGTAATTTTGGGTTTGCTGGAAGTTGCCGCAGCGGCGCTGCATATCGCAACAACAGATCAGTTATTGGTTTGCCGGCACTGCTGCGGTATTCGCTTGCTAAGCAACTAATCAGATCGGCAAGGGGACCGGCCGGATTGCGTTGCTCACCGGTGCATGGATCTGTGCCTGTGAAGGTGGCAATCCAATGGTGGCGGCTGGCCTGCAATGTTTCCAGCAGGATCGCTCGATCTTCTTGCCGCCTGCTGCGATCACCCCGCCATGGCTTTGCTGCAATTAAGTTGTATTGAGGGGAGTGATCAGGCCGCGGCAACCGTTCCTCATCCATTCCAAGCAAAACCACCACGCGATGGGGAATTGAGCGCATCGGCTCAAGGGCGCTGAGGGTAACGGCGCCGCTCACATGGCCATAACGCCCTTGCTCCTGGGCTTCTGCTTCCTCCAGCAGTAGTACTACTGCTTCGCGTTCAAGGGCAGGTGCATTTTCAGGTGCTGCCCGCAAGGGTTTGAGCAGTTCAAATAGTTCAGGTGTTTGCCAGTTATTAGGCCCTCCGCTGCCGCTAAGCCCTTGCACTGCATTTGTTAGAGCAACCACCCAAGCTTCAGGAGTTTGCGCACTTTCAAGGGGCCTTAAAAACGTGAATAGGGATTCACAGGCTGCGATCAAGGCCAGCACTAATGGCGGCGTGAGCATGGGATCGCCATGGGCAGCTAAACCTTGCCATTCCCCATCAGCTGGGTTGCCAATTGGAAAAGGATCTTCCAGCAATAAGCCCAGCAGCAGCCGATCAAGACCCCACTGCCAGCTGTATTGGCTGCAAATGGGATAACCCCATTTTTGGCGGTGCTCGGCATCACGCCCCCAGGTAACGCCAAGCGCCTGAATTGAACGCAGCCATTGCTGAGCTTCAAGTTCATTTAGCTGCAACGCCTCGGCCACTGGCGGCAGCAGTAGCAAATCGAGCACTGCCTCTAGCTCATAGCGGCTGCCGGCAAGGGCAAGCAAGCGAAACAGGAGATCGATTTTTGCGTTGCGTTGGCGCAAGGTGCGATCGGTAACTCGTATTGGTAAGTGGCGCGGATCACTGATACCGCCGGGTCTTTCAAAACTGGCCAGCACAAGGGGGGCAAAGCGGGCTACATCGGTTGTGAGCAGCAATATTTCACGGGGTTGCAGGCTGGGATCGCTAGCCATTAAGGCGAGCACTGCTTCATGGGCTTCCTCTACCTGGCGGCGATCGCCATGGCAATGGATCACCTGCAAGTTCAGCTGCGCAGTTGTTATTAGCAATGGTTGCCTCTGGCCGTTCAAAGGGGAGCGGCGCTTTCCAGTGGCGAGATCTAGCTTCAGTTGATCGAGCAGATTCAACTCTTTTGCGATCGGGGCAGGCGTTAGTGAAAGCCTGTGGAAATTTTCTTCGAGGTTGGTGGATATCAGTTCCAGTTGCCAATCAAAATCCCGCAGGGTGCGCCCCAAATTTGCCAATAGCGGATGCCCTTCATGGAGCAGCATTTTTTCCAGCTGTTCCACACTGCTGTCGTTTTTATCGATAGGGGCAGGCGTAGCGCCCCAGGGGCTATCGCAGGGGCTAAGCAAATAGAGCACCACCTCCCGTGGCCCTTGGCTTGCAATCGTTGCCAATAGATCTAAAAAGGCGGGCGGCAAGCTCGATAAACCAAATACCTGCAATGGTCCTTCTGCATGCCATTGCTCTTTTAAAGATGTTGCATTTGCTATCTGCTGGGGTGCCGCCAGCAAGCGTTCGCTGGGGTGATTAAAACCCAACAGCTTGGCTTGGTTGTGTAATTCCCTTAATAAGTGTGGCTGCCACAATTGATCTGCCGGCAGTGGTTGGCCTTGAAAATCAAGATCTTCTTCTGCTAGCCAGCGCCGCATTGCGGCGGCTCGATAAAGCCCGTATTGATCGAAGGTATCTGTTAGCTGCAAAAGGAATTGCAACTGCTGGCGATTCAGCTTGGGCCTGTTTGTATCTGTTTTATTTTTATCTGCCTGCCAATAAAGATGCAGGGGGTTGTAGATGGCATTTTGAGGCAGCTGAAAAAGTAATTGAGCCAAGCGCCAACGCATGGCATCCGGCTCCCAGGGATCAATGCAGTGGTTTGGTTGTGCTGCCAACTGCCGCACCAGGTTGCGGAAATAGCGACCACCGAAATCAAAATCAATGCCAGCGCAAATCCCAAGCTGCTCACTAAGGGCAAGAGCAAGCCAACGGCCCATCGCATTGGTGCTAACCAGTACCTTTTGGGCGCAAAAGGGGTCTTTTGGTGTGTTGGCCTTGAGCTGTTGGGCCAAAGCCTCAGCCAGGCTTTCAATGCTGTTGCTTTGGATTAAGCGAAACAAGGCCGCAAAGCAACGAATAGTTCTTTCTGGCGATCTTTAGCTTTTTTCAAGGTGTTTTTGCTTATCAATGCAGCCATCCGCGTTGGTTCCCTGACACAATTAGGAAAATTATAAAAAGCACCTTGACCACAGATCTTCAATGGAGGGATAACGGAGAGCTTCATCCTGATGAGCTTGAGCGCCTTCAACAGCTGCTTTCTAAGCAAATCCAGGGGGAATGCCTTGAATTTCAAGCGCTCCATGAAGAGCTCAAGCCCCGTGTGCAAGGGGGTCGGGAATCGCTGCGGATGGCGCTTCAAACTCGCCCTTAAAAACGAATTCCAAGCGCAACTTCATAAAATCAATAAAACTACGATCGGTTGAAATTACGGCTGCAGCTGGCCTCGGCACAGAAGCAGCTTGATTTGCAAACTGAGAAGAATCCAAGAATGTTGGGTTTAAAATTAACCAGAAATCGATTTCTTTATTATTTTCAGCGTAATTGCGGCGCCGTTCTGAAAGAACTTCTGCAAGTGGTTCTTCTTTAGTTAAAAAGGCTTCGCTTGCCGCTACGAAGTAATAGGTGCTCATTAGATAAATTCTTTGCCGATGCC
>NZ_JAGQEK010000113.1 GCF_024346075.1 Synechococcus sp. Cruz CV12-2-Slac-r
AGCGCGCAAATTTGATTCAGAAGCAGTTTATATCCGCCGCTGGTTGCCTGAACTGCAACATGTGAATACGGCGGATTTACTAAGTGGTGAAATCGCCCCCTTGGAATCCCGCGGCTACCCAGAAGCTTTAGTGAGCCATCGCCAGCAGCAGGCCCATTTCAAGCAGTTATATGCAGCATTGCCTAGGTCTTAAAACAGCCAAGGCCTTAAAACTGCTTAAGCCTTGGGAAGGTTGCAGCAATTAAAACCATCGTGGCAAATCTTGCCATTGCTCAAGGCCCAGTTAACGAGGCCAACGCGATTGCGGGAACCGGTTTTTGTAAAGATATTGCTCACGTGGTTATCAACTGTGCGTTTACTAATCGAAAGCCGCGCACCGATTTCTTGGTTGGTGAGTTCTGCCGCCACCAGCTCGATGATTTCCAGCTCCCTTTCTGAGAGATGGGCGTCCATAGTTTGCGCCCCAGTGATGCTTCAGCAGTGTAGGCAGCCTGGGAGAATATCTCAGGTATAGGGGATACAACAGCGCCGGTATGGCCATAAGTTTTGAGCAGGCCCTCGCTGGCCCTGGCCCTGTAATCACCGCTGAAATCACCCCACCTTTAGGGGCGGATCCCAGTAGGGCACTGGCAGCAGCAGAGGCATTGCGGGGTTTAGTGCAGGCTTTCAACGTTACCGATGGCAGCCGGGCGGTGATGCGTATGGCAAGCATTGCCCTATGCAAGTTGCTGCAGGAACGTGATTTGGAGCCAGTGCTGCAGCTTGGCTGTAGAGATCGAAACCGGATTGCGCTGCAGGCTGATTTGCTTGGCGCCCAAGCTTTAGGGCTACGCAATGTGTTGTGTCTTACCGGTGATCCGGTGCGGGCCGGTAATCAAAGCAAAGCGCGGCCGGTATTTGATTTTGAATCGGTGCGGCTTTTGCAGCAGGTGCAGGCCCTTAATTTGGGGCTTGACCCTTTTGGCAAGCTGCTACCAGATGGCGGCACCAGCCTTTTTGCTGGCGGGGCCGCGGATCCTCAATCAAGCAGCTGGAGCGGTCTTAAAAGCCGGGTACGCCGAAAAGCTGCCGCTGGTGCTCGTTTCCTGCAAACCCAAATGGTGATGGATGCAGATGCCCTGCAGCGTTTTTGCCTTGAAATAGCAGACCCCCTAGGGCTGCCAGTGCTGGCGGGGGTGTTTTTGTTGAAGTCTGCCAAAAATGCAGATTTTATAAATCGGGTGGTGCCAGGCGCCCAGATCCCCACAGCCCTAATCGATCGGCTGGCTGGGGCGGCAGATCCCCGGGAAGAGGGCATCAAAATCGCCGCTGAACAAGTTTCTAGCTACTGCAAGATTGCAAAAGGTGTGCACCTAATGGCGATCAAGGCGGAAGAGAGCTTGGTGCAGGTTTTAAGCCTTGCCGAGATCTGAACCCAGCAATTCAGCTAAGGCCTTTTGCTCTGGTGAAGGTTGCACTAAATCCTGCCTGCGGGCATCGGTAATCAACCAATCGAGGGCTGCTTCTTGTACGTCGATGTGATCGCCACTGCGATCAACGCAGTAGCGGCCAAACACCAGCTTTTCCACAAGACGCACCCCAGCGCCAATGCGTGAATAATCAAAGATAATTGAATTGTCGATAGTTGCCCCTGCGCAAATATGACAACTAGGGCCGATCATTGCAGGGCCAATAATTGTTACCCCGTCTTCAATTTTTGTCATGCCGCCCACATATACCGGGCCTTCAACATGAATTTTATCCCAATTTGCTGCAACATTTAAACCGGTATATATGCCAGGGCGAACCTGTTTGCCAGGAATTGTTACCTGTCTAACCTCCCCCTGCAGTACAGATCTAATCGCCTGCCAGTAATCGGGCACTTTACCGATATCAACCCATTCAAATTCCATCGGAATTGCATAAAATGCTAAACCTTCTTCTACTAATTTAGGAAATAAATCAGCTCCAATGTCATAGGGGATATCACTTGGAATATGATCAAATATTTCCGGCTCAAATATATATATTCCGGTATTAATTTCATCGCTTAATGCTTCTTCTGTGCTGGGTTTCTCTTGGAATGCTTTTACTCTGCCATCCTCATCTGTTACTACCACTCCATAGCTGCTCACCTGCTCTTTAGCTACCCGTTTTGTTACGAGTGAGGCCAGTGCTCCTTTCTGGCGATGCCGCCGCACCGCTTCGCTGAGATTTAGATCGATCAAGGCATCGCCGCAGAGCACAACAAAGGTGTCGTCGAAAAAACGTTGAAAGTTTTGTATTTTTTTTAAGCCGCCAGCAGAACCAAGGGCATCACCAATCAATTCACCATCTTCGATGCGGCCTTCAAAGCTGTAGGCAATCTCCACACCAAAGCGCTGGCCATCGCGGAAGTAATTTTCGATTTCTTCGGCGAGGTGCGACACATTTACCATCACCTCTGTAAAGCCGTGCTGGCGTAATAATTCCAACAGAAATTCCATTACTGGCTTCTGCAGAATCGGAATCATTGGCTTCGGGATCGTGTAGGTGATCGGCTGCACCCTTGTTCCTTTCCCCGCCGCCAAAATCATGGCCTTCATGGCGGCTACCCCTTAGATCAAGGCAGCGTATCAATGCTTGCCTAGGCCGCTTGCAACTCAAAGGCCGGCTGCGGCGCTGACCCTATCCCCACAGCTTTCAAGGTCGATGGGCGTTGCCCCCCTTCAGCTGCTTGGAATAAACAACGCAATTTCAAGGGGCCAAATAATTGCGGACCCGTTTGCTCAAGATCTACTCGCCCTTGGGAGCAAAGAAATAACAGGGCCCAAAACACCCCCACCCGGTCGCTATCAAGATCCGGCGGGGCAGCTGCGGCCCAGGCGAGTACGAGTTGCTCGAAATCAACCCAATCCAACCCCGGTCCCCAGCCACCAAGAAACACGCTTAAGGCGGCGGTAGTTTCCGGCAACTTTTCGCGGTGAGCAAGGGCTGTGATCTGGGCAATGGCCTCTCGATCCGAATAGCGCTTTGGTGCTTGACGCCTTTGGCGAGGCCCCTCCTGCTCAAGCCTTGTGGCGATATCTTCTAATTGTTGAATTAATTCCCCCAGGGTTACGGGCCGTTGCAGCGGTGGTGGTGCCACGGTGCGCCGCAACAGCAAGCGTTCTGGTTTTGCGGGCAGTTGCAGTTGCTGGGGCCAGGCACCATCAAGATCGAGCCCCTCGCAAAGATCCTCCTCCTCGATGGGGGCAAGCCCCACTGCAAACGTGCGCTGCTCGAGATGTTCTGCTTTAAGAGACACCAACACCGATGCCGCCAAGAAAGCTTCACTGCTTTCAGCTAAATCTTGCTCATAACTGCCGCCAGCTGCTGCCAGCCGCCGCGGCAATTCAAGTTTTTGGCGCAGCTGATCTAAAAACCCATCTATTACGGCGATCACATCCACATCCCAGGGGTCGATATCGCCCCGTTCTGCTGCATCTTGCAACAAACGAATGGCCACCCGGGCCCCACTATCCCCCGGCTGGGTCAAAGGGGTTTGAATCAACTGGGCGGACCTTACCGTTAAGTGAGCTTTGGTGCCACCTGGAAAGGGAATGGAGGCGAACTAACCGCTTTCATTGTTGATTCATCCCGAGCAACTAACTGCTCGATTGTGGCCCTATAGGTATCAGTTACTAATCTTGGATAGAGGCCAATGCCAATGATTGGCACTAGCAAGCAGGAAATAATATAAATTTCGCGCGGCTCGGCATCTACCATATTTGTATTGGCTAATTCAGGATTTTCCTTGCCAAAAAATATTTCACGTAGCATTGAAAGTAGATAAATAGGCGTGAGAATCACCCCAATTGCTGCGGCACCATCGATAACAATCCTAAAAGGAAGGCTGTAGGCGTCGTCTGTGGCAAAGCCCACAAACACCATTAATTCCGATACAAAACCACTCATCCCAGGCAAGGCAAGAGAGGCAAGGCAGCAGATCGTCCATAAGGCAAACATCTTGCGCATCTTCTGACCCACCCCACCCATCTCATCAAGTTGCAAGGTATGAATGCGGTCGTAGGTGGCGCCCACCAGGAAAAATAAGCTTGCGCCAATAAGGCCGTGGCTCACCATTTGCAGCATGGCGCCGCTTGCTGCAAGCGGCGAAAAACTACCTATTCCAATCAACACAAAGCCCATATGGCTGATGGAGCTATAGGCAATTTTGCGTTTTAGGTTGCGTTGAGCAAACGAAGTAAGAGCTGCATAAATAATATTTACTACCCCTAATATCACCAATAAAGGTGCAAATTGCACATGGGCTTCCGGGAACATCGAAGCATTGAATCTAAATAATGCATATCCCCCCATTTTTAGCAAAATGCCAGCCAGCAACATGTGAACTGGTGCAGTTGCTTCCCCATGGGCATCCGGCAGCCAGGTGTGCAGCGGCACAATTGGTAGTTTTACGCCAAAAGCAATCAGAAGCCCGCCGTAGCAAAGCAATTGGAAGCCAGTGCCCAGATGTTTTGCTGCTAGTTCGCTGTATTCAAAGCTGGGGGTGCCGCCACCAGCAAAGGCCATGGCAAGCGCTACTAAGAGGATAAAAAGCGAACTGCCGGCGGTGTAAAGAATGAATTTTGTAGCGGCATATTGTCTTTTTTTACCCCCCCAAATCGCCAGCAACAAATAAACAGGTAGTAGCTCCAGTTCCCAGGCAAGGAAGAATAGAAGCATGTCTTGCACTGCAAAAACAGCGATCTGGCCGCCGTCCATTGCCAGTAGCAGAAAGAAGAAAAACTTTGGCTTAAACGTAACTGGCCAAGCCGCGAGGCAAGCAAGGGTGGTGATGAAGCTGGTGAGCAGAATCAGGGGCATTGAAAGGCCGTCTGCCCCCACCGACCAACCCAAGCCCAGCTGGGGCAACCAGGAAACCCGCTGGTAAAGCTGTAAGCCAGCGATATCGGGGTCGTAGCCCCGCAGGTAGGCGGCAACTGTGATCAGAAAGGTTGTGAGCGTTACCCCAAGGGCATACCAGCGCACAACTTTGCCGTCGCCTGGATCCGGTATGAAAAAGATCAGCAGGGAGGCCGTTATCGGCAAAAGAATGGCTGTTGTTAGCCAGGGAAAGGCGTCCAGATCCTTGGCAGCGTCTTGAGAGAGTGTAGAAATTAAGTGCCAACCTGGCATTCAC
>NZ_JAGQEK010000114.1 GCF_024346075.1 Synechococcus sp. Cruz CV12-2-Slac-r
AAATCAAAGCTGGTGCCATTGGAGCGTGCCGCCTGCGACTACGCCGCATCACTGGAGCAATTGGCAGCTTTTGCTGATTACGTAGTTATTAATGTGTCTTCTCCAAATACACCTGGTTTACGCCAATTACAGGATGAAACCCTGTTGCGGCAATTGGTAGAACGGCTGCGTTGCCAACCTGCATGCCCGCCGCTGCTGGTGAAGATTGCACCGGATCTAGAAGATGCTGCGATTGCAGCGGTTGCGCGCCTGGCCTATGAGGAAGGCCTAGCTGCGGTAATCGCTACAAATACCAGCCTGGATCGTTTTGATTTAGCTGATCGCGTGCTGCCCCAAACCGGCCGTTGTTTAAAAGATGAGGCGGGGGGTTTAAGCGGTGTGCCATTGCGGGCAAGGGCGCTGCAGGTATTGCGCTGCCTGCGGGCTAATGCCGGGCCGCAGCTGCCGTTGATTGGGGTGGGCGGCATAGATAGCGCTGAAACCGCCTGGGAGCGGATTGCAGCGGGGGCAAGCTTGGTGCAGCTTTATACCGGTTGGATTTATCGCGGCCCTGAATTAGTGCCTTGGATTTTGGAAGGTTTGCAACAACAACTGGATTTTTATGGCTTGAGTTCAATCCAAGCAGCGGTGGGATCTGAATTGCCGTGGCAGAGGGGGGAATCTTGAAGAGGTGTTGCTTTTATTGCGGTGCTCGGAACCCTGCTCAGTGATCCATTTGCAACGGTTGCACCCCTATGGCGGCGGCTAAATCGCTGGGGGTTGGCGGCGGTAGAAATCAACGATCGTTGTTTAGCCCTATGGGCCCCAGGTGCTATTTCAGCAACAGTGGCACCCCTACCAGAGGGTTTAGTGCTGGATGGGATCCCGCAAAATCCAGCGGCGGTGGGTGATTTATTAGGTGATCTGGTGCTGCAGGCGGGTTTGAATTTAAGGGCTGCAGCTGCTTTGCTGCCTAGTGGTGAAACGGAATGGCGCATGTTGCGGCTGGAGCCAACGGCGCCATTAAAAGCGCAGCAATTAGCCCTAGCTGGAGTGGATCAGAACTTGGCGTTAATGCCGTTAGCGGAACCCGGTGAATGGATGGCACTTTTGAATAAATGCCAAACGATTGATCGCTGGATTGAGGTTTTTGCAATTGCTGATTTGGAACTTGATTTCCTTGAAGTGGCGGAAATAGCGCAGTTGCGGGCCCTTGGCATTCAGTTTGGTGATCCTGCTGCGCCTGATTGCTTGCTGCTTGATCTCCAAACCAATGCATCCCATTTCACCTGGATGCAAAAGGGCAAACCTTTTTATCGCCAGCGTTTAGGGCCGGCAGGCGTAGCTAACAGCGCGAAGTTATTGGCTGAATTAGCAGTGATGAGCCAATTTCATGATCAGCCGGTCTGGCTAATGGGTTGTGAATTGCTGCAGCCAGGGCTCGCTGAACAGCTGCTGGAGGGCGGTAATGGTTGGCTTCAATTAGCGCCATTACGTGCCATTGGTAGTGGCGATCCATTGACAGATGCAGCATTCGCCGGCCTCATAGGCACGGCGCAACGCGTAGCGGATGGTTGAACACCTGCAGGTAGATCTGCTGCGGCAACGGCGGGAGGAGTTAGGGATTAGCCCTAAACCGCTGATATCGCCGCGGCAATTGCTATGGAAAGGTGGCGCCTATGGGCTGGTGCCATTGGCTTTGGTATTGCTGGTGGGGGCAGGGATGTTTTGGCGGCAGCAGGTGCTGCAGGCATCGGTGGTGGCGCTGGAGCCGGCTGCAAGCCAGCACGACAAGCTGCAACAGGAAAATACCCAGTTAGAGATGAAGGTATTGAAATTAAATCAGGCCAATCTTGTATTGGTAGATGGTTTATTAGCGGTGCGATCTTCCTCTGCGCTATTGGCGGAATTAGCAGCAATAACGCCCCAAGATTTGCAAATGCAAACAGTAAAAGCTGATAGCGGTAGTTTTAGTTTGAAAGGTAAGGCGGCAATGCCAGCAGGTTTTGTGCGTATTAATGCTTTGCAATTAGCGATGGAAAAATCATTATTTTTTAAAAAACCGGTGCAATTAAAAAAAGCACAACAAGAACAAACAAAATCCAAAGATAATGAAGAGCAAGCAGTGGTTAATTTTGAATTAATAGCTGATTTTGATAACACAAAACCGCAAAAGCCGTATCTACTGTTGCAACAACTAAAGCCTTTGGGTTCATTAGGAATGGCGGCGCGGGTAGAAGCGATTAAGCAGATGGGGTTACTGCCATGACAAATTTTCAACCGGAACAAAAAGCAACGGGGCTGGCGCTTGTAACACCAGAACGGGCTTTGCTGCTATTGCCGGTGCTGGCGGGGGTGGTGGTGGCAGCTGTAATTGCTGGATTGGCTTTAGTGCCATTGGCTGGAACGTTGCAAGAACTAGATAAGTTGGAAAAAGAACGGATCACAAAACGAGATGCACTCGCTGAAGTGGTGCGCGCCCAGGGACGTTTATTTCAACAACAAGCCCGCTCAAAGGCTCAAAAAATGAAGCTGTTGCAATTGGTGGCAGGTGATCGTTCATTAGCAACGCTATTAAGCCAATTAAGTGTGGAAGCAGCAAAAGCAGGGGTGAATTTAGAAAGCTATGAACCGCAAACCAGCACTGCTGCTCCAGTTGCCGTGTCTCCTGGCGCCCCAGTGGCAAGTGGTGATCCTTTACTGGGGGAAGGGGTAAAAAAAGAGCAAAAGCTAATGGTGGTAAAAGGTAGTTATCAAGGCTTATTAATGTTTTTAAGGCAGCTAGAATGGGTTACTCCATTACTTGTAATTAGTGATCTATCGCTGGAGGCGGGCCAGGTGCAAACGCAAACTAAGCTTAAGTTTACATTAGCAGCTTACAGCCGTAAATAAATGCTGGTGAATTGCTGATTATCTAGTTATTATTATCATGCTGATATCTAATCGCAATGAATGCAGCGCGCAGCTTTTTAGCCAGCAGCCTTGGCTTGTTGTTGGGGATACCTGCCTGGGCGGGCATTCCAGCAGATTTAAAGGTGATACGCAGCCCGGGCAGTGTGCAGCTGGTGTTGATGGGGATGGGATCAAATCCAGAAATCAGGATGGGGCAACAGGGTGCAGGGCTTGAGATTGAGGTAACAACTAGCCAGGCAACGGAATTAGCAGCTGGGATCAGGCAATTGTCTTTAGCTGATGTGGGCTTTGCATCGGTGGAACTTGATGGCGGCGGTAATCGTTTTGTATTGCGGGTGCAACCGGTGCAAGGGCGTGGGGTACCAAAACCGGTAGTTACAGATGATGGCCAATCGGTGCGGCTCACATTTGCAGCCCAAACATTGCCGCAACAGGTGGCTGGTAGTTACAACATCCGCACCCCGGGCCAGGTGCCGGTTTCAAATTTTGTGCCGCCTTTAAAGCAAAGGGCCTATGCACCACCGGTAGGTGATATGGCGGTGGGCACGATGCTGTTAAGGAACCCAAGTTATGTGGCATTAAAAGGGCCTCCGGTAACACTCACCACCCGTAATGCCAGCGCTAGGGATGTGTTGATGCTTCTTGCCCAGATGGGTGGCTATAACTTTGCATTTGCAGATGTGGGGGCAAATACATCTAGTGGTTCTACTGGATCACAATTGCCGCCTGGCAGCGGATTAGTAACGGTGGCATTTCAACGGGAACCTCTTGAGCGAGCCTTTAATTTTGTGTTGTTGAGTTCTGGATTGCAGGCAAAGCTGGAGGAACGCACGGTGGTGGTGGGCTTAAATGTGCTTGCTAAAACGATCGGCAATCAAGTTTCAAAGGTATATCGCTTGAACCAGGTTTCACCGGAAGGGGCAGCGGATTATTTAGCTAATTTAGGTGCAACTATTACTAAAACCAATACAATTACATCAACATCAAATGAATCATCATCTACAGGCGTATCAACAGCAAACGCATCAGCAAGCACATCCAGCACTTCTACTCAAACCGTAATTGAAAGTTTTGGTGCACCCCAAGGTCCATTAAAGGGCTTAATTGGTACTACTGATAAACGTTTAGGCACAATTACTTTAATCGGCGGATCTTATCTCGTGAGTGTTGCAGAGGGATACTTGAAGCAATTAGATCTGCGCAAACGCCAGGTGGCAGTTAATGTTAAAATATTAAACATTGATCTTGATAATGCGACGTCAATAGATAATAGCTTCTCAACGCGTATTGGTAATACTTTTATAGTTAATGATTCGGGGCAAGCGTTGATAAATTTTGGCACCTTAAAGCCTCCTGGAAAAGGTTTGGGATCGGGCAAGTTTGATGGCAGTGGTACACCACTAACAGCAGTAACCCCTTTTGGTTTTCCTAATAGTAAACAACTCTTTCAAAATAAAATTGACGGATCAACTCCGTTTGAGGGAAATTTGTTGCCAAAGCCGGGTGGCGGATATCAGTTTGCCAGGCCAGGATTCGGATCATTTGATAATCCAGGACAACCTGGTTTAGGAGTTTCTGAATTTACTTTAGAACCAATTGTTAGCGCAACTGGAGCTGTAACCGGATATAATATTTTGGAAAAACCCGGCAATCCGGCTGTTCCAAATAATATGAAATATCCAAATGGTTTGGTTGATTATCTCTCGGCTACTATTCAAAGTAGAAACACAAAAACCCTTGCGGATCCCACTTTGCTGGTTCAAGAAGGTGAAAAGGCAAAAGTAGAAGCAATTACTAGCGTAATTACTAATGTGCAAGTTACTAATAATGCAAACAATACTACAACAAGCACAACTACGCGTGAGAATGCGGGCCTTACCCTTGAAGTGCAGGCAGAAAAAATAGATGACAATGGTTTTATTACACTTCGGATGACACCTCAGGCATCTATTCCTGTACCAGCTGGCACCCTTAGTGTTGGCGGCGCTGATGTGGCCATAAGCAATATTGTTAAACGCAGCCTTGATTCAGGGAGGGTGCGTCTAAGAGATGGCCAAACTTTATTCCTTACGGGTGTAATTCAAGAATCAGATGCAGCAATAGCTAGTAAATGGCCCGTGCTAGGGGATTTGCCATTCTTTGGTCAGTTTTTTAGAAAAACAAATACCGGGCGCCGTAAATCTGAACTCGTAATTGTAGTAACCCC
>NZ_JAGQEK010000115.1 GCF_024346075.1 Synechococcus sp. Cruz CV12-2-Slac-r
GGCAGAGCTACATAAAAGGGAACATTATTATCAAAGGCAGCAAGCGCCTTTAGATAGGTTCCAATCTTGTTACACACATCACCGATGCTGGTGGTGCGATCGGTACCAACTATTACAGCATCAACTTCGCCATGCTGCATCAAATGGCCTCCGGCGTTATCCACAATCACCGTATGTGGCACCCCCTCCTTAGCTAATTCAAAAGCGGTAAGAGCTGCACCTTGATTTCGTGGCCGAGTTTCATCAACCCAAACATGAATATCCATCCCAGCTCGATGTGCTTTATAAATCGGAGCTAGAGCTGTGCCCCAATCAACTGTTGCTAGCCAACCAGCATTGCAGTGAGTTAACACTTGAAATGGCATGCCCAAGCGTTCAAAAGGGCGAGCCGCTGCCAATTTCTGGAAGATAGCTAAGCCGTGGTTGCCAATCGCTTCACACATGGCCACATCTTCTTCAGCAATTACTGAAGCTTCAGCTTGAGCGGCAGCAGCCCGTTGGTGTTGGGGAAGCGTGGCCACCTGATTGCGCACACGCTCTAGGGCCCAACGCAAATTTATGGCGGTTGGGCGAGTGGAGTTAAGCAATTCAAAGGCAGATAAAAGTGCCATATCACTGGGATCTTCCTGTAGGGCCAACATCAACCCATAGGCACCAGTTACTCCTATTAATGGAGCTCCTCTTACCACCATCGTGCTGATGGCAGCTGCGGCATCAGCGCAAGTTCCGAGCGTCTTTGTTTTAAACTGATGCGGCAGTTGGGTTTGATCGATCACACCCACAGACCTGCCGCCCTCCTCTAGCCAAATTGTGCGCCATGCTTTTCCGTCAATATTCATAGCAGAAAAGAAATGTTTGTAATCATCATATTTTAAGCATAAATTTAATACATCTCATATCAAGGGATAAGCAAACCAATCAGGTATCAGCTATGTTCTCTAAGAAAATTAATGCTGTTAGCTAATTCTTCAAGGAACGATTCAATTTCAGAGCGGCTGGTGCTAAAAGCAAGCGAAGCCCTAGCCGAGGCATTAATACCCAATATGCGATGCAATGGTTGAGTGCAATGGTGACCACTGCGGATGCAAATGCCATTTGCATCAAGAAGGGCGCATAGATCATGGGGATGTGCACCTGCTACAACAAAACTGGCAAGCGCAGCACGGTGGGGTTGCTGTTCAGGGGTTGGGCCAAACAAAGTAATTCCTTCAATACGTGCCAAGCCATCCCATAACAAAACTGTTAATTCTTGTTCCCAAGCGTGGATATTACCCAAGCCAAGCTTTGTTAAATAATCAATGGCTGCACCCATTCCAATTGCTTCTCCAATAGCAGGAGTACCAGCTTCAAATTTATGGGGTAGAGCTGCCCAGGTGCTGTGATCAAGAAATACCTCATCTATCATCTCACCGCCACCTAAAAAAGGCGGAGCTTGCTCCAGTAATTCCCTGCGACCCCAAAGAAAGCCCATTCCAGTTGGACCACATAATTTGTGGCTGGAGCCCACTAACCAATCACAGCCCAAAACATGCACGTCAACTGGAATATGGGCCAAACTTTGACAGGCATCAACCAATACTTTGGCGCCTACTTTATGGGAAAGCTCAACTAAATCTGCAATCGGATTTAAACAGCCAAGACTATTACTTAGTTGCACAATTGGAACAATTTTAGTGCGCGTATTTAATTGAGCCCGAAAATCATCAAGGTCAAGCTCGCCAGCAGCCGTAAACCCAACATGCCGCAACACAGCGCCGGTGCGCGCCGCAACCAACTGCCATGGAACGAGGTTACTGTGATGCTCCATTACCGTTGTGAGAATTTCATCGCCTGGCTGCAATTGAGCAGCAGCCCAAGTAAACGCAACTAAATTAATTGCTTCAGTAGCATTGCGAGTAAATACAATCTCTGCTGGATCATTGGCACCAATAAAATTAGCTGTAGTTGATCTAGCCGCTTCAAAAGCATCTGTAGCTCGTGCACTTAAGCTATGGGCACCGCGATGAACATTGGCATTATCGCAGCTGTAATAATGACTTAATGCGTTTATAACCTGCTGCGGCTTCTGGCTTGTAGCAGCATGATCTAAATAGATTAGAGGTTGGCCATTAATTAATTGATCAAAAATTGGGAAATCAACGCGGCATTGCGTTGAAAGATCAGTGATGGTTAGTTTTTCACTTTTCATGGCTTTAATACCGCCTCAAGGGAACAGCCTGAAACTGCAATTGGTGGTAAAAAATTAATAATCTGCTGACAAAAGCCCAGCTTCAACAAGGAAACCGCCTGTTGCCTCGAAATACCACGACTTTGCATATAAAAAAGCTCATCTGTAGCCAAGCTACTAATGGTGGCGCCGTGGCTGCAACGAACATCGTCGGCAACGATTGCAAGCTCTGGCTTTGAATCCACCCTGGCGCGATCACTAAGTAATAGATGGCGACTCAGCTGTGATGCATCAGTTCCTTGGGCAAGTTTAGGAACCTGCACTGCTCCGTTGAAAATACTGCGGCCAGCATCATCTACCAATGCCTTTTGAAGTTGTTCAAGGCGTCCGTTTGGCCCATCAAATCTAACCACGCTATGAAGATCGCAAATATTATTCTCTGCTGCAATTGCCAAATCCCTTAAAAAAGTATGTGCCTCGCCTTCATTTTGCACAACCCTTGGCTCCTGGCGAGCTAATGCCCAGCCATGCACTACTGCCGTGCGTTCATAACTACTTGTTGCTGCCTGATTCACCTCAGAACCAGATAACAAAACCGCTCCCTCAGCTCCAATTAGGTTTTGAGCCTCCAGCAAACTCGAGCCTTGGCCAAGGGTGGCCTGCAGAGTTAGCAACACCAAACTATTAGTGCTGCCTTTAATATTCACAAATAATTCAAGAGATGCGCCCTCTGCAAGGGAAATCTGCATCTTTGCATTTACAAGCGCTGCCGAATTAGTTGGGTTTAAACAAAGCTCAAGCCGCAATGATTCAGCTGCTCCTAATACCAAATTGAAACTAGGGCCCACGATTGAATTCTGCAGCTGAAATACCCAAGCGCTATCAAGATCCTTGCTAGCTGCTGGATTTTCTAGATCAAGCCGCAAGCCGGCAGGCGCAGCGGCTGAGCCCTGCGCAAGCACAAAATTGCCGCCACCTTCATCAAGAGTTAAGCGCACCACATCTGGAGCAAAGAGTGGAGACTGCCCATGAACTACAGGCCCACTTTTTTTAAGTAGTAGGGGCTCAAGATTAGTTAGGGCTGTTAAATCTGTAAAGCGCCAAGGCTCTAGGCGGCGATGGGGCAAACCCTCTTTAAGCAAATAATCAGCAGAATTTTGAGACCGTATGCCATGGGTCTTAACTAAGGCTTCAAGCCAATTCATGCTCCGCCTCCTCGATTGCTTCAGCCCGCGAATTAATACCAGCTTCCTGATCAATCCAGTCGTACCCCCTGCGCTCCAGCTCCAAGGCAAGCTCAGGGCCAGCGGTGCGCAAAATACGGCCATGGGCCATCACATGCACATAATCAGGTGTGATGGCGTCTAGCAATCTTTGGTAGTGGGTAATTAGCAAGGTGGCATTTTGCGGCCCTGCAAGTTGCTTAACCCCATCGGCAATGATACGTAAAGCATCTATGTCTAGTCCTGAATCTGTTTCATCAAGAATTGCCAAATCCGGTTCCAATAAAGCCATTTGCAAGATTTCGTTGCGCTTTTTCTCTCCGCCTGAAAATCCTTCATTAAGACTGCGACCAAGAAAGGCAGGATCCATCTGCACCAATTCCAAACGCTCCTGCAAATGATCATCAAAGCTAAATGTATCCAACTCCTCTAAACCGCTAGCCACACGGCGGGCGTTCGTGGATACTCTTAAAAACTCACGATTACTTACTCCAGGAATTTCCACCGGATATTGAAACCCGAGGAATATTCCTATCCTTGATCGCTCTTCCGGGGGCATCTGAGCTAGATCCAAGCCACGAAAACGGATTGATCCAGCTGTAATTTCGTAGGAGGGATGACCTGCAATTAATTTAGAAAGAGTACTTTTCCCGCTACCATTACGGCCCATTAAGGCATGTATTTCTCCCTGATTAATGGTGAGATTAATGCCACATAAAATTTCTTGGCCTGCAACACTGGCCCTTAAATTGCTAATCTCAAGCAATGGTTCAGAAGTGGCGGCAGAAACTATCACAGAGTCGTTTTGAAGGGGTGAAAATAAGAGAAACTAAACATCAAAAGAGAATCCGTTAACCCACGGAACCCTCAAGCTTTAATGCAAGCAATTTGTCTGCCTCGGCCGCAAATTCAAGGGGAAGCTGGTTAAACACATCTCGGCAAAAACCACTAACCATCATTGAAACCGCCTCTTCAAAAGAAATTCCACGGCTCTGCAGGTAGAAAAGTTGATCGGCAGAAATTCTACAAGTACTTGCTTCGTGCTCGATTATTGCATCTGGTTGCTGAGATCTAATGTAGGGAAAAGTATTAGCTGCAGCTCTATCTCCGATCAACATAGAATCGCATTGACTATAATTTCTAGCACCGTGGGCTTTAGGGCCAACCTGCACTAAACCGCGGTAACTATTGGAAGAATTACCAGCGCTTATACCTTTGCTAACAATTGTGGAGCGGGTGCGGGCACCCACATGCAACATTTTAGTTCCAGTATCAGCCTGTTGATAATTATTAGTTAAAGCAACTGAATAAAACTCTCCAACTGAGTCGTCACCAGCTAATACGCAACTTGGATATTTCCAAGTTATTGCAGAACCTGTTTCCACTTGAGTCCAACTTATATGGCTTCGGGCACCTTCACAAATTCCGCGTTTGGTAACAAAGTTGTAGATGCCACCCTTACCGGTTTCATCGCCTGCATACCAATTCTGAACAGTTGAATATTTTATAGAAGCATCGGTTTTAGCAACTAATTCAACTACGGCAGCATGCAGCTGATTGGTATCAAACATTGGGGCCGTGCAACCTTCAAGATAACTCACAGAGGCGGCCTCTTCAGCCACAATTAAGGTGCGCTCAAACTGACCTGTATCTGATCTTTTTATTGTATTGTAGGGTTAGAGTTT
>NZ_JAGQEK010000116.1 GCF_024346075.1 Synechococcus sp. Cruz CV12-2-Slac-r
GAATGTAGCGGTGAAACGTTCTTGCACAAGCTTTAAACACCACAGATAGTGCAAACATTTGTACTGTGCAATATTTGGTGTTAACCGCTACCAGGCATTAATCCCTGCCTATATAGGTTTTGCTGATTGGAGCAAGGCTTAATGGTTGTTTCAACTCCACAGCTCAGCATCCAAGAAGTGATGCGCAGCTTGGTGGGCACTAGCTCCGAAATCGTTGAGCGGGGAAAAACAATCTTTTTCCCCGGTGATCCAGCCGAACGGGTTTATCTGCTTAAACGCGGCGCGGTGCGTTTATCGCGCGTATACGAAACCGGAGAAGAAATCACCGTTGCCTTATTGCGAGAAAACAGCCTTTTTGGCGTGCTTTCTTTGCTTACCGGCCAGAAATCCGATCGTTTTTATCACGCGATCGCTTTTACCCGTGTTGATTTGATCAGTGCCCCTGCCACCTCAGTGCGGCAGGCGATCGAAAAGGATGCCCGAGTTGCTTTATTGCTTTTGCAAGGCCTTTCTTCTCGCATCCTGCAAACCGAAACCATGATCGAAACCCTCACCCATCGGGATATGTCTTCCCGGTTAGTGAGCTTTTTATTGGTGTTATGCCGTGATTTCGGAATGCCCGGCACCCGTGGGATCACAATCGATCTCAAGCTTTCCCATCAAGCGATCGCAGAAGCAATCGGTTCTACCCGCGTAACCATTACCCGCTTACTTGGTGATCTACGCAACGATGGCCTCGTGGAAATCGATCGCAAACGCATCACTGTGTTTGATCCGCTTGCCCTTGCAAAACGTTTCAGCTGATCATCCTTCAGCGATACTGGTGCCCTTGTTAGTGCTTTCACCGTGACCGGCTGGCTGCTGATTTTGGCGGTGCTGCTGCTCGGTGGAGTGCTTGCCACCATTGGTGATCGCCTCGGCAGCCGCATCGGTAAAGCGCGCCTGAGTTTGTTTCGGTTGCGCCCCCGCAGCACTGCTGTATTAATCACAGTGCTAACCGGCAGTTTGATTAGTGCCCTCACCCTTGGCTTGATGCTGGCCGTTAGTGAACAGCTGCGGATTGGTTTATTTCAGCTCGATAAAATCGAATCAAAACTCTCGAATGCTCGTAAAAATCTTGACTTCAGTGTTGTTCAATTAACCCGCAGCGAAAAGCAACTTAATAAGGCCCGTAAAGATGTTGCTAGAGCAGATCAAGGTCGCGCGGCAGCACGCCAGCAGCTGCAACAGGTGCAAGCAAGAGCGATTCAGTTGCGGGCTGAACTCACCCCTTTGCAAGCGCGCCGCAAGGTTTTAGAGCAAGAGCGCGATCGGCTTGGTAAAGATGTAAAAAGTCGTGATGCTGAATTGCGTGTATTGCAGCAGCGCACCAGCTTGGGGCAACAGGAACTAAAGCAGTTAGAAGGCAAGGTGCTGGCTTTGCGCAGTGGTGATGTGGTGCTCAGCACTGGTCAGGCCCTCACCACCGCAAGGATCGCAATACCGCAACAACGCTTGGTAAAAAAAGCAACAGAAGACCTGTTACGTGAAGCAAACCTGCGCGCATTTGAACAGGTTTTACCCGGCCAGCAACCGAATCGGCAGTTATTGCTTATTCCCCGCAGCGAAGTGGCAAAGGTGGAGCAGGCATTAAGCAATGGCGCCACCTGGGTGGTGAGTATTCGCTCCGCCGGCAATGTGTTGCGCGGTGAAACCCAGGTTTTGGCTTTTGCTGATGTGCGCCCAAATCAAAAGGTGGTGAGTAAAGGTGAAGTGCTTGCCAGCATTAGTTTTGATCCCAATGAACGCAGCCCTCAGCAGGTGCAAGCCCGTTTGAATTTGCTATTGGCTGCTGCCCGCACCGAAACCCTGCGCCAGGGTTCCCTTGCGCCAGCGATTCAATTTGATGTGGAAGCATTTAAAGCAGCAGGTCGCGCCCTTAGCGAGCAGCGGGGTCGCCGGCCGGTGTTAGTGCAGGTGGTTTCTGTGCGCGATAGCGATACTGCCGATCCGGTGTTTGTTGAATTGCGCGGGGTAAATCTTGATGAATAACAAAAAATGAATATGGGTCATTGGATTGGTTTTGATCCAGGCAGCAGCAAATGCGGCCTGGTGCGCACTGATATAAGCGGGCAGCAGGTGCAAGATCTTTTGGTGTGCACACCCCAGGAAAGCTGGGATTGGTTGCAGCATTGGCAGCAAAGTTGCAGCGTTGCTGGCCTGGTATTAGGCGATGGCACCGGTAGTGGCCCTTGGCAGCAGGCCATCCACGAAGCAATGCCAGGTTTAGACCTTGTGCTGCAGAAAGAAGCCGGCAGCACCCTTGCCGCAAGGGGGCGCTACTGGCAGTTGTTTCCAGCTCGCCGCCTATGGCGTTTATTACCTTTAGGTTTACGTTTGCCGCCACGCCCTTTGGATGATATTGCCGCTTTAGTATTACTAGAAGCTCACCTTGGCATACAATTAGATTTGCTTAAAACTTAGCCCGCACGGTGAATTGATAATCGCCACCTGGTTCTAATTGATAATCACTTTTTACTAAGAAGCGCAATAAAGCGTCTTGAATTAAGGCTCTACCCAGCGATGGTTCTACCACTAATTCACCGCGATCAAAATGCCATCTAAATTCCCAACGGAATCCCCCAGCTGCCACTTCTCCCTCCAGTAATTTCTGGCTAAAGCTTTGATTTAATACCCGCAGCTTTGCATTAGTGGAAGCTAATTTCCCCATCTCAAGCAGTGGGCCTAAAACCATTAAGGCGATTGCCAGCTTTCTCTAAGCCATCTTTTTGGATTAATTCGATTCCACTACAAACCTCCCGTAACACTTGATCCAGCACCCCCTGCTCCGCGCTATTAAAAGCCCCTAATACATGGCCCACCGTGCGTTCTCTGCGTTCTTCTGGGTTTCCTAAAGGGGCGCCGATGCCGATGCGCAACCTTGCAAAATCTTCACTGCCTAAATGTTGGATCGTGCTGCGTAAACCGTTATGGCCGCCAGCACTGCCGCTAGATCTCAGCCTTAACTTACCCAGTGGTAGATCCATATCATCCACAATCACAAGCAAATGTTCAATATTCCAGCCATACCAATCAAGGCTGGCGCGAATTGAACGGCCGCTTTCATTCATAAATGTTTGCGGTTTTAGCAGCCGCAATCTTTTCGCGCCTTGGCCGATATCTGCTAGCTCAGCATGCAACTTGGCTTGAACTCGAAAACCAGTTGAAGCTGCTGCTGCTAGATGGTCGAGCACCATAAAACCAACGTTATGACGGGTGCCGGCATAGTTATTGCCTGGATTACCCAGGCCCGCTAGCAGCATCAGTGGGGCCATCGGCTGATTCAAGCTGCTTGCTGGTTTCCAGATCTACCGGGCTATCAACCGCTTTACGGAATTCCTGTTCAAATTCTTGAGAAGCACTCTGAAAACTTTTCAAAGTGCGCCCAAGGCCGCGGCCTAATTCCGGTAATTTCTTTGGGCCAAACACCAGCAGACCAATAACGGCAATTACCGCCATCTCCGGCAGGCCAACGCCAAAGATATTCATCGTTTAACCCATGCCATTCCAATTCACTGTGATGCCATCAAGCAGCAGTGAACGGTTGTAAAGCTGCAGGATCACCAGCAGAAATACCAGAAATAAAACCATGAACACCCCCATCACTGGAGTGGTGCCCCAACCAGGCACTACCTTGCCGTACTCAGAATTGAGGGGGCGTAGCAGATCTCCCAAGGGGGTGCGTTGGGCCATGGGTTGAAAACCTCTCTGGCGGGGTATAGGGCTCGTTACTGTAATGGCAACAGGCCCTTACCTGCACTTTTAGAAAACAGCTGATGGAAACCACCGCTCCTGCAATTTCGATAGCCCTCACGGTGCTGCTGGTGTTGCTTGCCTTAACCGGTTTTGGTGTTTACACAGCCTTTGGCCCCCCTTCCAAGCAACTAACTGATCCTTTTGATGATCACGAAGATTGATGCTCATGAGGATTGATTCCAACTAGCAATCGCCCATGGTTTCAACTGTGCTGCCACTGCAGAACGGCATGGGCTGAGGTTTTGGGCGCTGATTTGCAATTGATTTTGAGCTGTTTTTTTTAATTCCAGCAGGCGTAAATCCCTATCGGGCCAGGCCATGAGCTGGCGAATTTCCGGATTTTCAGCTGGCTGAATTGCAGCTGCAACGCCGGGGCGTTTCCATAGCGGTTCACGAAATTTTGCAGCGGCTGCAGGCACCGCCTGTTGCCACCAGCCCCCGGCTGCAGGCATCAAGCCCAATCGCATTCTGTGTAAGCCCTGATCTGCGCTGGGATCGGGCCAAGTGGGCCCCCGCAGCAAAGAAACCCCTAGCCCTGCGGCCGTGCCATTTACCCCTTGGGGACCATCCAGCAGCACAGCTAAACCATGCGCATCAGTTCCTGCCGCTAGCCAGCTGATCGCAGCTGCTTCCCACCGGCTTGCTTCTCTTGCGTTGGCAGGGGTGCTGGGGCGGTTTTGTACCCCCGCCGAACAATCAGCAGTCCAAAAACCAGCCGGCTTTGCCAGTGGCAACTCCAGCCGCAACAGTTCATGTTGCTGCTGCCATTGGCTTTGCAGGCATAGTTCCAGCACTTCGCTGCCCGCCTGCAGCCTCAGCAGCAGCTGAATTGGGCTTTGGCCGCAATTGCCGCGCCAACGCCACTGGCTGCTGAGTGGCCCGGCTTCAATTAATTCCGGGCCGCTACTCCAGCTAAACGGCAGTGGCTTTTCTCGATAATCAGCCGCTAAATCCCAGGCATCCCAGAATTCACCGCGATCGCTATAGCGGCGCCATTGCAATGGCTCTTTTAGTAGCGCTGGCCCCCAGGCGTCCCCTTGATAGCCCTGCAGCTGTTCCACCCCTTGGGGCCCCAGCAGCACTTTTACGCAGCTGTTTTGCAAAATCCAGCGCCCTTCCCCCAGCTCCTCCATTCACACCGGCTGTTGAACTGCCAATGCCTTTGGCCCTAGGGGTTTTTGCAGCAGTTGTTGCAGTTCCACCCCAGCAGTAAAAGGCAGTTGCAACCAGCATCCACCAGCTTTTGCTGCCTGAGATCGGAAGAGC
>NZ_JAGQEK010000117.1 GCF_024346075.1 Synechococcus sp. Cruz CV12-2-Slac-r
GTGAAAATAGAAAATTTGATGTGATTTTACTTTGTTCGGGGCTCGCCAGCACTGAGTTATTAAAACCATTAGCAGAAGATATTTCTACTGCGATCACCTTGCAACCAGTAATTGGCCAAGCGCTTGAGTTAAAGCTCCCTACGGATATAAATTGGCAGGGCAATATTAATTGGGATGGCATCAATTTGGTACCCCGCGCTGGGGGCCGCCTCTGGCTTGGTGCCACCTTGGAGCCGGCTCAAACTGCAAGCGAAATGGGCGCAACAGGCGCACTGCAGGCGATGCAACACCTAAATGGAGCAGCACCAGAATGGTTAAAGAGAGCTCAAATATTACGCAAATGGCAGGGGGTAAGGGCACAACCGCTAAAACGCACAGCTCCAGTTCTTGAGCTGCTGCTGCCAGGATTAATGATTTTGGCGGGGCATTATCGCAACGGCATCCTCTTAGGGCCAGCCAGTGCTGCATGGGCAGAAGCAAACATTTTAAATTGAATTACTACAATAAATAGAACTTGCTCAAGTGCTACCTACTAATTTTTGGCGTAACTTTTTGATTTGATCACGCAAACTAGCTGCCGCTTCAAAGTCTAGGTTTGCAGCAGCTGTTTTCATTTTATCCTCCAGCTGTTTAATTAATTCAGGCATTGCATCTAGTGAAACTCCATAATGATTAGCAACTTCAGGCGCTTCGGTGGGCTGCTCATCATTTAATTTGCGTGATAACTCAAGGAAAGCAAGAATTGGATTATTACCTATTGAGCTTTTGCCTGCAGGCCTTGGTGTAATACCGTGCTTTAGATTATATTCATGTTGAACAGCACGACGATTTTCAGTTACGGTTATCGCTTTTGCCATTGAATCAGTGAGATTGTCTGCGTATAAAATAGCCCTGCCATCAATATGACGAGCTGCCCTTCCTATCGTTTGAATTAAAGACCTTTCAGCGCGCAAAAAGCCCTCCTTATCTGCATCTAATATCGCAACCAACGACACCTCCGGTAAATCCAAGCCCTCTCGCAATAAATTCACCCCAACCAGCACGTCATATTCACCATTGCGCAAATCTTGAATAATTTCAATGCGTTCAATCGAGTGAATTTCAGAATGCAAATATCTAACTTTTACCTGATTTTCAGCTAAATAATCAGTAAGATCTTCTGCCATACGTTTTGTGAGAGTTGTTATTAATACCCTTTCTTTGCGATCAGCCCGCACCCGGATCTCACCCAACAAATCATCCACCTGCCCACCGGTAGGCCGCACTTCCACAATTGGATCTAGCACTCCTGTGGGGCGGATTACCTGTTCTGCTATTTGGCCATTTGATATTTCTAGTTCCCAATTTCCTGGAGTTGCGCTTACAAAAATCGTTTGTTGCGCTTTTTGCCAAAATTCTTCTGCTTTTAAAGGGCGGTTATCAGCAGCGCTTGGCAAGCGAAAACCATGATCAATCAATACCTGCTTTCTAGCTCGATCACCGTTATACATGGCATGTAATTGTGAGCAGGTAACGTGGCTTTCATCTACAACTAACAGCCAATCTTTAGGGAAATAATCGATCAAACATTCAGGTGGCGTACCCGCTTGCCTTCCAGCTAAATGCCTAGCATAATTTTCAACTCCATTGCAATAACCCACCTGTTGCAACATTTCCAGATCGTAGGTGGTGCGCTGCTCTAAACGCTGCGCTTCTAAAAGTTTGCCTTGGCCTTGTAATTCATCCAAGCGAAAGCGCAGTTCAGCTCGTATCTCAGCAATTGCACCATCTAAGCGATCTTTCGGTGTAACGAAGTGTTTGGCAGGATAGATATTAATTTGTTCTAAACTTTTTAAAATCTCACCGGTGGTGGGGTCTACATAACGAATAGCTTCCACCTCATCACCAAATAATTCAATTCTCACTAATCGATCTTCATAAGCCGGGCCAATTTCCAACACATCTCCTTTAACTCGAAAGCGGCCGCGAGCAATCTCTGTATCATTACGCGTATATTGATTATTAACAAGTTCACGCAAAGAAGAGCGTAAATCTATTGTTTCTCCCACTTTAAATGGCACTGCTGCCTTTAAATATTCCGACGGAATACCAAGGCCGTAAATACAGCTTATCGATGCAACAACAATCACGTCGTTGCGCTCAAATAAAGAGCGCGTCGCCGAGTGACGCAACATATCTATCTCTTCATTGATAGATGCTGTTTTAGCGATATATGTATCTGAAACCGGCACATATGCCTCCGGCTGGTAATAATCATAATAAGATATAAAATATTCAACAGCATTCTGCGGAAAAAATTCCCGCAACTCATTACATAGCTGAGCTGCCAGGGTTTTGTTATGGGCTAAAACTAAAGCCGAGCGCCCGGTGCGCTGGATCACATTAGCGATTGAAAACGTTTTACCTGTGCCCGTGGCACCCAGCAGGGTTTGATAGCGTTCGCCGGCATCAACGCCCTGCACCAGGGTTTCGATGGCGCTGGGCTGATCCCCATTGGGGCTATATGGAGCTTGAAGGCGGAAATCCACCGGGGCTCAATCTATTGGCATTAAATACTAAAGAGAAAATCACTGCTTTGTAAGCCGATCAAACTTTATTAGCTCATCAAGCCGAGAAGGCGCAAAGATACGGTGCTAATAATGCTGTATGCCAAAGCGCCAAGCAGCACACTAAAGATCCCATTTTTTAAGCGAAACCCATCTACCATACTGGCAGCTATACCAAATAAAATTGCAGTTATAATCCAATTAAATAATAAACTAATCGGCTGAATTAAGCCACCTAAACTACTCACAGCCCAAGGTAATAAAAATAGGGCTTTTAATGGCAATGTTAATAAGGTTCCTAATAAACCAATGGCGCCAGCTGATAGCAACGCAGCGCCAAAACCCTCAAATTCCACCCCAAGAGGCAAACTAGCAACTACAAGTAGCACTATTGCCCGAACTGGCCATTGCAGTAGCCAGGCAAAGCCAGTCATTTATTTAGCGATGATTGTTCCCGCAACAGTAGCCACGAGAGCCTCCCTCAAGCCGCGCACTACCGCCACCATTGCAATTTCATCGTTAAGCCTGTTCACAGCAGAGCCAACTCCCACCCCTGCAGCACCTGCCGCTTGAGCTAAAGGCAAGGTAACGGCTGATAGACCAGAGGCGCAAAGCACAGGAACTCGCACCGCACGGCTAATTACATGGGCTGCCGCAAGGGTTGGAGCCGCCTTTTCAATTAAACCCTGCACGCCAGGGCTGTATGGCCGGGCGCTGCTGCCGCCTTCAGTTTGGATTAGATCGGCTCCTGCTGCTACCAAATCAATCGCCAACTGCTCCTGTTGATCAAGGGGCAAGGTGTGGGGCACTGTTACCGAGAGGGGAATATCAGCAGCTAGAGCCTTGGTGCGGAGAGTGAGCTCGATCACCTCAACTGCTCCAAACACCCGGCCAAGGGGGTAAAAACTGTCGTAATTTCCAATTTCCAGCATCGTGGCCCCTGCTGCCACCGCTGCAGGAAACAGTTCGGGATCTACTGCTGATACGCAGATTGGTAAACCAGATTGAGCCGCGGCCAATCTCACCAGGGCTGGGCTGCAGGCCACATCGATCAAATCAGCGCCCCCCGCTGCCGCAGCGCGAGCCACCATTGCAACAGCCGTGGCATCAAAATTGGCTAGTCCAGCTATCACTTTGAGTAAGCGCTGCTCGCTTAGGGCCGTATTTAGGGAATGGGGCAGCAACATAACAGTGCTAATTCAGATCTTTAATTCTCCCACGTAAGCCCAATTACAGGGAAGCTATTGCTATGGCAATTTCCTGGAGCACTTACCACCTGCGGCTGCACCAGCGCTTGTTGCGCGAGCCTCTGCTGCTGCCCCCTGGGGCCCAACTGCTGTTGGCGGTATCTGGCGGCCAAGACTCCATGGCGTTAACAGCATTAATGCTGGATTTACAACGCTTGCACCACTGGCAACTGCAGCTGTGGCATGGCAACCACTGTTGGCGCCAAGAATCAGAACAACAGGCTGCGGCCCTAGCTGCATGGGCAAAAAGCAAAAACCTAAAAATTCAGATCGATAGCTGGGCGAACCCGCTACATACAGAAGCAGCTGCAAGGGAATGGCGTTACAGCTGCCTCGAGCAGCAGGCCAAAACTGAAGGCTGCCAAATTGTGCTCACGGCCCACACCGCAAACGATCGCAGTGAAACGCTGCTTTTGCATCTAGCCCGCGGCAGCCACCGTCGCGGCCTTGGCAGCTTGATGGCCCAACGGCAGCTCTGCCCAGGAATTCAACTTGTGCGGCCTTTACTAAATTTTTCTAGGGCAGATACCGCAATGATTTGTGAAACATTGGCAATCCCAATCTGGCTGGATCCCAGCAACACAGATCAACGTTTTAGCCGTAATCGAATCCGTAATGAGGTGTTACCAGTGCTGGAGCAATTGCATCCAGGTGCCACACAAAGAATGGCTGCAACTGCAGAAGGATTTAGCGCTGAACAAGAAAGCTATGGGGAATTACTTGATCTCGCCCTTAAAGCTTTGCAGGCAGATGATTCAAAAATACAACGCAAAAAGTTGATGGCATTATCAATTCCCTGCCGCGGCCAGCTGTTGCAGCATTGGTTGCTGCAACAGGGTTTAGCTGCAATGGGGGCATCACAAATAAAACAATTGTGGCCCCAATTGGAAAGCAACCGGGGGCCAAATCAAATGGTTTTAGCCAAAGGCAAAACGCTCGAATGGGATCGTTTACACATCTGGCTTAACAGCTAATCAGCCAACAGCGGCGCTGGGGCGGCGGCGGCGCAAACGATTGTCGTCTGCTGGTTGCAGCTCAGCTTCTGCTGGGGCGGCGCTTGCGGGTTGAGCTTGAGCCTGGGGTTGAGCTTGAGGACGATCTCTTTCAGCCCGTGCGGCCCGAGATACCGGTGCACGATCTTCTACAGGATTTTTCGAAACATAAGCAGGGGTGCCGGCTGGGGCGGGCTGCACCAAGCAAATGATCAAAGGTTCCACCTGCAACTCGCGCCGCATACGACGTTGCAAACCCAC
>NZ_JAGQEK010000118.1 GCF_024346075.1 Synechococcus sp. Cruz CV12-2-Slac-r
CCGGTAACAGCAGGATTAATGCAATTGTTAAGCGCCGGCGATCCCGAGCGAGATAAGGCAACAGGCGTTGCAGCCGGGCCAAATCCTTCATGGATTTTTTTGCTCAACAGCAGCCATTGCATCCACTAGATCCTGCAGCTGCCCGTTATCAAGGCGTAGCGAAAGGGGGTTGGCAACAAGACGCGCAGTGCTGAAAAAGAGATCTTCAATTGCAATTAGGCCGTTGTCTTTAAGGGTGCGGCCGGTGGCAACAAGATCCACGATCGCTTCTGAAATACCAGTGAGGGGCCCCAGCTCAACCGATCCGGTGAGATGGATTAGATCTATTGGTAGATCAAGTTTTTCAAAAAATTCGGAGGCGCAACGGGTGAATGTGCTTGCTACGCGGCAATGGGCGGGGAGGTCGGCGGCACGGCGGTAAGGGCTTGATGCTTTTACAGCCACTGCCATGCGGCAACCACCAAAACCAAGATCAAGCAGCTGGGCGACATTGCGTTGCTGCTCCTGCAACACGTCGTAACCCACAACTCCAAGTTGCGCTTGGCCGTAGGCCACATAAACCGGCACATCACCATTTCGAACAAGCAGGGCCCGTGCTTTTCCGCAGGCGCTTGGCACCATCAATAAACGGTTATCGGGGTTGGTGATGGCACTGAAATCAAGGCCTGCCGCGGCAAAACGAGCTACCGAATCTCCCAGCAGTGCCCCTTTTGGAAGGGCAACAGTGATCATGATTGCTACTAACCAATCGAAACTGTAGTCACCAGCACTGGCCTGTGGCGTCAAACTAACTGCAATGAAGCTGTTGTAATGCTTGAAATCCTGCGTGTACCAGTGCTACGCGACAACTACATATTCGTAGTGGTAGCAGCAGATAAGCGCGCCGCAGTTGTGGATCCTGCATTAGCAGAGCCGGTGCAGCAACTGCTTACAAGCAGGGGGCTTAATTTGGCTTTGATTTTGCACACCCATCACCACAGTGATCACATCGGCGGCACACCCCAATTACTGCAGCAGTGGCCTGCTGCTGAGGTGTGGGCTGCAGCTGCAGATCGCGAGCGAATTCCTTTGCAAACTCGTGGATTAGTTGCCGGCGATGCTTTGAATTTATTTGGCCGTTCTATGCAGGTGTTAGATGTGCCGGGTCATACAAGGGCCCATATTGCTTTTTACCTGCCTCCCACCGATACAGAAGGGCCTGAATTATTTTGCGGCGACACTTTATTTGCCGGTGGTTGCGGCCGCCTGTTTGAAGGCACAGCAGCGCAGATGTGGAACTCTTTACAGCAATTTGCGGGCTTACCTGGCAATACACGGGTTTGGTGCGCCCACGAATATACAGAGGCAAATTTACATTTTGCATTTAGCCAGGAGCAAGATAATGAAGCTCTTAAACAACGTTTGCAACAGGTGCAGGATTTGCGGGCAAGGGGTATTGCAACTGTGCCCAGCAGTATTGAATTGGAGTTAGCAACCAATCCATTTATGCGTTGCGATAAAAAAGATCTGCAAGCGATTACTGGTTTTCAGGATCCAGCAGCAGTGCTAGCTGAAATTCGCCTCCGTAAAGATCAGTTTTAATTTTTTGGATCAGATTCCTTGTTTGCTGTGAGAATTGCTCTGGTTTGCAACAACAGCGATGGATCAGCAGCAAATTGAAGCGGTGCAAACAGGCCAAGCTCCAGCTCCGGTGGGTCCGTATAACCAAGCTGTGAAGGCTGGGGGGCTGCTTTTTTGCTCTGGGCAAATTGCCCTTGATCCAGCAACAGGTGCAATGGTGGGCGGTGGTGATGTGGAACTAGAAACACGCCAAGTTCTCACCAATTTGCAGGCGGTTTTAACTGCTGCTGGCTGTTCAGCAGAACGGGTGGTGCGTACAACAGTTTTTTTGGTGGATCTAGCTGATTTCAAGCTTGTGAATGATATTTATGCTGAAGTTTTTTCGACAGGTGTATCACCAGCGCGTGCTTGCGTTCAAGTGGCAGCATTACCAAAAGGGGCAAGAGTTGAGATTGATTGCATTGCTATGCTTCTAGGGCACTGAGTAAAAGCCAGCGCTCCTCTCCTTTACTGATACGTTCGCAGAGAGCTGCAAGTTGTGTGGTGAGATTTTCAATATCTGCATAGTTCGCTGTGAGCAGTTTTGCTTCCAGAGCCATTTTTTCTAGTTCTAAATTCGGCAGGGTATTATCTAATTCATTTAACTCACGTTGTTCTTTATAACTGCGTTTTCGAGCTGCTTTTGTTTTTATATCTGTTTTTGAAGAATTGTTTGCAGTTGCGCTAGATGTTACTAGTGATCCTGCTGTTGGTGCAATTTTTTTCTGTTGCAGCTGTTGTTGATGTTCAAGCCATTCGCTGTAGTTACCTTCAAATCTTTCCAGGATGCCTCCGGGTTGGAAGCAAAATAGGCGATCGATTGTGCGATCTAAGAAATAACGGTCGTGGGAAACAATTATTACGCAGCCACGAAAATCTTCGATGTAATCTTCCAATACACCAAGGGTATGAATATCAAGATCATTTGTTGGTTCATCAAGAAGCAAAACATTTGGTGCTGCCATTAATAGGCGGCATAGGTGCAATCGACGCTTTTCGCCTCCAGATAGCTTTGATACCGGGCTATATTGTTGGGCTGGCGGAAATAAGAAGCGCTCTAATAATTGAGATGCGGATAGAAATTCCCCTTGGCCAAGATCTATCCGCTCTGCAACTTCCTTGATCACCTCAATTACTTTTAATTCATTAGATAACTCTTCTGAATGTTGATCAAAGCAGCCAATAACAACTGTTTCACCCCGTTGCACCAAGCCTGAATCAGGTTGCTGGCGCCCATTAATTAGATCTAATAGCGTTGATTTGCCAATTCCATTAGGGCCGATAAAGCCAACGCGATCCTCTGGCGAGAAGCTATAGCTGAAATCACTAATTAATTTACGATCGCCAATATTTCGGTGAAGATTTTCTATTTCAATAACTGTTTTGCCCAGGCGCCTTCCAGCGCTTGCCATTTCTAGTTTTACCTTCACTGGTTTAAATGTTTGTTCCTGCATTTCTTCA
This sequence comes from Synechococcus sp. Cruz CV12-2-Slac-r, assembly GCF_024346075.1. Classification (GTDB taxonomy): domain Bacteria; phylum Cyanobacteriota; class Cyanobacteriia; order PCC-6307; family Cyanobiaceae; genus Synechococcus_D. The sequence goes on from NZ_JAGQEK010000118.1 coordinate 3,061, forward strand.
ATGCGTTGGATGCGTGCTTTTTGTTTTGTGCTACGAGCTTTTGGCCCTCTTCTTAGCCATTCCATTTCGCGACGCATAACTGATCGATAAGCCCGTTGCTGAGCAGCATCAGCAATATCTTCTTGATTTTTAAGCTCTAGATAAGCTCCATAATTACCAGGATAACGTTTTAATTTACCTGCTTCTAATTCAACAATAGTATTTGTTACTTTTTCAAGAAAATATCGATCGTGGGTGATTAGAACTAGGGCTCCCGGAAAGCGAGCCAAGAATCCCTGTAACCATTCTGTTGCAACGGCATCGAGATGGTTTGTGGGTTCATCTAAAAGCAGGCCATCCGGTTCGGCTACAAGTGCTGCTGCCAGTGCTAAGCGTTTGCGGTAACCGCCCGAAAGTTCACCCACTTTGCGTTGGGGATCATCAATACCTAAACGGCTTAATACCTCATGACATTGCCGTTCTAATTCCCATGCATTTAATTGATCCATCCGGCCACTAAGGCTGCCGAGTTCAGCGAGAAGACTGTTACTTTCAGGATCTGCCTGTAGTTGCAGTGTTACATCTTCATAGCGTTTTACCAGTTGCATTTTTTCGCCGCTGTCTGCGAAAACTTGCTCTAACACTGTGCGATCTGGATCCAGGCTTGGATTTTGATCTACATAAATTACGCGGCTGCGGGGATTTATTTGCACCGTTCCAGCCCCTGGTGGTTCAAGACCAGCCATCAAGCGCATCAGGGTGGATTTACCTGAACCGTTGGTGCCGATCAGCCCCATACGTTCTTTCGGACCTACTTCGAGGTTCACCTTGTCGAGCAAGGTTTTTACCCCATAGTCCTTTTCTACGTTTTGAAGACTGATCAGTGTTTTGCTGCTACTGCCTTGAGCCTGTCATGGGGTGTTGCCATGATGTTGTTGCAACGGCAGTTGGCCATGAAGGTAATTGTGGATTTGTGTGTAGTACCAGTGGGTGTTGGTGTGAATCTTGCGCCTTTCATCGCCACATGTGAGCGAGTGCTCACAGCAGCAGGTTTAAAAATCCAACTGCATCCCAATGGCACTGCCATCGAAGGGGAGTGGGATCAGGTGTTTTTGGCGATCCGCAATTGCCATGAACAACTCCATGCCATGGGTTGTGCACGTTTATTTAGTTCTTTGAACGTAAATACACGCATTGATCGTGATCAAACCTTGGAGCAAAAAGTGGCAAGTGTTGAGGCATTACTGAATGCTGATCTGGATTGATCAGCACTACTGAACTGAGCATTTTTCAACAGGCAACTAATAGTTTCCCACCGGTTTTCCACAACCTTTTTAGTGATTTGTTTAACTGGGGCATGGTGTTGCAGGAAACATCAGGGAAAAAGGTTTTCCGCTTGACAGCCCATAGCAATCGGGCGAGAACTGCTTGCGATTTCATTGCTTGATACAGAAACCTGTTGCTGCTACTGGATTTTTGTTTAATTTAAGGCTTGTGTTGGCTTTTGGAATCGTCTTTGACTTGTGGCCCCCTGTTGTGGCCTTATGGGTGTTCAGGCAAGAAGAAAGCTGAATGGGTGAAGGCGCAGACTTGATCGCAACGCAAGTGAGTGTGGAAAACCAATTTCCAGAGGATTTATTTTTGGCAATGGTTGGATTTATCAGTGCACATCCAGAATGGGATCAATACCGTTTGATGCAATCAGCGGTAGCGGGGTTTCTTTTTCAGCAGGGATGTAAAGAACCAGCTGTAGTTCAGCATTATTTGAATGGATTATTTCAAAGACCAGGAGTAATTAAAGCTTGAGTTTGAATTTAGATACTTATTGTGCTTACTAATTTCTTTTATTAACTAAAACTCGTTGGTAGGCGTTGATGTTGCAGCTGGGTTTCGCTTACAAGCTTTTGCCTTAGCTGGATTCCAGTACTGGTCTGCACTGATCTATTATTGAAAAACAACGGGGCGTGGCGCAGCTTGGTAGCGCGGGTGCTTTG
>NZ_JAGQEK010000119.1 GCF_024346075.1 Synechococcus sp. Cruz CV12-2-Slac-r
GTTGCTACACCACGTTCAGGGCCTTTATGCCAAAGCTGAGCCCCTTTTCCAGCGTGCTCTGGCTATACGAGAGAAAGCACTAGGGCCTGAGCACCCCGATACTGCTCAAAGCCTCAACTACTTGGCGGCGCTGAATCACGGCCAAGGTCTTTATGCCAAGGCTGAGCCCCTTTCTCAGCGTGGTCTGGCAATACGAGAGAAAGCACTAGGGCCTGAGCACCCCGATACTGCTCAAAGCCTCAACGACTTGGCAGAGCTCTACGGCAGCCAAGGCCTTTATGCCAGGGCTGAGCCCCTTTACCAACGTGCATTAGCGATTCGAGAAAAAGCATTAGGGCCTACGCACCCCGATACCGCAAAGAGCCTCGACAGATTTGCATTACTAAACCTAAACCTAGGCCTTTATGTTAAGGCTGAGGTTCTCTATCAACGGGCTCTTGCCATAAACGAAAAGGCGCTGGGTCCTCAACACCCATTTACTGCAGCAAGCGTCAACAACCTAGCATTAAGTTACTACAAAATGGGTTTTTATGCCAAGGCTGAGCCCCTTTACCAACGGGCATTAGCCATTAGTGAAAAGGCGCTAGGACCGTATCACTTTAATACTGCAGCCGGCCTCAACAACTTGGCTCAGCTCTATAAAGCTCAGGGCTTTTATGCCAAGGCTGAGCCCCTTTTCCAGCGTGCTCTGGCTATCCGAGAGAAAGTACTAGGGCCTGAGCACCCCGACACTGCTCAAAGCCTCAACAACTTGGCGGGGCTGTATGACAATCAGGGCCTTTATGTCAAGACTGAGTCCCTTTACAAACGTGCTCTAGCCATCAACGAACAAGCCCTAGGGCCCGAGCATCGAAATACTGCCAACAGCCTCAATAACCTGGCTTATTTGTACAATAAACAAGGTTTCTACAGCAAGGCTGATAATCTCTCCCGTCGTGGTCTCAGCCTCCAATTCATTCTCATTCAGCGAGAAGCTCCCTACCTGCCTGTTAACGAACGCCAGAGCTTCCTCAATACCTATCCGTACGTTTATGAACGAGCCTTCTCCTCTGCCCAGCGCGGCAGTAGCGGCGCCAACCTTGCTCTATTTTCACGCCTGAACCGCCACGGACTGCTCCAAGAGATCGAGCAGCGCCAAGCTCAACTTGCTTCCCTGCCTGGCCCGCAGCAAGCACTCGCTACCGAGTTGCGGGCAGTAACTCAGCAGCTGGCTTCTATGGCACTCGCGCCAGAGCAGCGCCAGCAGCTCAAGGGCCAGCAAGAAGAACTTGAAAAACAGCTGTATCGCCTCCTCCCCCAGCTAGAGCCACGCGTGGTGGAGGTACAGCAGGTGGCCGCTGCCCTGCCTGCTGGCAGCGCCCTAATCGAATTCCAGCGATATCGACCTTTTGATGGCAGCAAACCTGAGAACCCTGATGATCAACGCTGGGGGCAGGCCCGCTATCAGGCCCTGGTGCTCAAGCCCGATGGCGCCATTACTACGATCGATTTGGGGCTGGCAAAGCCGATCGATACCTTGATCCAAGCAGCACTGGCGGGCTCTGTGCGGCTGCTAATGGAATCGCTTGAGCTCTGGGCCCAGGTGGGGCGTGCGGTGCTTAATCCCCTCATTCCAGCCACTCGCGGTGTCAACACCCTGTTCATCTCCCCCGATGGTGAGCTCAACCGCATTCCCTTTGCAGCTCTCCCGGCGCCAGGGTCTAGCCAGCTGCTTTCAGAAGCATTGCAGCTAAGGCTGCTCACCACCGGCCGTGAGCTGCTCGATCTGCAAAACACCTCAACTGTAAAAATCAGCCAGGCGCTGGTGGTAGCCAACCCTTCCTTTGATCGCAAGCCCGTTTCCGTTCAGTCCAATAGCCTGTCAATCTCCAACCAGCAGCGATCTGGCGATCTCGGCTCGAGGCGCTGGTCGCCCCTGCCTGGTACCGCTACAGAAGGTGTCGCCATCGCCCAGCTCACTGGCGGCCGTCTGCTGGCCGGCGAGCAAGCCCAGGCAGCAACCATCCAGCAACAGCAGGCCCCACGGCTGCTGCATCTAGCTACCCATGCCTACTTCCAACCCGATCTGCCGGCGGCGAAACGGAGCAACAACAAACCAGGTCCTACGGCCCTGAGCGGCGAGAACCCGCTGCTCAGAAGCGGCATCGTTTTTGCTGGTGCCAACCAACCAGACGCTGATCCAGCCGATGACGGCTATCTCACCGCCCTGGAAGTGGCACGCCTCAATTGGAAGGGCACCGAACTGGTAGTGATCTCAGCCTGTGATTCAGGCAAGGGCGACATCCAGGCTGGAGAAGGCGTCTACGGCCTTAAGCGCGCCATCGCAGTAGCTGGGGCACGCTCCTCCCTACTCAGCCTATGGGCCGTAGATGATCTGGCCACCGCGGCATTCATGGAGAGCTTCTACATCAAGCTCAAAGCTGGAGCAGGCAGGGCGGATGCTCTGGCGGCAACCCAGAAGCAGTTCCGCCAGAGCAGTAACGCCACTTGGAGTCATCCCTATGTGTGGGCAGCTTTTCAGCTCTCGGGGGATTGGGGAGCCGTGATGTGGTGAATCGGCATGGATCACCGCAGAATCCTGTCGCCCCGACTGACTTTTCACCGATTGGCCTAAGGCCGCCAAGGCCATAAAAAAAGGCCCCAGAGGGGCCCAAGAGGCTTATCTTTCTTTAACGAATAGGTGGCAAAGATTTTCACAGCCATCTGTGCAAATAGATGATTCATCAAGCTCAGCTAAGAACTTTTGCTCTGCTGGAATTAGATCTTCTTCTGTGATGCGATCAAGGATGGATTGCAGGGATTCAAGAAACATGATCAGGGAATTTTTAAAGGCGAGCAAATAGAGCACCTGTGTGATGTGGCCTGTTGCGCCATAGGTGCGACCTGGCCCAAACACTGGGGCAGCTTTGTTTCGCTTTGAAATCCCGATCATTTCCTGACCCGCAATTTGCGAGATCAATCACAGGTAGGGAGGTAATTCGTAGTAATCAATAAAGCCAAGCTGCTTACCTCTTTTATTAACGCGATATTTACTCTGCCAGTATTCCCTTGGCTGCTTAAATTCAGCAGGTATATCAGCTAGAACCAATTGATGCAAGATTTCGAATGAAGTTTTAGGCGTTTTAATACGCCAGCCAATACAAGTAAACATGATGAAAATAATAAGCAAAATTTGAATTATTAAGACCCCAAAGGGGCGGGGCCCCCGCAGGGGCCCAAGGAGCCTTAGGCAAAGGCTGGATCTTCTGTGTATTCTTCTGCCCATTTACGCTCTTGCTCAACTTGGATCTTTAGATCGATTTCTTCTATCCGATCAAGCACCATCTGAGCTATTGGCAGAAGCTCATCTTCTAGAAGGCAGATTTCTTCTTCTCCGTAAGGAAGATCAACCCAGGTGCGATGCAAGGGGCCATTACCTGATGCTCTAAGGATTCGATTTATTTCCTTAACAGCATTTTCAAGAACCAGGAAGGCATCATCATTTTGAAATAGGAACATTTTTTGGAGGCAGAAGCGCCGCGTAGAACCCGATGAATGGATCGCCGAACACAGTGAGAGCGATAAAATGAAGAGGGCTCAAGCAAGCAATTAATATGCGTTAATTGCAATCAATAAGATCTATCTTTCCAATCATCAAAACAATCGCCTAGGATTTGTTCATGTTGATGTTGATTGTGATCAAAATGAAAACATTTGCGATATTAAGCAGTTGTGCTGCTTTATTTCTTGCGCCCCTTGCTGCTGATGCGCAATTAAGGCGTGCTGGCGCTCCTGGTATTCCTGCTGCTGGTGCACCTGGTTATGGGGTAATCGGAAATCCAGTTGGAGCTCCTGGTATTCCTGCAGCAGGAGAACCTGGCTACGCGGATGCTGATGACCTTGGTTTTGACGCAATTGGCAATCCAATTGGCGCACCAGGCATCCCAGCCGCTGGGGCGGGTGTAAATCTTGGTGGACCAATTAATAGGCGTGGCTTGCGGTAATAAAAAGGGCTGGCGTGATGCTGATTTATTTGCGATGCTAAGAGCCCGATCTAGTACAGATGAGCTGGCTTGAGCTGGAGCGTTTAGTAGAAGATGCTGAAAAGGAACCCCAGCTTGCACGGGCATTACGCCATTGCCGTAGCAATCCAGAATTTATCCTTGCTGCAAGAAAGCTTGGTTATCGCATCACCCGGGTTGATCTAGTGCAAGCTGCTTTGCAGCACAAACTCGAGCTAGAAGTCCATAAAAGTAAAAATAACTACAACTACAGAATGTTTTAAGTTACATGCTCTGTTACGAGGCGTCGCTTTAGCACTTAGGCCTTTATTGTTTTGGGAAATAAATTCAATCGCCTTGAAAGCTGCAGGTTCAATGAATCAAACTCAAACGACAATTTTATTTTCTCTTAATTGGCATCCCTCTGGTGAATTAGCACCAGAAGATCTTGAAACCGTTTTAAAGGCACTTGTGGGATCTGGCGACCTAAGTAAAGAAGAATTTAGCCATCAAGAACTGCAAGCAGCTTAATTTTTTAATTCAATACAATAAAAAGAGTGTTTTGATATTAATAAGATTTTGTACGCTCTAGCAGGATTTCTAGCTTTTGATCTTGCCTATCTAAGATTTTAATAAATCCTGCTACTGTTGCAAGTAATACACAAAGCCAGACGATTGAGGTATAGGCGACAATTTTTAGTTGATTATTTTGTTGATATCTAGCTGTTCTAATTGGGATTGGAATTTCATTATCATCTTGCTTTGTTGCGCCAGCTTGCAAATCAAGTACTAATCTAAGTAATGCTTCTGGGCTAGCAGGAACTAAAGCTGATTGATTATCAATTGTAATTGCATCTTTTTCTAGTAATTCACGGCAACGTTGCAGCCCACCACCAGCCCAAAATAAACCCCAGGCATATTTATCTACCTGCAAAGCAACCCAACGTTTAGGGCGCGCATCATTACGGATAAGTTGCGCTGCTTTTGCAATTGACCAG
>NZ_JAGQEK010000012.1 GCF_024346075.1 Synechococcus sp. Cruz CV12-2-Slac-r
AGTTGCAAGCGATCAATAGTTTTTGCACGCTTATCTGGAACCATTTCCACGTCCACAGTCATCTGAGGAGTGGTGTCATATGTTTCAAGAATAAGCTGAGTGCGCAGCAACTCAACTCCGTCAACAGATTTAACAAGTTCAGCATCTTTAAAGGTAAGGCGCTGAACAGCCTTAAGACCCAATGATGGTCCGTTTGCTTGTTTTACGTTGCCAAGTTCTGGCAGATGAGCTTCATCCGGAATTGCATATTCTTCCACCGGACGCAATAGCAATGCACCACCTTCTGGGGTATCTACAGATTCAACGAATAACATCGCTTCTGCCACTAAACCAGGAGCTATTTCCTCACCGGGGTTAACCATTTTGCCCTCTTCAGCAAAACGGCTCAACACCTTGCTATCAGCTACTAAATGCAAAGTACCTGAGCGAACAATTATTTCACGCAAGATGTCATTTTTCTGCGTAACGGTTACGATACCTGCGGTTTGACTAAATATATCTTTAACAACCTCAGTTCCGGCCTCAATCCACTGGCCATCCTCAATCATTAAAAGTGAAATATCTTTATTTATCTCATGAGTTTCCTGTGGAATCCAAAGTAAAATGCCGCCTTTTGAAACCTCATAACCATGCTTTGCACTGCGCGCTTTTTTGATACCAAGACCAGGGGCAAATTTAATTAAACCGCCGGTTTGAGTGCGAAAGCGATCATCTGTAAGTTCGGCGATAACCTCACCGTTTGAAATCTTTGTACCTGGCTCGGTATTAAGCCGATAACGAATGTTATCCTTACCTTCAAGATGCCAAATCTGGCCGCTATGGGTGGTGGTAGCAATTAACTTACAATCTTTAAGCAGCATACTAGATGTAACAATTTCCACCTCTCTTGAATCACCTTGAGATTCACGAAGCCTTACACTTCCGCCATATTCACTAATTTGACGGCTTTCGGCAAGTACATCACCGTTGTGAACATCACTGGCAGCCTTAACAACAGGATATGCATTTGGAGGAAGATTGTATACATCTCCGCCGAAAACCCAAAGACGGCCTAAACGTTGCGCCTTGAGAGTAATGTTACCTTGACGATCTGGCACTTCCTTAGGTTGAATAACATCTTCGTAACGCACCTGGCCAGCTAAATCACAAATTACATCCTTGCTAGCTTTCTCAATGCTCTTTTTAACTGCAGCACCCGTAGATATCTGGGCCAAAATCATATCATTAGGAACACTCGCGCCATCCGCAACGAACAGAATAGATCCAGTTGTAATATCTAGCTTCTGATTTTTACCTTTAGTGTTTGGTTTTAGTGTGAGGCTAAAATCAACTTCAGCGATTTGAGCTTCAACACCATGGGGAGTGCGGTGTGGACGAACCCTGGCCTTGGAATCAAATTCAACAATGCCATCTACCAAAGATCGAACAACCCCAGTTTCTGCAGTTGAAACTCCACCTGTGTGGAAGGTACGCATGGTGAGCTGAGTTCCAGGTTCACCGATTGATTGGGCGGCGATAATACCAACAGCCTCTCCTAAATCGACTAATTCGTTGTATGCCAAAGCCCAGCCATAACACTTCCTACATACAGAACGAGCCGCTTCGCAGGTGAGGGGGGAACGAACTCGAACCTCTAAAACTCCTGCTTTTTCAATCGCCTTACTTAGTGGAGGATCAACTTCAGTATCTCGTTCGGCAATGATGGTGCCATCAGCAGCTAAAACAGGCTCAGCGATAAGCCTTCCAACCAAGCGATTACGGTATCGGCCATTGTCTTCAGCGGCAACAATAATGCTACGCACTGTACCGCAATCATCCTCCCTAACAATTACATCTTGGGCAACGTCGACCAAGCGGCGAGTTAGATAACCGGAGTCGGCAGTGCGTAGCGCTGTGTCAACTAAACCCTTCCGTGCACCATAGGAAGAAATTACATATTCGGTAACTGTTAAACCTTCGCGGAAATTAGTACGAATCGGTAAATCGATGATCTCCCCTTGAGGGTTTGCCATCAAACCACGCATTCCCACCAACTGACGCACCTGAGACATATTGCCACGAGCGCCAGAGTTGGCCATCATCCAGACGGAATTAAGAGGATAGTTATCATCAAAATTACGCTTAACAGAATTTACTAAACGTTCGTTAGTTTCAGTCCAGGTATCAATAACCTTGGTATGACGTTCCACCTCAGTAATTTCGCCAAGGCGATAACGCTCTTCAGTTTGGGTTATCTGCTTCTCTGCATCTTCAAGTAATTGAGGTTTATCCTCTGGCACCTTTAGATCATCTACAGAAATAGATACTGCCGCCTGGGTTGCATAACGAAAACCAAGATCCTTCAGATCGTCAGCCATCGCTGCAGTGGTAGCTGAGCCATGGTGTTTATAAGCCCAAGCAACCAAACCTCGCAAACCTTTTTTATCAATAATTCGATTACGGAAAGGTGGGGCCATCCGCGATGGTTCACGTTTTGCCGCTGCTTCTGCAGCTGCCAGTGCAGCGGCTTCTGCGGCCTTGGCTGCCTTCGACTTGCTGGAAGATTTGCGGGAGGCAGGCTTGGAGGTGCTGGTCATGACCTAAAACGGGAGGGGGGTAGTTAAGGGAGATTTAGCTGATAAACAAAAGCAGGGCGAGTTACCTAGCAACCACCGCATCAATAATCGTGCGATTCATAATAACTCGTCCAGTTGTGGTTAGTAGATAGCGACTGATCAAAGCACCATCTTCATCAAGACGATCACGGTGATATTTCCACTGCTCCACCCTGGTGCCATCGCTGAGGGTTTCACTTTTTAGTGGTTCTGTTGCTTCATCGTCGTCGTCTATTTCACCACTAAAGCGAACCCACAACCAATCATGTAGCTTGATGCGCTTTTCTGCGTATGCATTGCACACATCACTGAGGCTTGCAAAGCTCCATGCCCGATCACCAAATTCCGGAATGGAATTCTCTTTACGCACAGCGGTTAGGTAATAAGAACCAAGCACCATATCTTGGGAAGGTGTGATTATCGGCTCCCCCGTTGCAGGAGAGAGAATATTGTTGCTGGCAAGCATCAACATGCGAGCTTCGGTTTGAGCCTCAAGAGAAAGAGGAACATGCACAGCCATTTGATCGCCGTCAAAATCGGCGTTGAAGGCTGGGCAGACAAGAGGATGCAATTGAATTGCACGGCCATCTACTAATTTAGGTTCAAAAGCCTGAATTCCAAGGCGGTGCAAAGTTGGGGCACGATTTAACATTATGGGATGTCCATCAATAACTTCTTGCAGAACCTGCATCACCTCATCATCAGCCCGCTGAATCATTTTCTTTGCGGCCTTAATGTTATTAACAATGTTCTGACGAATTAAGCGGTGAATAACAAAAGGCTGGAAAAGTTCGATAGCCATTTCCTTTGGAAGGCCGCACTGATGCATTTTAAGTTTCGGACCAACCACAATTACAGATCGACCGGAATAATCAACACGCTTACCAAGCAAGTTTTGGCGGAATCGCCCCTGTTTACCTTCAATAATATCGCTAAGAGATTTAAGCGGTCTGTTATTAGCGCCAACTACAGTTCGGCCACGGCGTCCGTTGTCAATCAAGGCATCTACTGCTTCCTGCAGCATCCTTTTTTCGTTGCGAACGATAATTTCAGGGGCAAGTATTTCCTGAAGCCGCGCAAGTCTATTGTTTCGATTAATTACTCTGCGGTAAAGATCATTTAGATCAGAAGTAGCAAAACGGCCACCATCCAACTGAACCATAGGCCGCAAATCTGGCGGTATAACTGGGATAGCATCGAGAACCATCCATTCAGGCCGAGCGCCAGTAGCTATAAAATTATCAATTACTCTCAAGCGCTTGATGAGCTTGGCGCGTTTTTGCCCCTTGCTCCCGTTTATATCTTCGCGTAATTCCTCAGCTATTTTTACTAGTTCTAAATCTTCCAGCAAACGCTTCAATGCTTCGGCGCCAATGCCAACCTCTGGTTCATTTTCGATCTCAGAATCTTCAGCAAAAATTTCATCCTCGATTTCCAGCCACTCATCTTCAGTGAGCAGCTGCTTATATTTCAAAGTTTTGTGATCACCGGGCTCAAGAACCACATAACAATTGAAATATACGATCTGCTCCACATCTCTTAAGGGCATATCTAAAAGGATCGCCACATAACTGGGTATACCTTTCAGATACCAAACATGGGATACAGGTGCCGCAAGCTTAATAAAGCCCATGCGATGGCGGCGCACTCTACTTTCAGTAACTTCTACGCCGCAACGTTCACAAACAATGCCGCGGTGTCTAACCCTTTTGTATTTCCCGCAATGGCATTCCCAATCCTTGGATGGTCCAAATATTTTTTCACAAAATAAGCCATCCATTTCAGGCTTAAGGGTGCGGTAATTAATGGTTTCAGGCTTGGTTACTTCGCCCACCACTTGGCCGTTGGGCAGGGTGCGCTGCCCCCAATCCATGATGCGCTCAGGGGAAGCGAGCGTGATCTTGACGTAGTCGAAGTGGCTTTCGGTACGGGTGTTGCTGTTGGTCATGGCCGGTGGGCAAAAGTGGGCTTCAGGACAACTTTGATCTGGACGCTTAAAGATTAATCTTCGTCGTAATCAGCTACACCAAGGGACTCATAGGTGGGTCTGCTGGGGGTACTGCGACGCGGGTTAACGTCTTGCATTAAATCAACTTCAGCACCTTCATCTGTGTATACAGCTATATCGAGGCCAAGAGATTGCAGCTCACGCATCAACACCTTGAAGGATTCAGGCGTACCGGGGCGAGGTATTGGCTTACCCTTAACAATTGCATTAAGAGCCTCGTTACGACCCTGCATATCGTCTGATTTAACCGTAAGCAGTTCCTGGAGGGTGTAAGCGGCGCCATAGGCCTCAAGGGCCCAAACCTCCATCTCCCCAAGGCGCTGGCCACCCTGCTGGGCCTTGCCCCCCAGTGGTTGCTGGGTAACAAGTGAATATGGACCGGTGGAACGGGCGTGAATTTTATCGTCTACTAAGTGAACAAGTTTGAGAATATAAGCTCTACCAACTGTTACCGGTTGATCAAAAGGTTCGCCACTACGGCCATCAACTAACTGAATTTTACCTGGGTTGTCTGGGTTGTATACCCATTCTTTGCCTGGTTGTTTTCTAGCTTCCTCAAGATACATTTGCACAGTTTCTCTAGATTTTTCAGCCCCATGCATTTCATCAAATGGCACGATTTTAAATCGGGAGTGGAGGTTATCTGCAGCCCAGCCCATCAAACACTCAAATACTTGGCCAACGTTCATCCGGCTGGGAACGCCAAGGGGGTTTAATACAATATCTATGGGCGTTCCATCCGGTAAGTAAGGCATATCTTCCAAGGGAAGAATACGACTGATAATTCCTTTATTTCCATGGCGGCCAGCCATTTTATCGCCAACTTGAATCTTACGGCGTTGGGCCACATAAACCCTTACCACCATATTTGCGCCAGGGGGAAGTTCATCACCTTGCTCGCGGGTGTATATACGTACGTCAACTACTCTTCCACGTTCAGTATTAGGAACTCGTAGGGAATTATCTCTAACATCCCTGGCTTTTTCTCCAAAAATTGCCCTTAGCAGCTTTTCCTCAGGAGGTTGATCGGATTCTCCTTTGGGGGTTACTTTACCAACTAAAATATCCCCACTCTCTACGAATGCTCCAATTCGTATGATGCCCATTTCATCAAGACTACCAAGGCTCTCTTCTGCAACGTTGGGAATCTCTCTGGTTATCTCTTCAGGGCCGAGCTTTGTTTGACGAGCTTCAATTTCATACTTTTCAATATGAACTGATGTATATAAATCCTCACGAACTAAACGCTGGCTAACAAGAATTGCATCCTCATAATTGTAACCTTCCCATGGCATGTAAGCCACCAATACATTCTGACCTAAAGCAATTTCACCGCCTTCGCAGGCAGAACCGTTAGCTAATACTTGACCTGCTATAACAGTATCACCTTGACTAACTATAGGTCGCTGATTTAGGCAGGTATCTTGATTGGAGCGCTGATATTTCTGAAGAATATGATAATGATCATTGCCTTCATGATCGCGAACAATAATCTGAGTTGAATCTACAAAAACAACCTCTCCGTTCACATTAGTGATAGGAACCATGCCTGAATCTCTAGCCACTTGAGTTTCAAGACCGGTACCCACAAGCGGTCTTTCTGGCCTCAGTAGTGGTACAGCTTGACGTTGCATGTTTGAGCCCATAAGCGCTCGGTTTGCATCATCGTGTTCAAGGAATGGGATCAATGATGTTGCAACTGAAATCACCTGAACTGGCGACAATTGCACGTAATCAACTTGATTTGGTGGAACTGTTTCAAAATCTTGGCGATAACGAACAGGTACTAATTCGGCTGTAATCAGACCGTCTGAATTTGTTGCCACATCACCTGGGGCAACACGGCATTCATCTTCAAGGTCTGCTGCGATGTAAATAGGATCGCCGGATTTGATTACATGACCGTTTTCAACGCGCCAAAAAGGAGTTTCAATAAAACCATATTCGTTAACTCTGGCGTGAGTTGCTAGAGAACCGATTAAACCTGCGTTAGGTCCTTCGGGTGTTTCGATTGGACAAATTCGACCGTAGTGAGATGGATGAATATCTCTCACAGCAAAGCCAGCGCGTTCTCTGGTAAGACCCCCTGGGCCAAGGGCGCTAATACGCCTTTTGTGGGTAAGTTCAGCCAATGGATTAGTTTGATCCATAAATTGGCTTAACTGACTGGAGCCAAAGAATTCTTTTATTGCTGCTACGAGTGGTTTTGGATTAACCAATTGAGCCGGGGTGAGGGAATCTGTCTCACCGACAGTCATCCTTTCTTTAATGATGCGTTCAAGACGGTTTAAACCAACCCGAACTTGGTTTTGTAGTAATTCGCCAACAGAGCGAACACGGCGATTACCCAAATGGTCGATGTCATCAAGGCTGGCACCACCCACATCAAGTTCAAGATTGATTAAGTAATCAATGGTTGAAAGTACATCTTCAGGGGTGAGTGTTCTCACCGCATCTGGAATAGCAAGACGAAGTTTCTTGTTGATTTTATAACGGCCAACTTTGCCAAGGTCGTAGCGCTTGGCATCGAAAAAGCGGCTGTGCAACAACTGCTGACCACCACTTACAGACGGAGGCTCACCTGGACGCAGTTTTTTGTAGAGCTCAAGTAGTGCTTGATCTTCAGAAGAAATGCCTTCTTCATTAGCAGCTTCAATAGATTTACGATAATATTCAGGATGACGTAGTTTATCTAAAACATCATTATCAGATAAACCTATTGCCCGCATCAAAACATGGGCATTAATTTTACGTGTTTTATCTACACGAACATGTAGCAAATCATTCTTATCTGTTTCGAATTTAAGCCAGGCGCCTCGATTAGGAATAAGGCTGGCATTGTAGGTTTTACGTCCGTTTTTATCTTGATCGTCTTTAAAGTAAACGCCTGGGCTGCGAACAATTTGGTTAACTATTACACGCTCAGCGCCATTTATGACGAAAGTGCCGCGCTCTGTCATTAAAGGCAATTCGCCTATAAACACTTCCTGCTCTTTGATTTCGCCAGTTTCTTTATTAACTAAGCGACAAGTAACATACATTTGGGATGCAAAAGTTGCATCTCTACGTTTTGCCTCTTCCACATCATGGCGTGGGCGTTTTAGCCGATACTCAGTACCAACAAAATGCAGCTCAAGTTTGCCGGTGTAATCGGTGATAGGCGAAAAGCTATCAAGCTCTTCAATCAAGCCTTTCTCTAAGAACCATTTAAAACTGCCGCGCTGTACCTCCACTAAATCAGGGAGGTAAGTGGCAGTCTTGGCGACTTGAATCGCGCTGCTCATGCGTAAACCTGCAGATCAGAAGGAAAGTTAATTAGCAGTTACCTCAGTGCCAAAGAGATCCAAAAATTGTGCATTGCCAAGACAACAGCCGCCCCTCGCAGAAACAAGGGGCGGCCATGTTCAACAATTGCTCAATGGATGGAGACCAGGGGAACCTTCGGCAACAAAGCCCGCGGAGTGAGAGGGCAGTTCAGCCCACTTCTGGGCCAGTGGTTAATTATACCCAGAAGGGGGCGGATTCTGTCAAGGAACATGTCGGGAAAGCGAAACCTAAACAAAAGCCTGATAAGGCAAAGAAAAAAGCAGAGCTGCATTTGCGCTTGTTTGAATACACACCTGCTCAAGGGTTTCTCCCCTCAGCTCCGCCACCCTTTCCGCCACATGGCGCACCATCGCTGGCTCATTGCGCTTCCCTCTTCGCGGCACTGGCGCCAAAAAGGGGCAATCTGTTTCCACTAAATAACGGTTGGCCGGCACTTGGCGGGCGCATTGATGAGTTTCGTGGGCTTTTGGGAAAGTAACCGTGCCACTAAAGCTGATGTGAAGGCCGAATTCCAGGAAAGATTCCATTTCAGCTGGAGTGCCGCCCCAGCAATGCATTACCCCGGTTAATTGATGACCTTGAATGCGGCGATGCTCCAGAAGCTCCAGCATTGCAGCCGCTGCATCTCGGCAATGGATGATCACCGGCAGTTGCAATTCCTCAGCCAAGTTCAACTGTGCTGTAAGAATCTCCAGCTGCTCCAGCAAATTTGTGGCTCGAAAAAGATCAAGGCCTAATTCCCCAATAGCAACAACGCGTTTATCTGCTGTGGCCGCTTCCCTAAGAACATCAATACTATTTGGCCGCCAATCCTGAGGGTTGAGAGGATGTACGCCCACTGAATAGCGCAGCTCAGGAAATTGATCGGCAAGGGCTTTTATTCCTGGAATTTCGGCGGGTTCCACGCACGCATGCAATAAGGCACGCACACCTGCATTTCGCCAACGCTCGGCAACCAGCTCTAGGTCGTCGTCGAACTCACGAAAAACAATGTGGCAATGGCTATCTATTAACGGCAGCAAAACTTCACCCATCCACTTAGGAAATTAGACCTGAGCTGTTGGGGCAAGTTCTGTAGTTGCCTTTTTAACTGCCGCACTAAGGCGTGATTTCTGGTTGGCCCCTGTATTGCGATGCAGCACCCCAACTTTCACTGCTTTATCAATTTTGCTGAATGCAGCACTCAATGAATCCTGAACTATCACATTAGATTCAGCTCCCGGCTTGCTGCCATAGGCCTCACAGGCAGTAAAGCAACGCTTCATCAGAGTGCGTAAAGCAGATTTGTAGGTGCGGTTTTGCACCCTATTGCGCTCTGCAATCTGAATACGCTTTTCAGCAGATTTGTTATTGGCCACTTGGTGTTACTGAACAGAACATCAAACCAAAATTCTAGCTCCTTGCTGCCCCCCATCATTGCGAAACCCAAACAGCGGTAGCTTTAGGCAAAAGTGCGTAAAAAATCCAGCCATGTTGCTGAAGTTGCTGAGCGATCCAAAGGAAGCCGCAACGATGCTGGCCGCGATCGGCGACCGCACCAACAACCCGAAATCGCAAGAAGCACGCCAAACCGTTGACACGATTATTGAACAGGTGCGCTTAGGAGGTGATCAAGCCCTAAAGCACTACACCGAAAAATTTGATGGCGCAAAGCTTGAGGAGCTAAGGGTTCCCCCCGAAGAAATACAGCGCGCTTGGCAACTCACAGCTGAACCACTACAGGAGGCTTTACAGCTCGCAAAAACAAGAATAAAAACGTTTCACGCCAAGCAATTACCCGCCGACATAAAGCTTGAAGGGCCCCATGGCGAAAAACTGAAGCGGCGATGGCGGGCGGTGGAGCGGGCTGGTTTGTATGTGCCAGGCGGCAGAGCTTCATATCCCAGCACAGTATTAATGAATGCAATTCCAGCTGAAGTGGCCGGGGTTAAACATCGCGTAATGGTTACCCCACCAGGCCCTGATGGCCAAATCAATTCAACAGTACTAGCCGCAGCTCACCTAGCCGGCATTGATGAGATTTATCGCGTTGGTGGAGCTCAGGCAATTGCAGCGTTGGCTTGGGGAACCGAAAGTATTCCTCGGGTTGATGTGATCAGTGGCCCTGGCAATCTCTACGTAACCCTCGCCAAAAAAGCACTATTTGGCAGGGTTGGCATTGATTCTCTTGCCGGACCCAGCGAGGTTTTGATCATTGCCGACGACAGCGCTGATCCCATTTTGGTAGCAGCAGATCTTCTGGCTCAAGCGGAACACGACCCCCTAGCCGCCGCAATCCTGCTCACCACAAGCGAACGTATTGCCCGCGCTGTGCCTGTAGAAGTGGAAAAACAACTGCAAGATCACCCCAGGCGAGAACTCACCAGCGCTTCAATTCGTGATTGGGGCTTGGTGGTGCTCTGCCAAAGCATTGAAGAGGCAGCAAAACTTTCAGATAGCTTCGCCCCTGAACATTTAGAACTACAAGTTTGCGATCCAGATACCTTGGCGGAAAGGATTCAACAGGCCGGAGCGATCTTCCTTGGTAGTTACACCCCAGAAGCCGCTGGTGATTATCTCGCTGGCCCAAATCACACCCTCCCCACCTCTGGCACGGCGCGCTTTAGTGGAGCCCTCAGCGTTGAAACCTTTATGCGTCACACAAGCTTGATTGAGTTTAATCACCAAGCTTTGCAAGCAACAGGTACTGCAATCATGGCCCTTGCGGCCAGCGAAGGTTTACATAGCCATCGTGAATCTGTACGACTAAGAATTGAACATAAAACTTGAATCATCGCTTCACAAGATCGCGAACTTTTGGTTCGCCAGCAATGATTTCACCTACCAAAACCTGATGAGTTAAGTTAATAAATAAACCATTCTCCAATACTCCAGGCAAGTTGTTAATTGTTGCTTCCAAGGCTGCAGATTCTTTGATGCCGCCAATAAATTTCACATCAAGTACTAAGTTTCCCTGATCTGTAACAACTGGGCCAGCCTTTTTTACCGCCATTCGCAGCTGAGCCATGCCCCCCAAAGATTCCAACTGGCTTTGAACCTGCCGCCAAGCGCCTGGAAGCACCTCTACCGGGAGAGGAAACTCAAGATTGAGAGTATCTACAAGTTTGCTGGAATCAACCACCACCACAAATCGTTTTGCCCTCACCGCCACAAGTTTTTCCTGAACATGACAAGCTCCACCACCTTTAATCAACTGAAAAGCAGGATCTACTTCATCAGCCCCATCAATTGCCAAATCAATACGGTTAACAGCATTAAGAGCTTGCAGAGGAATTCCAAGTTCAGCTGCGAGCACCTCGCCTTGAAATGATGTGGTAACACCAACTAAATCTTTTAAACGACCATCTTTCAAGCGGGCTCCCACCTCCTTGATCATCAAAGCTGCTGTAGAGCCAGAACCCAACCCCAAGACCATGCCGCTAACAACTTGATCAACGGCTGCCAGTGCTACGGCTTGCTTCATCTGATCTTGAAGGTTTGGCATCACGAGGTTGCTGTGTTTCGCGAACCTAGCAATGGAACACAAATCCCCCTAGCTATCCCTGGGAAGCCGATTCAGGCAACGGGGCGGGACGAATCGCTAATTTAAGGTTTTCGCTGCCGCGCAACACCTCCAAATCCAACGATTCACCTACTGTTGAACCTTCAACCACCGCTAACAAATCAGCGGGGGCGTGCACAGGTTTACGGCCGGCAGAAATCACTAAATCACCTCGATGCAATCCCGCTTTTGCTGCTGGGCTTTGGGGCAAAACCTGTTGCACTAGGGCCCCATCTCGTTCGGGCAACTGCAGCAAAGCATTGGGATCAGCATTGTGATCCTTAGCTCTACGGGCGGTGAGAGGAACCAATTGGAGCCCCAGATAGGGATGCACCACGGGTGTGCCGGCAGCCAAACTTTGGGCTACCCCTCGGGCCAAATTGATTGGAATTGCAAAACCCAAGCCAGCCCCAGGGCCAGCTCGCACAAGGGTATTTAAACCAATTACTTCGCCTTCTTCATTTAGTAACGGACCACCTGAGTTACCAGGATTAATTGCAGCGTCAGTTTGGATTAATTCCAATCTCTTATCAGTAAAACCAAGGCTGGAAATATTGCGATGCAAGCTGCTCACAATGCCAAGAGTAACGGTGCTATCTAGGCCGTAAGGATTGCCAAGGGCGATAGCCCAATCGCCTGGCTCCAGTGCGTTGGAATCACCAAGAGGGGCCGCCTGCAAATCTTTGGTGCCACCTGGAAGCCTCACAACTGCCAGGTCTGTGATGGGATCTGTACCCACCACATCGCCATCAAGTTGGCGGCCATCAGCCAGGGTTACTTGAACCCGATCAGCACCGTCTACCACGTGATTATTGGTTAAAACCAAGCCATCAATATTGATCACCACTCCAGAACCTTGGCCATTTTCACGGTGGCTATTAGGAAGATCACCAAATAATTCGCGCAGTAAAGGGTCTTCAAGACCAGGCTCAAAACCGCTATTGCGCACCTCCCGTTCGGTATCTATGCGAACCACTGCTGGAGCAGTTCTAGCAACCGCTTTGGCTACAAAACCATGCTCGGCATTGGCTGCTGACGGCTTTGAAAAAGCGAGGATCAGCCCAAATAAAACTGTTATGCAAGCCCGCAGCAATCGTTTTCAGATCAGAACCGTATGAGCCTAGTTAGGCCAGCGCAACAATGTTTCCTGCCAGGTGCCATCGGCTTCGAGCTCCACAAAACGAGCTCCACATTGGTGCGGTAACCCCAAAGGGCAAATCTGGGTGGGCTTGAACTGTAAAAAACTTGAAGGGCAGCCCAGCAACGTAGTTTTTGCGTGGGTATCACGCCAATGTTGATGTATGTGCCCCATCAACACAATTTTAGGTTTAGCAAAAGTGGCAAGCCGATCTAGAAATAAAGATCCCTCCCGTTGCGCCTCAGGGGGATGATGCACCGCCACAAGCAAATCAGCGTATTGATTATCTAAGACTTTTTTTGCCCAATGAAGCTGAGCTTTTGAGATCCAGCCATCCACCTCCCCAGGCCAATGGCTATCAAGAAGTAACAACTGCCAAGCGCCAATAGGAATTAGAGCTGGCGCCACATGGGCTACTCGGCCAAGACAGGCTCTCAGCAGCTGGGGATGGTCGTGGTTACCTGCAAGTAAAGCGATTGGAATGCCAAGGGGAACCAATAAATTGCGTAAAAGCGCGTAACCGGCCCAGGATTCGTCTTGACATAGATCGCCCGTTAGCAACAGCAAGTTTGGTGGGCGTCCAATTTGTAAGAGAGCGCTTTCCAGGCCGTTTTTTAAAGCAACAAATGGCTGCACGCCCCGATACCAACCAAGGGGGTTTGCCAGCAGATGTGGATCACTTAGTTGGAGAATTGAAACGGCCATAACTAAACTGAATCGACTGTCAACTAACAATTTGGATAATTCAGCACAAGTTTGCCCTCTATGTGAGGCAACCATCAATCCCGCTTCGGGCAGCGCTAACGAAGTGCGTTTCAGTGCTGGTGCTTTGGGCAGCCGCGCCAAGCTGTGGGCGCGCGTATGCCAATACGCGCAAGAGCGCGGTGGTTGCATCAATTCAAATGCAGCTCTTCGCAGCGAGCCCCAACCAACTGATTTTTATGGCGAAGCACCATCTCTTGAATTGCCCCCAAAGCCGGCGGAGTCTTAAGATTCACAAGTGCCCGGCGGGTAACCAGAAGCAGCAGCCTTAAGGCTGAAGCTTTTGGGCAATCGTAATTATCCTGCGATTGCGGGCCGGGAGGCCCTACGAGTTACTTGCCCTTGGCTCATTCATCACTACCACCACTGGAAAACCTGGCAACTTTAATTGCAAATCCAATGGGGTTTGAAATTAACAGCGTTGCATTGCATAGCCACCGCAATCCCCAAGCTTTGGTGATCGCTCTTGGCAGAATCAATGGCACCGATATAAGCCTTGAAGATTGTGCTTCGTTTAGTAGTGCATTTAGTGA
This sequence comes from Synechococcus sp. Cruz CV12-2-Slac-r, assembly GCF_024346075.1. Classification (GTDB taxonomy): domain Bacteria; phylum Cyanobacteriota; class Cyanobacteriia; order PCC-6307; family Cyanobiaceae; genus Synechococcus_D. The sequence continues at coordinate 13,904 of NZ_JAGQEK010000012.1, forward strand.
TGCACTTGAAGCGGAACCCCTACTTAACGAGGCCTATGTTCTTGAAGTTACAAGCCCCGGAGTGGGGGAAGTTCTTCTTGATGATCGAGATTTCCGCAGTTTTCGTGGCTTCCCGGTGAGCGTTTTGCACAGAGATAAAGCCGGCGTTGAAACTAGCCGTGAGGGCTCACTGCTCGGACGTGATGACGACGCAGTGGAGATCAACCTGCGGGGGCGGGTTGTGCGAATCCCCAGGCCAGAGGTTTTCGAAGTGCGCCTGGCTAACCCAAAGCTTGAATCCTGAACTCCCTACCGTTTTCTTTTTCCCTACAACCTGAATTTTTTTATGGCACTTGTAATGCTGCCGGGCCTAACAACCCTCATCGAAGACATCAGCGAGGAAAAAAAATTACCGCCTAACGTGGTTGAAGCAGCTTTACGCGAAGCGCTTTTGAAGGGTTATGAGCGCTACCGGCGCACCCTTTACCTTGGAATTAGTGAAGATCCATTCGATGAAGAATATTTCAGTAATTTTGATGTTGGGCTAGATCTTGAAGAGGAGGGTTTCAGAGTGCTCGCCTCTAAAATAATCGTAGAAGAAGTTGAAAGTGAGGATCATCAGATCGCTCTAGAAGAAGTACAACAGGTTGCAGAAGATGCGCAACTGGGTGACACTGTGGTGCTAGATGTTACCCCGGAAAAAGATGAGTTTGGCCGTATGGCCGCCGCATCAACCAAGCAGGTGTTAGCGCAAAAGTTGCGCGACCAGCAAAGGCGAATGATTCAAGAAGAATTTGCTGATTTAGAAGATCCAGTACTCACCGCACGAGTTATTCGTTTTGAACGACAAAGTGTAATTATGGCCGTTAGTAGCGGCTTAGGCCGCCCGGAAGTTGAAGCTGAATTACCGCGCCGCGACCAACTTCCAAATGATAATTATAGGGCAAATGCTACTTTCAAAGTTTTTCTTAAAGAGGTATCAGAAGTTGCAAGGCGTGGCCCTCAGATGTTTGTAAGTCGATCAAATGCAGGCTTAGTTGTGTATTTATTTGAGAATGAAGTACCCGAGATCCAGGAGGGTTCAGTGCGAATAGTTGCTGTAGCTCGCGAGGCGAATCCCCCTTCAAGGGCCGTTGGACCACGCACAAAAGTGGCGGTAGACAGTGTTGAGCGGGAGGTTGATCCCGTGGGGGCCTGCATTGGCGCTCGTGGTTCAAGAATCCAGCAAGTTGTTAATGAACTGCGTGGAGAAAAAATAGATGTAATTCGCTGGTCTGCTGATCCAGGTCAATATCTTGCTAATTCCTTAAGCCCCGCCAGGGTGGAAATGGTGCGTCTAGTAGACCCTGAGGGTCAACATGCCCATGTACTAGTACCACCCGACCAATTGAGCTTGGCCATCGGCCGTGAAGGGCAAAATGTACGTCTTGCAGCTCGCTTAACCGGCTGGAAAATCGATATTAAAAATTCCGCTGAATATGACCAAGGTACGGAAGATGAGAAAGTTGCTGAACTAATAGTGTTGCGACAAGAAGACGAAAGGCAACAGGCTGAAGCAGAGGCCAGGTTAGAAGCCGAGCAAGCAACTCGGGCCGAGGAGGATGCACGTCTACGCGAACTTTATCCAATTGAGGAGGATTTCCAAGAAGAAACTATTTCAGAAAGTGAATCAACTTTTGAGGCTCGGTGAACTCGATGACCACCATGCGTCGATGCGTTTCTTGCCGTAATTTGGTAGATCGTCAGAAACTTTGGCGAGTGGTGCGGTTAGGAGGGGGCGAAGGTATTCAGCTTGATCAGGGAATGGGCCGTTCGGCCTATCTCTGCCCAACGCAGCAATGCCTAGAAGAAGCTCGCAAGCGGCGCAAACTACAGCGGGCCCTACGGGTAAACGTTGAAGATGCCATCTACAGCGCCCTCGCCTCCAGGCTTGGGCCGGAGGGAATCAGCCTCAAAGGCATCCCTTCAGGCAATATGAATACCGTCCCGTCACTGTGACGGGCACGGAGGCACAAAGTGCCCCGTCCAATGGAGACCTGCATGACGAGCGGCGGCAAAGTCCGGATCTATGAGCTATCGCGAGACCTTGGTCTTGAAAACCGAGATGTGCTCGATGCTGCGGAGAAGCTGTCGATTGCGGCGAAAAGCCACAGCAGCTCCATCAGCGACAGCGAAGCGGCAAAAATCCGCTCACTTCTTGGTGCCAGTGGCGTAAATGGAGGTGGCGCCGGGAATGGGGACAGGAACCAACCCCCATCACCCAGCAAAAGCGCAGAGGCACCAGCCAGCAAAATTCTGACCCTCAAAAAAGCTTCAGTTGCTGCACCAACATCCCCAGCAGTTGCTACCCCGGTTGCGCCAGCCGTAGTTAATAAGCCGGCAGTTATTGCACCGCCTGCTCCTCCAGCCAGACCAACCCCTGCCCAAAGCCCAGCAGCAGCTAAGCCAGTGGTTGTAAAACCAGTTGCTGCCAAGCCAGTTGTTGTTAAGCCAGCAGCAGCCAAGCCGGTGGTTGTAAAGCCGGTGGTTGTAAAACCAGTGGTTGTTAAGCCACCCATACCAAAAGCTTCAACTCCAAAACCGGTTAACGCAAAACCGCTGGTGCCGGTAAAGCCTGTTGTACCAGTGCGGCCAGTGGTGCCAGTGCGGCCGGTGTCAATTGTTAGTGCTGCGCCAAAGCCAGTTACTGCGCCAAAGCCGGTAACGGCAGCGAAGCCAGTAACGACAGCGAAGCCAGTAACGGCAGCGAAGCCAGTTACTCCTGCAAAGCCAATTACGAGCATCAAGCCACCGGCCCCAAAACCGGTTGTTATCGCCAAACCAGCGAGGCCCGTAACCCCTCCTTTAAGGGGCGGTGATCAAAATCGCCCGGCCGTGCCAATGCGCACAGCAGCTCCACAAAGGCCGGTGCCGCAGCGGCCCCCTGCGCCGCAAAGGCCAGGAACACCAGTTGTAAGAGCTGGGGGCCCTCCACTGCCGAAACGAGCCGAACCAGACGGCAGGCCGCCAGCTTCCTCCCTGGAATTGGTGGGCAAACCAATGCGACGGGATCCAGCTGCTCCACCCACCAGGCCAGGCCCAGGAGCCATGCGCAAACCAGTTGCACCTGGTGAGTTAATGCAGCTCCAGAAACCTGGAGCGCCAAGGGGACCGGCACCAGAAGGCCCCAGGCGTGTGGTGCCTAGTCGCCCTGGTAGCGAAGCCCCACGCAAGCCAGGTGAAGGGCCCACGCGCCCTGGAGCTCCTACAGCTCCCAATGCACCGCCAAAACGGCCTGGATTCCGTCCAGCCGCCACCCCCGGTACAGCTGCAGGCAAAGCGCGGCGTCCAGATTGGGACGACAGCGCCAAGTTGGAGGCATTACGCAGTCGTACGCCGCAAAAGCAACGTCAAAAAGTTCACATCATCGGTGAAAATGACGACTCTTTAACGGCCGAAACCAGCGGATTTGCAGGCGAACAGGAAGCATTTGTACTGCAAGCGAGCCTGGCAAGACCAAGCAAACCGAGGGTTTCCCCCGCAGCTGGCGGAGCTAAGCCTGTCGCTTTGCGTCGACGCAAAAAAGAAACCACCCGTCAAAGGCAACGGCGTCGTGCCATGGAACTGCGCGCCGCGCGGGACGCCAAACAAATAAGACCCGAAATGCTGGTGATCCCAGAAGGGAATCTCACTGTGCAAGAACTCGCAGACATGCTCAGTGTTGAAAGTTCTGAAATTATTAAATCTCTATTCTTTAAAGGAATTATTGCAACCGTTACCCAAACCCTTGATCTCTCATCAATTGAGACGGTATCGCAGGAATTTGGCGTTCCCGTGCTGCAAGACGACGTTGAAGAAGCAGCTAAGAAAACCGTTGAGATGATCGAAGAGAGCGACTTCGAGCATCTAATTCGTAGACCGCCAGTTGTAACTGTTATGGGTCATGTAGACCATGGCAAAACGAGTTTGCTTGATGCGATACGCAAAACACGCGTAGCCGCAGGTGAAGCAGGTGGCATTACTCAACACATCGGTGCATATCAAGTTGAGGTACAACATGGTGATGAGCACCGCACAGTTACCTTCCTAGATACACCTGGGCACCAAGCATTTACAGCAATGCGGGCGCGTGGAACGAAAGTAACAGATGTAGCTGTACTTGTTGTGGCTGCAGACGACGGGGTAAGGCCTCAAACCCTTGAAGCAATTAGCCATGCCCGCGCCGCTGAAGTACCCATTGTTGTTGCTATTAATAAAATAGATAAAGAAGGGGCTCAACTTGATCGGGTTAAACAAGAGCTAACAGACCAAAACTTGCTGCCAGAAGATTGGGGTGGTGACACCGTAATGGTGCCTGTAAGTGCTCTGAAAGGCACTGGTATCGATTCCTTATTGGAAATGATACTTTTGGTAACTGAGGTAGAAGATCTAAAGGCCAATCCAAATCGAATGGCTAAGGGCACTGTTATCGAGGCACACCTCGATAAAGCAAAAGGTCCGGTGGCAACATTGTTAATTCAAAACGGAACATTGCATCCTTCCGATGTTTTGGCTGCAGGCCCCGTGTTGGGCAAAGTTAAAGCGATGGTGGACGACACCGGTAAGCGGGTTAAACAGGCCGGGCCATCTTCTGCCGTTGAAGTGCTGGGCTTTAGTGAAGTGCCAGCAGCGGGTGACGAGTTTGAGGTGTACGTCGATGAGAAAGCAGCTCGCGCAGTTGTTGGTGATCGCGCCAGCGAGGCACGGGCAACACGACTAGCGCAGCAGATGGCCTCCCGTCGTGTATCACTTACGTCGATGTCTGGGCAGGCAAGTGAAGGGGAACTAAAAGAATTAAACCTAATTCTTAAGGCAGATGTTCAAGGTAGCGTTGAGGCAATTCTTGGCATGCTTGAGCAACTGCCTCAAGGAGAAGTTCAAGTTCGAGTTTTACTTTCTGCTCCTGGAGAAATAACCGAAACCGACGTGGATTTAGCTTATGCATCAGGAGCTGTAATAATAGGTTTCAACACCTCACTTGCATCCGGCGCGAAACGTGCCGCAGAAGCAGCGGGGGTAGATGTACGCGATTACGATGTTATTTATAAACTATTAGAAGACATTCAGTTGGCAATGGAAGGCCTGCTGGAGCCCGAGTTGGTTGAGCAATCCCTCGGAGAAGCTGAAGTGCGTGCAGTATTTAGTATTGGCAAGAGTGCGGTGGCTGGTTGTTATGTAACAAGTGGTAGTTTGCAACGCAATTGCAAATTCCGGCTATTCCGTGGCAAACAACAGATATATGCAGGTGATCTTGATTCATTGAAACGCGTTAAAAACGATGTTAAAGAAGTAAATACAGGCTTTGAATGCGGTATTGGTTGTGATCGTTTTGCTGATTGGCAAGATGGTGATCGCCTTGTTGCCTATAAAATGGTTACTCAACGCCGCACGCTAAGTAGCTAATGGTTGGCTGGCTGCCGCTGCTTAGCCTCGGCCTGCTACCCATTGAATTGTTATTGCTGCAGTTGATTTTTGCTGGCGGCACATCTGGCCCTGCTCCACAAGTAGAGATACTTTTGCTATGGAGCCTTGCAGTTTTACTACCCCAACTGCAAGGCAATATGAACCTACCCATAGGTTTATTCAAACCACTAATTGCTATAAGCCAGCTGCCTATGTTGTTTTGGCTAGATCAACGGGCAGGAGCATTTAGCGAAATAATCCCGTGGCATGGGCAAAGCCGTTTTACATGCCTTTTCTGGGCACTTGTTTTACTTCTTACGATGCAGTGGCAATTGAGATCAGTGCTGGGGTTGGCGATTGCGATCAAACCAAATCAAAGCGACACTGATCAGCAAAGCAGCGGATTGGATGCCAAGGTCGCTGAAGGGAACAGCAATGCCAGAGGCACTGCGCATTGCCATGGTGGCAGCGCCAACAGCGGCGGAAGCGAAAAGAGTGAACCACAAAGCCCTGCGTAGGCTGCGCCAAGGTGTACGCGCTTCCTTAAGCAAGCGTTCGCGTAAAACTGGATCAAGCGGAGAAGGCTTAGACATTTGGCGCTCTCGCTGCAGGTTGATTTACTTATCCATAATGCTAATTTGATCCGGCTGCCGGTGTAGCTCAGGGGTAGAGCAACTGATTCGTAATCAGTAGGTCGTCGGTTCAATTCCGATCACCGGCTTAATTAAACAAAAAACCTAAATGAAATCAACAAAATCACTTCGCGTTGGATTGGCGGGGTTAGGCCGCTTTGGCAATATGCACGCAAATATCTTTCATACACTGCCAAACGTTGAACTCTTTGCAATCGCAGAGCCCCGGGCAAAACAATTGGCATTCATAGGAACTAAATACAACGTAAAACGTCAGTACAAAAGTGCAGAGGAATTAATTAATGATAACGAAATTGATGCAATCGCAATAGTTACACCTGATGATCAGCATCATCAGCAGTGCCTAGCGGCCGTTGCCACAGGCAAGCCAGTATTCATAGAGAAACCACTTGCTGCTAACTTTGTAGAAGCAAATGAATTGAGGCAGGCAGCTGAGAATAGTGGTTCAATTTTACAGGTTGGCTTCATCTTACGCTATGAATTAAATCATAGATTAATCAAGCAGCAAATTAATCAAAAAGAATTTGGAGAATTAATATCAATACGAACGAAACGGAATCTGAGCAGCTCATGGTTTGCAGCGATTGCCGATCGGGTACACACTATTTATGAATCATCTATTCATGATCTCGACTTACTACTTTGGCTAACTAATAGTAAGCCAATATGCGTAACAGCGCACGAACGACGCCTTGGCGATCACTTATCACCAGAGGCCTGCATTGCTTTAATCAAATTTGAAAATAACTGTATTGGAATCACAGAAACCAGCTGGTTTGTACCCAAAGGTGCCCCAACCAACGTTTCCACAAGTAGCTGGAATGGCTGCATTGACTCTGAATTAGTTATTGTGGGATCCAATAAAAGCATTCAGCTACGTTCACTTGATAGCACGTTACAAGTGTGGAGCAATGAAGGAATCAATTCACCAGATGGCAATCTATGGCCAGAAATAGATGAAAAAATACAAGGAGCTTTGAGGGAAGAGTTAATTGATTTCAGCAACTGCGCTTCCGCAAAAAGCAAATCAAAGATCGCCAATCTTGATCAAGCAATAAACGGATTGCAATTAGCCGATGCGATTGTGGAGTCTGCAAGCAAAGGAACCACTATACTGATTTAGGAACAAAAATTATTAAGAGGAGAAAGATTCAATCGCCGCCTGAATTTGATGCAGCCTTTGTGTCTGATCACCAATTAATTCAATTAATTTTAAATTTCCAAAGACTGGCGAAAGATTATATAAATTTTCTCTATATATTTTTTTAAAAATTAAATCAACAGAATCTCGATACTCAACATCTAGGGGGCGGATACCATCTTCCTCTATTAATACAGGCCATTCAATCGAGCTTGGTACAAATGCCAAAATATCAAGATGATCCAAAGACTCCCTAACCGCGTCCACCATACTCAGAACGAAATCAGAATCAATATCTGTTTTACCCGTTTCAGCAGTATATTGTGAATACGCTAGATAATCAACCGGACAACGATCAAAGATAACATTATCGGTGATAGATGAATATCTATGTACTCTACTAATACTATAAAATAATTGCAGTCCATTATGCAACCTAGTTGATTTATCTTGAAAGGCGATTTCATATGGACCATTTAAAGATAAGGCCCTATAGGGTTCATCCTCCCATAAATAATCGGGATTAGAATTAAGCCAATCCCTTACTACAGTGGATTTACCGAGGGAGTGGGAGCCAGAAATTGCAATGCGCATAGATAATCAATAAATCGTGCAGGCGCCCTCGGGCGGCAACCCTGCCCACAACAATAGCTCGGGCCAACAACTCACCTGCTCAAATATCCACTGGTGGCCAACGCTATTGCAGTGAATGCCATCACTACAGAGTGAATCAACCCAAATATGTGGCACAGATTTAGTTTCAGAAGAAATGCCATTCCACAAATTCAAAAAAGGCACATCTGCTCCAAGGCAAGCCTCTTCAAGGAGACGATTGTAGTAATTAATATCCTGATTTAGATACCAAAGACATTGGGCAAAAGGCATTTGCGCTTCATTAACGGGTGTTAGGCCAATTACGAAAACTGGGGCTAATTTCTTGGCGTTCGCAAGTAACTGCTCCATACCAAAAAGAAAAGCAGCTGGATCTAATTGCTGCCTACCATCTCTTCTACCTATGCGGGCAGCATCATTAAGGCCCACTCCAATAATTAGGCCTTGAGGGCTCTGGCGTCGTAATTCACCACGCGCTTTAAATTCAGTTTGAAACCTTGCAGAGAGGCGCTCAAGCCCATCACCCCTTACTCCAAGGTTATACAAAACCGGAGCATTTTCTCTTGGCATCCAATGTCGCCGCAACCTTTCAACCCAGCCACCACCATCACTATCTCCCCAACCAAAGATGCCACTATCGCCAAAAGCAATCAGTTTTGTAGGAATTTCCATTTATTACAAATGAGTTAAACCATTAAAAAGCCCCCGCGTTAGCGGGGGCGATTTCTATTCCTCTAATTAAGCGATTTGCTTAGTTAGTGATCAACCGATCGCAGGGGCGGTTAGTGCTACTGGAGCGCTTTCAGCTGCTGCAAGATCGAGTGGGAAGTTATGGGCATTACGCTCATGCATTACTTCCATACCCAAACCAGCGCGGTTCAAGATATCAGCCCAGGTATTCACTACACGGCCTTGGCCATC
>NZ_JAGQEK010000120.1 GCF_024346075.1 Synechococcus sp. Cruz CV12-2-Slac-r
GTGCCAGCCCGTTCTTTACGGGAACTGGAACGTTTGCTATCAGCTCGCCCAAGTGAAGAATCGATCAGCTTGTTCTGTGATCGCGGCCAGGTGGTGTTTTTGTGGGCTGATCAAGTGCTCACCAGCCGCACTCTCGATGGCACTTATCCCAATTACGGCCAATTAATACCCGATAGTTTTGTTCGCAGTTTGAGCATCGAACGCAAACCCTTGCTTGCTGCCCTTGAAAGGGTTGCGGTGCTTGCTGATCAACACAACAACGTAGTTAAATTCAGCGCAAATCCCAGCACTTCTCAGTTGCTACTCAGCGCTGATGCCCAAGATGTGGGTAGCGGTTCGGAAGCATTAACGATCCGAATGGAAGGGGAAGCGATCGAACTTGCATTCAACGTGCGCTACGTATTAGAAGGTTTGAAATCAATGGCGGCGCAAGAGGTGTGTTTAAGGCTCAATACCTCCACTAGCCCTGCGATCTTGCACGGCGAGGCAGAGGAAGATTCTTTTACTTATCTGGTGATGCCAGTGCAGATCCGCAGCTGAAGTGGCAGCACTAGCAAATTTGGCGATATCTGGTTTGTTACGAGCTCGGGTGCGCACTGAAGACGGCCTTGATCTGGGGCTTGGCCACATGGCATGGATGCATCCCCCCTGCCATCGACTTTTGGGTTGGAGCACAAGACCTTCTGCTTTTGGGCCAGCCCGCAATGTTTGGCGTTTGAACCAGCTGGTAGCAATGGCAGAAGGGGAGGTAATCGTGCGCGGTGAAGCTGCTAGCAGCGATCAAGAAACCCTCGTTTTATTGCCAACCCTTTTGGATGCTGAATTATTCGGTGCTGCCGAAGTATGCCTTGGCCGTTTGGTAGATGCAGTAGTGGAGGTGCGTAGCGGTCGAATTTTGCATTATTTAGTGGCCCGCAGTGATCCGCGCTTACCAGGCAGTAGCCGCTGGCGTTTGGATCCCGATCGTTTACTTGATCAACAACCCGGGCAAGTGATCACCTCTCTGCGGGAGTTGGATGATCTACCCCTTGAAAAAGCCAGCATTCGCCAGCAGATGTTGCGGCGCACAAAGCAATGGCGCGATCAAGTGCCGGATTCTTTTGACGGCTTTGAAGATCGATTGCGTTCTTGGGGTGATCGCTTTCGTGATGAAGCCGAGGATCAAGCCCCAACAGCGCGCCGTTCCCCTAAACCTGAATCAGATGAAGATCCATGGATTTGATCTAATTTTGATCTAAATCAGTGCTCTGGTTCACAGCTCTGATTCACACTGTGATGACATGTGGAGCGGTAACCCCTGGTGTCTAATTCAGCTTTTGAGCACTCTGAATTTGAGCAGGCCTCCCCTGAGATCAAAGCGCAGATAAAGCAGGAGGGATTAACTCCAGAGGATTACAACGAAATTGTGCGGCGTATGGATCGCCACCCCAATCGCGCCGAATTAGGCATGTTTGGAGTGATGTGGTCTGAGCATTGTTGTTATCGCAACTCCAGGCCCTTGTTGCGTATGTTCCCCACCGAAGGGCCACGAATCTTGGTGGGGCCTGGGGAGAATGCAGGGGTAGTGGATTTGGGTGATGGTTTTCGCCTGGCTTTCAAAATCGAAAGCCACAACCATCCATCTGCAGTGGAGCCATTTCAAGGTGCTGCTACTGGGGTGGGCGGCATTTTGCGCGATATTTTCACCATGGGAGCAAGGCCACTAGCGCTGCTTAATGCCCTGCGCTTTGGTCCGCTTGAGGATCCCCGTAACGCCGGCTTAATGGAGGGGGTGGTGGCAGGTATTGCTCACTACGGCAATTGCGTTGGTGTTCCAACCGTGGGTGGTGAAGTTTGTTTTGATTCCAGTTATTCGGGTAACCCATTGGTAAATGCCATGGCCCTTGGCTTGATGGAAACCACAGAAATTGTGCGTTCCGGTGCCAGTGGTGTTGGTAATCCGGTGATTTATGTGGGCAGCACCACTGGCCGTGATGGCATGGGTGGAGCCAGTTTTGCTAGCGCTGAACTTAGTGAAGCTTCCCTTGATGATCGGCCTGCGGTGCAGGTGGGTGATCCATTTCTGGAAAAGGGTTTAATCGAAGCTTGCCTAGAGGCTTTTAAAAGCGGAGTGGTGGTGGCTGCCCAAGATATGGGTGCCGCTGGCCTCACCTGCAGCTGCGCTGAAATGGCTGCAAAAGGCAATTTAGGTATTGAGCTGAACCTTGATCTAGTGCCGGCAAGGGAAACGGGCATGACCGCCTACGACTTCCTGCTTTCTGAATCCCAAGAACGCATGTTGTTTGTGGTTGAGATTGGTAAAGAAGAGGAGTTGATGGAGCGTTTTCGCCGTTGGGGCTTGCAGGCAGCAGTGGTGGGAAAAGTGTTGCAAGAACAGGTGGTTAGGGTGCTTCAGCACGGTGAAGTAGCAGCAGAAGTGCCTGCCCGCGCATTAGCGGAAGACACCCCAATCAATAAACGCGAATTGCTTAGTGAACCGCCTGAAGCAATTCAGGCCCACTGGCGTTGGCAGGAAAATAGTTTGTTGCCCCTTGCCGTTGATCAAGTGGGAACCGTATTGCTGCAGTTGCTTGATGATCCAACAATCGCCAGTAAGAAATGGGTGTGGCGTCAGTACGACCATCAAGTGCAGGCCAATACCGTTGTGGTGCCAGGCGGTGCCGATGCAGCGGTGCTGCGTTTGCGTTACCAAGAAGGTGCCAAGGCAATGCAGGCCAGTGAACGGGGCGTGGCGGCCACCGTTGATTGCCCAAACCGTTGGGTTGCTTTAGATCCGGAGCGGGGCGGCATGGCTGCGGTAGCGGAAGCAGCTCGCAACCTCAGCTGCGTTGGGGCAGAACCAATCGCTGTTACCGATAATCTCAATTTCCCTTCCCCTGAAACTCCAACTGGTTATTGGCAATTGGCGATGGCTTGTAGAGGTATTGCGGAAGCCTGTCGAATTCTTGATACCCCGGTAACAGGCGGCAATGTTTCTCTCTACAACGACAGCCGTTTAGCCGATGGCTCTGTACAGCCAATTCAACCCACTCCGGTGGTGGGAATGGTGGGGTTAGTGAAGCGCCTGGATCGTTTGGTGGGTTTGGCTTGGCCGAAACCATCTGCTACTGCCCTTGGTGATCAGTTGGTTTTACTTGGGATGCCCCTCAATACTGCTGCCAGCGACGATCGCATCGGCTTAGGCGGCAGCAGTTATCTGCAGGTTGTGCATGGTTTATGCACCGGTAGGCCGCCGCGGCCAGATTTGAGCATGGAAATGCAATTACAAGAGCTGCTGCAAGCTGCAATTGCAGCTGGTTTAGTTAGTGCCGCCCACGATCTTTCCGATGGTGGTTTGTTGGTTGCCGTAGCGGAGATGGCCTTAGCTGCTGGATGTGGAGCGCAACTAGAAATTTCTAGTACTGAACTGCCATTGCAAAGGTTGCTATTTGCTGAAGGTGGTGCTCGGGTGCTTGTAACGGTTCCAGCTGCTGAACTGGAGGCATTTGCTGCCCTCTGCCAGGCACGTGGTTTTCCCCAACAGCCGTTGGGTTATGTGCATGCAAAAGAGCAGCTGCAGCTGCGATTAGCAGCTGAGGAAGTGTTTTCGTTGGATTTAAAATGTTTAGAAAAGGCTTATCAGGAAGCAATACCGCGACGCTTAGCAAGCCACTTGCTCGGGCACACTGGTTAAGCATCCATGAAGGTCGCTCCCTTGACCGTGAGACCAGATCGGATGGAGGAAGCCTGCGGTGTGTTCGCCGTATTAGCGCCTGGGGAACAGGTGGCAAGCCTTTGTTATTTCGGCCTTTATGCCTTGCAGCATCGCGGCCAGGAATCAGCTGGAATAGCAGTTTTTGATGGCGATAAGGTGCGGCTCCATAAAAATATGGGCTTGGTTAGCCAAGTGTTTGATCAAAATGTGTTGGAGCTAATGCCCGGTGATCGGGCGGTGGGCCATACCCGATATTCCACCACCGGTAGTTCCAAGGTTTGTAATGCTCAGCCATTGGTTTTTATGACCCGGCTCGGCCCATTTGCGTTAGCTCATAATGGAAATTTGGTTAACACAGCTGAACTGCGCAAACAATTATTGGTAGACAAATTAAATATTAATGGATTAGATATTAATAGTAGTGGTGATAGTGAATTAATTGCTTTTGCATTGCAGCAGGCGGTGAATAGCGGAATGGCATGGGATGAAGCGATTAAGGCGGCAGCAGCACAATGTAAAGGTGCTTTTAGCTTGGCGATTAGCACTCCAGAAGCGCTCTACGCATTAAGAGATGGCCACGGCCTGCGACCGCTTGTGTTTGGACATTTAGGTGAATCCGGCTCTGCCGCTTGGGTTGTTAGTAGTGAAACTTGCGGTTTAGATATTGTTGGCGCCCATTTTGATGATGATGTTGCACCAGGGGAGTTGGTGCGTTTTAAAGCTGGGGAAGATCATCCATTTAGAAGCCGATGGTGTGAAGAAACACCAAAACTATGTGTATTTGAATTAATTTATTTTGCAAGGCCTGATAGCCGTTTTTTCGGTGAATCTCTTTATAGTTATCGCAGGCGAATTGGCCAGCGTCTAGCGCAGGAGTCGCCAGTTGAAGCAGATCTTGTAATCGGGGTTCCAGATTCAGGAATACCTGCGGCGATTGGTTTTTCTCAAAGTAGCGGCATTCCTTTTGGTGATGGTTTGATCAAGAATAGATATGTTGGTAGAACTTTTATTCAACCCACTCAAGCAATGCGAGAAGCGGGAATTAGAGTGAAATTAAATCCCTTGAGAGATGTAATTGAAGGGCAGCGTATCGTTGTAGTTGACGATTCTATTGTTCGTGGCACCACAAGTAGAAAATTAGTGCAGGCTTTTAGGGAAGCAGGTGCAAAAGAAGTGCATATGCGGATTAGTTCACCACCGGTAACACATCCCTGTTTTTATGGAATTGATACCGATTCACAGGATCAACTTATTGCAGCACGCTTTAATCTTG
>NZ_JAGQEK010000121.1 GCF_024346075.1 Synechococcus sp. Cruz CV12-2-Slac-r
CCACTTAGTAAATCCGCAGTATTCACATGTTGCAGTTCAGGCAACCAGCGGCGGATATAAACAGCTTCTGAATCAAATTTGCGCGCTTGGGTGGCTGGATTAAAAATCCGTAGCGGTTTTGGATCCATGCCACTACTGGCACTCCATTGCCAACCCCCATTATTGGCGGCCAGATCACCATCCACCTCAAGGGCCATAAACCAGGCCTCACCAAAACGCCAATCACAGATCAAATCTTTCACTAAAAAAGAAGCCACGATCATGCGGCAGCGATTGTGCATAAAGCCGGTTTGCGCCAGTTCCCGCATCGCAGCATCAACAATTGGCACTCCGGTTAAGCCCTGTTTCCATGCCTCCAGCCATTCAGGCTTGTTTTCCCAGGGGAATTGGCGCCATAGGGGCCGATAAGGGCCATCGGCAAGGCTTGGAAAGTGAAATAAGGCTTGCTGGTAAAACTCACGCCAAGCCAGCTCCTGCTGCCACACCCGAATCGATTGGCGTTGTTCGTCGCTGCGGCAAATTTCCAAGCTTTCCAAACTGGCGGCCCAAGCTGTGCGTGGGCTGAGGCTGCCTGTGCGCAATGCAGCGCTGAGTTGGGATGTGCCCCCATCGGCTGGCAAATTACGGCCTTCTTCATAGCTATGTAGAGCCCCATCAGCAAATCGCTGCAATTGCAAAAGAGCTGCTGCTTCTCCAGGTAGGCAAGGGCAAATGCCAGCGCCATCCCATGCTTCCAAATCAACTGTGGCCGTTTGCGGCAATGGCGGCACCGCTGCCTCAATGGCCGTAATTTCTGCTGCTGTGAGATCAAATAAACCACTTGGGGCAGCCACAGGCGCTGCTTTTGGTTGTTGTTGCCATACCCGCCAGTAGGGGCCATAAACGCGATAAGGATCACCAGCGCCGGTGCGTAATCGCTCAGGCGGCACCAGCAATTGATCCCAATCAGCTGCCACCTTGCAACCCTGGCCCTGCAGTGCTTTCGCAAGGGCTTGATCGCGCTGCCGCACCAGCGGTTCCACATCACGGTTCCAGGCCACCCCCTCCACCGCAAGGAGCTGGGCTAAGCGGGGCAGCAATATCAGCGGATCACCCTTAAGCAGAAGCAAACGGCTGCCGGCTTGCTGCCAGCGCTGTTGCAATTCCCGCAGGCTTTCGAGCAAAAACCAACGGCGCCCTGGCGCCATGCTGTGATGCTGCAACTCAGCTGGATCCAGCACGAAAACGCCTGCAAGAGCTGGATTGTTTAGTGCAGTAGCCGCAAGACCCAAATTGTCTGAAAGGCGCAGATCACGGCGATGCCAAAACAACCAACGGCAAAATGCATCGGCCATTAGTGCAACCCCAGGAGTTGTTTGGCTCGAAACCAGGCGGTAACACTTTTGCCATCAAGCGGTTCATCACCACTGGCAAGGGCTGCATCCAATTGGGCCGGAGTGAGCAGAAGCACTTCAATGTCTTCATCCTGATCTGCCGCAACAGGGCTAGGCAAAGGCTGCAATTGCCGGGCTAAAAACAAATGAATTACTTCATCGGAATAACCGGGGCAGGGCAGAAGTAAACCAAGGGAATCCCAGCGCGCCGCGCTGTAGCCAGCCTCCTCCCCTAATTCCCGTGCCATGGCCGCCTGAGGTTCTTCCCCCACCTCCAAGGTGCCAGCTGGAAATTCCAGAATGCGCTGCTGCACTGCAAAGCGATATTGGCGCAACAGCACCACCCGGCCATCTGCCAACACCGGCACCGCTAAAGATGCTCCAGGGTGCTTGATGCAGCCATAAGTGCCCTCCACCCCAAGGGGTAAGCGCAGATGCTGGATTTCCATGCGCAGCTTGCGCACAGCAAGGGTTGCAATGGTGTCAAGCAATTCGGCTGGTTCCGGGGCTGGGATGGGGGCCAAGAATTTAAAACTCGCTTTTTGCTTGTAATGCCATTTTGGCGATTAATTGGGCCAAAGCGCTGCTGGGGGCAATCGCTGCGGTGCAGGTTCGCTGCAATTTAATAAAAGTGCTTCGAGCAGTGCCTGCGCCGTTTTTTCTTGGCCAGGGGGCTTAAGGGCAGGATCAAGGGCTGCTAGTGGTTCGAGCACAAAGCGACGCCCCCAAAGCCGCGGATGGGGCAGCTGCAAGTTGGCTGTATTGCGTTGCTCATTGCCGCACCACAAAAGATCAAGATCCAGGCTGCGGGGCCCCCAGGGCACCAGCCTTTCCCTGCCTGCAGCCGTCTCCAGCCGTTGCAATTCCAGCAACAACTGCTCACAACTACCAACCCAGTGCAACAGCGCCACCCCATTTAAAAACGCGGGTTGGCCAGCGGGCCCTCCCACCGCTGCAGTGCGAAATAGGGGAGAACAGCGCAAAGAACCAGGTTGGGCGAGGCCATCTAGCCCCAGCCGAGCTGCACCGAGAAGGGCAAGGCAATCGCCAAGATTGCTACCAAGGGCAATAGCGGCTGAGAACACCTAGATCAAACTTGTTCTCTTCCTCATACAACAGCGGCCAAGCTGCGATGCTGGAGGGGATTTTGGGCCCTATGTCCGCCCTACCTTCCACCGCTAACCAGGTATTCCCCCTGGCGGCTGTAACCGGCCATCCCACCTTGAAATTGGCGCTGCTCTTAGCAGCTGTTGATCCCGGATTAGGCGGGGTTGTAATCGCTGGCGGCCGCGGCACCGGCAAATCAGTGCTGGCAAGGGGCCTGCATGCGCTTTTGCCCGCGATCGAAATTATTGATGGCAGTTTCAACGCCGAACCCGATGGTGAGCAACCGAGCAGGGTGATCCCAGCCCCATTTGTGCAGGTGCCCTTGGGGGTAACAGAAGATCGCCTGGTGGGATCTGTAGATGTAACCCGCTCATTAGCGGAAGGCAAAACGGTGTTTCAACCGGGGTTACTGGCAGAAGCCCATCGAGGCGTGCTTTATATCGATGAAATAAATCTGTTGGATTTAAACGCTTTAAATCTTCTGCTAGCGGCCGTGGGTTCGGGTCTTAATCAAGTGGAACGGGAGGGTTTGAGTGTGGCCCATCCCTGCAAGCCCCTATTGATTGCCACCTTCAATCCGGAAGAGGGGGCAATGGCCGATCATCTGCTGGATCGTTTTGCAATTGCTCTTTGCGCTGACCAAACAGTGAGCACAGCAGAGCGAGTTTTAATCACAGAAACTGCGATCGATTACGCCGAAAACAGCACTGCTTTTCGCCGCCAATGGCAGGAGGAAAGCGATGCAATCGCCACTCAATTGCTGTTAGCTCGCCAGTGGTTGCCAGATGTAGCCATCAGCAATGCTCAAATCACTTATCTGGTGCAAGAAGCGCTGATAGGCGGAGTGGTGGGGCACCGCGCTGAGTTGTATGCCCTACGGGTAGCAAAAGCCCATGCCGCCCTTGATGGCCGCAACGTAGTGGATGCAGAAGATCTGCAATTAGCGGTGCGGCTAGTGATCGCGCCGCGGGCAAAACTTTCAGCTCCATCCCAAGAAACACCACCCAAGGAACAACCTCCTCAAGAGCCACAACCTTCAAGCGAAAATCAAGAAGAGAACCAAGCAGAAAGCCAGGCAGAAAACGAAGCTCAGGATTCTGAAAACAACCAAGAAGAGAACCCCGAATCAGCCGATTCCCCCCCTGCTGTGCCGGAGGAGTTCATGTTGGATGCGGAATCAATAGCGCTCGATCCAGAATTACTTTCATTTCAAGCTGCAAAAAGCAAAGCAGCAAGAAGCGGTTCTAGAGGTTTGGTGCTGAGCAACAACCGCGGCCGCTACGTGCGACCCGTAATCCCAAGGGGGCCCGGCGGCCGTATCGCCGTTGATGCCACTTTGCGGGCAGCGGCGCCATACCAAAAAAGCCGCAGGGAACGCTTCCCAGGCCGCAAGTTGATTGTGGAGGAGGTGGATATCAGGGCAAAACAATTGCAACGTAAAGCTGGGGCACTAGTTATTTTTCTCGTGGATGCGAGCGGCTCGATGGCTCTTAATCGCATGCAAAGCGCAAAAGGAGCGGTGCTGCGGTTGTTAACGGAGGCCTATGAAAACCGCGATGAGGTGGCCTTAATTCCATTTCGCGGCGAACAAGCCGAGGTGTTGCTGCCTCCCACCCGCTCGATCACCGCAGCTAAACGCCGCCTAGAAACCATGGCTTGCGGGGGTGGCTCACCCCTCGCCCATGGCTTAGCTCAAGCAGCAAAGGTGGGGGCAAATGCATTGCAAAGTGGTGATTTATCCCAGGTGGTGGTGGTAGCAATTACTGATGGGAGGGGCAATGTGCCTTTGGGGCGATCCCTGGGGCTACCAGAACCAGAAGTAACAGTTGATCTAAAACAAGAACTTAAGGAGGTGGCAGGGCGTTACCGGCTGCTGGGCCTAAAACTCTTAGTAATAGATACCGAACGCAAATTCATTGGTAGTGGTATGGGTAAAGAACTTGCAGAAGCAGCTGGCGGCCGATATGTGCAATTACCAAAAGCGAGCGATCAGGCAATTGCAGCAATTGCCCTGGAAGCACTAAATCGTTAAATATTCAAAATAGAGTTATCTAAATATTTATCATTTAATTGGCTTGCGAATCTCTGGATATAATTCATCAAAAAACTTTCCGAGGCCTACAGTAACGCTGCGCATTCCATTAACAAAATTTGGATCGCCGCTAAGTTTTTGCACATCTCCACCAATCACATCAATGCGGCGGGTGAGCTGCTCGGCATTAGAAAGTGTGCGCTTTAATTCGTTAATAGTTTTAGGATTATCAAAAGCAGACACAATATTATTAGTGTGCTTTAAAGTGGAATTAGCTTGAGCGGTGGCTAGTTTTAGATTTTTTATTACTGGATCAGCCTCCTTTATCGCCTTTTGGAGCTGTAAAACCAATGTATTTCCACTAGCAAGTACTAG
>NZ_JAGQEK010000122.1 GCF_024346075.1 Synechococcus sp. Cruz CV12-2-Slac-r
GATCACAGTCCTTTTTGGGATGCTGGTTATAATGCTCTGATGGTTACTGATACATCATTTATGCGTAACCCCCATTACCATAAAATGACTGATACCGTTGAAACATTAGATTTAGAATTCTTTGCTAATGTGATTAATGGCTTGGATAAGGCCTTTTCTGCTCTTTAAAGCCTGCGCGCAGGCAACTGCCAGTTGGTTCTTCGCGCAAGGCATTGAATAAACAATCATGGTTCAGCGATACTGCTATCAGTAATGCCTGCACAAATGAGCAAGTTCATCATCCAATGGCAAGATCAATTCGGCAATTGGCAACGCTTCCAGGAAAAACACAACCAAGCTGATGCTTTCCGTACTGCCCAAGCTCGTGCACGGAGTACAGGTAAACGTCATCGTTTAGTGGATGCTCAAGGCCATTTGATCGACTTAATTGAGCCTTAAAATGAAACTATCATTGAGCTTTAGGTTCTTAGCCTCTTTCGCCGTAGCAACATCTGTAATGGCTGCTAGTTATGCCTACTGGGTATTACACCGGCAAATGCCAGCAGAATATAAAACACTTGAGGTGGTATTAAATAAAATTAGTAAAGGTAATAATTTTGGCAAGCAGCCGCTTGCATTTATGATTGTTGCTGGCACCCATTCCTCGCAACTAGCATATGAAAGAGGCCTATGTAAGGCTGATAAATGCGATTTTTTTGCCCAGTTAAATCCATTTAATAGCTATAAAAATGGTTGGGACGAGCTAATGCGGCAGGGTTATGCCATAGGTGATATCAATGGATGGGCTACTTCAAGTGGCACAATTATGATTCCAAGGCCTGCATTTCGCGCCTATGGCAACGATATTGATTACATAAGCTGTACAGTTGCCCATGAAATAGCCCATGTCCGTCTCAGTCATATTTTTAAGCAAAGTTACCATGAGAATCATGATCTAAACGAAATGAATAAAAAGGATAAAGATTTAGCTAATTTGAAAAAGTCAAGAGAATTTGAATTGCAAGCAGATCGTGAGGCAGCCACCATGCTTGCCAAAGCTGGTTATAAGGGCCGGATTTGTTTAAAGGATATTGATTTTATGTATCGATCAACAGGCGATGGAAGTGCTACAGAGCCAGATTCAAGTCACCCTGGTTATGACGATAGAAGAAAAGCGATGTTAGCAAATTACATAGCACTTGAAAAAAATCCACCCAAACCAGAGAATCCTAGTAATAGGTATTTCCAATATGACAAAAAAGATAACTTGCTTTTATTTATACCAAAATAGCGCAAGATAATATGTTCGCTTATCTTGATCCATCAGAATGACTAAATGACTAGTATTCCCCTCCGCTGCCACTTATTGATTGGCCCCCCTGGTAGTGGTAAAACCACAATGGCCCAGCGCTTGCAGCCATTGCTACATGGCAATGAGGGCCAGCCAGCGATAGTGCTTTCAACAGATGCAATCAGAGCTGAACTATATGGTGATGAGGCAGTGCAGGGCCCATGGGATGAAATCCGCGCAATTCTGATTGAGCGGCTACATGCGTCTGTGGCTGCTGGCAACCCCGTAATTATTGATGCCACCCACGCGCGACGACCTTGGCGTTTGCTTTATACCCAGCAATTGGAACTTGCTCAACCGGTGGAATGGATTGGTTGGTGGCTGAAAACAGATCTCAATACTTGCTTGGAATGGACAAAACAACGAAAACGACCGGTGCCAGATGCTGTTACTAAAGAATACTATGCTGCACTTAATCACAAACAATTTGGCCCCCAACGTGCTGAATCATTTGCAACGGTTGTTAGCCTAGATCCCGTTGCAGGTGAAACCAGTAGTACTTCTTTAGCTCAAAAGTTAACCAACTTAGATGCCTCTATACGTAATTCAATCAATCGTGATCAAGCAAAACTCCCCTACTTGCATCAATATTCACGCCTTATAGATCTAGAACGCCTGTTTTTTTTGCTACGTTTGCTAACAACTTTTAATGGCCTTAATCAAGAAGATCCAGCAACGGCAGCAGGTTTAGCTGCGATATGCAATCCATTGCCAGAAGGAGATCTAGCGGAAAAGGCAGCTGTATATTTGTCAAAATGGATTGAGGTGCATGGTGGTAATAGTGAATGTTATGGCGATCCCGCTCTTATTCGTGCAGATCTTGAATGGCTTACAGCTAATGGTTTTACACAACTCAACTGGAATAGCGATAATCCTATTTACTTAGGTGAATATTGTAAGGCAACCAATGAATCCTTAAATGGTGGCTTTCCTAGTTTGGCTGATAAACGTATTTTTATCAGAGTATTTACCCTGTTACGCCATATTCTAAAAGAACCATTTGATGCACCTTCTAGTGATAATAGTGCCAACGACGGTTCATTGCTTTATCAACATCTGCTTGAATCATTAAGTCATATTGATGGTAGTTACGCCGCTAATCAAGAAGCCGTATTACGTAATGATCTACGTCATTTATTAAGGCCCTATGGTTTTAGCTCATCAAGCAAAGGTAGGCCTGATAGCTTGCGGCATGGTTATGCAATTGGTACCGCCCTACTCTACGCAGATCAACTATTGCAAGTGCATGAGCTACTTAAATCAACAATTGAATGCTTAAATGACTCCTCTCAACATTTATTATACGAGTCGCTGGATGATCGCTTGCGTCGGGCTGGTTTATTGCAATCTGCATCCAAGCAGTTTAGTGTTTCCAATCGCGCAATTGCAAATCGATCAATTACCGAAAATAAATTAGGCACATTGGCCAACAGTGATCAAAGCCAAAAAATAGAGAAATTAATATTTCAGCGAAAACTTGCATTGCTTAGTCATATACCTGATAATGCGTTATCTACACCTACTGGTTCATTTGATACGCGTTTTCGGGCTTGGCCATTACAGCTATTATTCCATAATATAAGCTGGTATTTGGCATTTGAAATAGAAGCTATTGGGCGCCCCCACGGCTTGATAAAAACCCTGCGTGTTGATCGACTCATCTTACATCCTAGTAATACTCAAATTCGCCGCAATAGTGATACTGAGCATTTGCATGCAATCGCCCGCTTGAATTTATTACTAGGTGTGTGTGGCGGTCTTTATTTTGGTAACTCAATAGAAGCGCAACTTGCCATTACAGCAGAGCAAAAGCCTGGCACAATTGCTGGGATTGAACACTATGAGCTTATACGCTTTTCCTGCACTGAAAAAGTATTTAAATTGATTCGAGAGGAGTCGAATCGCTTTTTAATAACTCACACCAGCTATTCAAAGCCAATTACTGCTAAGTCTTCATGGGAACAGGGACCTTCTGATTGCCTTGAACCAAATGGTTCATCTGATAGTCACCCCTATCCAGTTGAGTTATTATTGCCTCGCTGGACTGTAGAAGCCGATTGGGATCTACGTAACTGGTTATTTCGATGGGGCTCTGGCATACGAATTGAGCAGCCACAAGATTTAAAACAGTTGCATCTGCAGCATGCCCAAGGGGTAATCGATATATATAAATAGCTTTCAAATTGAGCTTTGGTTTTCCCAGAGGCACTGCAAATACAAGAGGATTTCGTTATTCGCGCAATAACTAATTTTTTTCCTGATAAAACAGCGATGCTTGTTACACCACAACGGAGCTGTGATGACCAACCCCAACGACTCTCCAAACCGCGGTCGCTACCGCTTTCAAGCTGGCAAGCCAATTGATCCCAATAGTGAGATAGACGCAGAGAGTGTTTCATGCGTTCCAAATAGCCCGCAGGAATTAATTTCTATGCAAGAGAACAAGTCAGATTACCCTGAAAAAACTGAACGCCAACGCAGTGAGAAAGTTAAAGAGATAATGGAGTTGATAGATAAACTAGATACAAGCCCGCTTGACGATCAACAAATTGCAATTGCTTTGATTTCAAGTCTGGAGCAATATCATGATGGTATTGTTGATCAAATGTGTGATGATTCTGATGCAAAACATAGTCAAATTGTATCTTGGGCTGTTGATGCTGATCGATTAATGCGTTGCCGCCACATGCTTTCTAGTGTTGATCTAGAATAGCTAAATGTTTCATACTCGGTTTTTTAGCTTAGTATGATGCGGTGTTCTATTTTCACACAATTTATTTCACCTCTACTTTTAACCTCCTCTGAGCAAGCAAATGTTTAATCGATTAATCACCCCATCCCAGTTAGCCCTATTCAGTCGCAGCCCTGTTATTGGCGCCTGGTGGGAAGAGCTACATGCCACTGAACCGTTGCGGGCTCCGCGTCCAATAACAAAGACACTTGATGACTTCCTCTATAAAGCTGGCTTAGAACATGAAAAATTATTAATCAAAGAGCTAGAGGGGCAGAATGGAATAAAGGTAGAAAAACTGCGTGGCAAGCAGGAGGCTTTCGACTATGAGGAAACATTAAAAGCGATGCGAGCTGGTGCCGATTTCGTCTGGCAAGCATCGATGTCTAACAATGAAATGCGCGGCTCAGCCGACCTACTTGAACGCGTAGATCGTCCTTCAAATCTTGGCAGCTGGAGCTACATCCCAATCGAATGCAAGCTTTCAAGCCACCCCAAGCCTATTTATATTGTGCAGGCTTGCGCTTATTGCGAACTGCTTGAGCCGATCCTGGGTCACATACCTGATCAATTCAAGCTTTACCTTGGCGGCAAGAAAAGCGAAGAACAATTCCAGAATTACCACAGAAAGGATTTCTGGAGCTGGTACGAATTACTACGCCAGCGTTACTGCGATTTTCGTTCTTCATTTGATGCAAGTAACGAACCAGAGGATGCACCAGGTGACCACGGCCTATGGGAGCCATTTATAGAACAACGGCTAGAAGATAAACGCGATCTAATGCT
>NZ_JAGQEK010000123.1 GCF_024346075.1 Synechococcus sp. Cruz CV12-2-Slac-r
AAACGGCTCAGGTGGCGGCGCTATTGGCAGAAGCAGTGGCAAATCACTTTGATCCCAGCGTGGTTGCCCTGGTGCAAGGGGGGGCAAGCACCGCTCAGGAGTTATTGCAACTGCCTTTTGATCACATTTTTTTTACTGGTGGAGCCAAGATCGGGCGCCAAGTGATGCTTGCAGCCGCAACGCAATTGATTCCAGTAACTCTGGAACTTGGCGGCAAAAATCCCTGCATTGTTTTAGATGACGCAAATCTTGAAATAACTGCTCGCCGCATCGCTTGGGGGAAATTTTTTAATGCCGGACAAACCTGCGTTGCTCCCGATTACGTGCTCGCCACAGCCGGGATAAGAAAACCGCTGGAGGAGGCAATAAAAGCTGCAGTGGAATCATTTTTCGGCTCAGATCCAAGCCTTTCAGCCAGCTACGGAAGATTGGTGAATCAGGCTCAATTCGATCGCCTTGAGGCACTACTGGAGGGGACTCAATTACTCAGTGGTGGGCAAAGGGATCGCAAAACTCTGTATTTCGCCCCCACCCTTGTTTCAGCCGAATTAAGCCAGCCAATAATGCAGGAAGAAATCTTTGGCCCGCTGCTGCCATTTCTAGAGGTAGCTGATCTTGCCTCTGCTATCGCCTTGGTGAACGAAGGAGAACATCCTCTTGCGATCTATCTGTTCAGCCAAAACCGCGAAGCCCAGGAACTGTTACTAAACAGCAGCCAATCGGGCGGCGTAGTTCTCAATGATGTGGTGGTGCAGGCTGCATTCTCAACATTGCCCTTCGGGGGGGTGGGCGCAAGCGGCATGGGCCGCGGCCACGGGCGCCATGGTTTTGAAACTTTTTCAAACCTGCGTTCAATTTTAAAACGCGGCTTTCAGCTTGATCTGCCCTTTCGCTATCCCCCTTACGGCAATCGCCTCAGCTGGCTGCGTCGCTTTCTGGATTAAGTAAGCGCCAGGGGGGACTGGCGCATCTCGCCAACTTCATTAATGTGCGCCTATTGATCTTTATTTGGTTATGAGAGCTCCCCTATTGGCTTTGCTGCTGCTAGTTGCTGCTTTGCCTTTACGGGCAGAAGACGCGGTTCATGTAGTGCAACCAAAGCAAACTCTTTCTGCTATTGCCCGTATCTACGGGATTCCGATGGCAAACCTAATCAGCCTTAATGGGATTGAAGATCCAAATAAAGTAAAAATTGGCACCTCCTTAAAACTGCCTGCAGGCCTTAAAGCAGTTGCCGCCACTCCAATTACAACAGCAACACCAATTACAACAGCAACACCAGTAGCAACTACAACAACTCCCACAAAAACAATTAAACCAGCTGCTCCATTGTTGTTAGCTAAAAAATCAACTAATCCTGATTGGCGTTATTACGGCCCTTTGCAAGTTGATTGGAGCAACTGGCGCACAATGGCCGGCAGCCTGGTGGCCCCCAGCATCAATAAAGAAGGCCAGCCCCTTTATGTAGCAGTTAATTGTGGTGCCAAAAAGCTCAACGTAACCGGTCCGGCAGGAGCTTGGAAAGCTTGGGAAATCCCATCCCAGGAATTTGAAAAAGACCTAGTTGCTTCGGTATGCCGCGATAAATCACTGCAAAGAGGTTGATCCCATAAATCTGCAGGCGCTTGCGGCCAGCGCAGGGGTCGCGGCTGCCGCAGAAACCTCTCCCCAGCTTCGCTAAGCCAGAGCCTTTTGCCGCAATCGTTATCAGCTACCAACTCAGCTTCCACCAGGCGCCTGAGGCGCCAGCGCCATAGGGGTGCCGGCTCTTCTGCAGATGCCAGATCAGCTCCTAAGGCAGCACTATCCAAACCTTTTGGGGCTGCAGCTAAAGCTTTCAACAATGGAATTGCATCTGAGCTGCCATCAATCAAGGAAACCGGCCGACGGCATCGATCGCACTGGCCGCAAGGGGCAGTTAATTCCCCCACTGCAGCCAATAGGGCCTGCTGGCGGCAATGAGCTCCTTCAGCCACCGATTCCATCAAACGCAATTGCTGATGGGCTAAACGATTACGCAGCTTGCTTTCGGGATCTTTTGCAGCATTAATTGCCCAAGCGAGGCCACTGCGGTCGCCATCGCGAAATAGCACCACCACCGCAGCCGGTTTGCCGTCACGGCCTGCCCGCCCTGATTCCTGCAAATAACCCTCAGGGCTTGAAGGCAGCTCCAGATGCAACACCAATCCCACATCAGGCCTATCAACACCCATGCCAAAGGCCACAGTGGCCACCAGCACAGGTTGTGGCTCCTGTTGAAACTGTTGCAAGGCGAGCAGCCTGCTTTCTGGATCCATGCCTGCGTGATAGGCAAGCACCGGCAAATTATGTTTACGCAATAGGTTTGCCCAGCGTTCAACCCCCCGACGGGTTCGGGTATAAATCAACACTGCCCCACGGGCTGCTTGGGCCTTTTTCAGCACCAGCTCAAGGGGATCCTCTGGTCGCCACAACATTTGATAAACAAGATTGGGACGCCTGGCTGAGCGAACCTGGATTAAGGGGCGCCGTAATTCCAATAGCCGAATCACATCAGCCCTCACCCTCGCTGGCGCTGTGGCGCTTAAGGCCACCAGCGGCACTCCAGGGCACAGCTGCCGCAATTGGCCAAGCCGTCTGTAGTCGGGTCTGAAATCATGGCCCCAGGCACTAATGCAATGGGCTTCATCTACTGCTATCGCCACCAATTGCCCCTGATCGATTAGTTCTTCAAGTAAGCGTCTGCAAGATTCACCTTTTAAACGTTCAGGAGCCAGATAAAGCAGCCTCAGCTGGCGCTGTTGCAATTGCTGCTGCAGCTGTTGATGCTCCTCCTGGCTTAGGCCCCCGTGTAAACAAGCGGCAGCTATTCCTTTACGGCGCAGCTGGGCCACCTGGTCTTGCATCAAGGCCACCAGCGGTGAAATCACCACCACTAAGGCTTGGCGCACTAACGCAGGCAATTGATAACAAAGGGATTTTCCCGCTCCAGTTGGCAATACAGCTAGACAATCGCGTCCAGAAAGCAAAGCTTCCACCACCTCCCGCTGGCCAGGCCGAAAATCGGTGTGTCCAAAGCTGTTGCGTAGGGTTTCAATTAATAGATCCGCACTTGGCGGACTAATAACTAAACCTTCTTTCTTAGATCTGCTCACAGCCAAACCATACCGGCAATAAAACACCAAGCAAGGCTCATTTCATTGCTTTTGATCAGTAATTAGACCTGTGCTCTAAATCTGTGGAGGTTCCAAATGATCAGCTGCTTCCTCTACCAATTGCAGCCTCAGTTTTTTTCCACCGGCCAATTCGCCAAGTGATACCCGAAGGTTGCTGCCACTAAGGGTTTCTAAACCCTGCAAGAGGCTGCGCAAATAGGGAGTACTACTGCCGCTTTCCAGCCAGAGCCGTTCATGCAAACCGCCAAGCCGGCGCCAGCTGGTATGCAGCTTGAGCACCGCTTGCTCCAACTGCTGAGCCTGACCCACCACATCAGCTACTAAGCCGAGCATGTCTAGGCGCTGGGCCTCTTGCATCGCCTTTTCAAGATCGATGGATTCATGTTGCAGGGCCCGCACCGCAAGGCCAGACTCCGCGGCCTTAGTTAGCCAGCGGGCGGTGAGGGTGACGTTTTTGATCTGTTCAATTTCAGGTTCTTCCTGCAGCACTCGCCGCAGGTCTTCCTGTTGTAATTCAGGCAAGCGGGCTAATTCCCGTACCAAAGGGGCTACCACTTTGGGGGGCAGCAGATTTTGTTGAGTGCGTTCACGAATGATCTGAGGCAACAGTTCACTGGTGGCAGAGGTGTATTGATCACTAAGGCGTCGCACCTGGGTGCGAGTTATTTGTTGGCCTTCATTGGCAGCTTCGCTGATCAATTGCTGCACCTCAGGATCCGCTTGGGCGGTTTCAAGAAAAGCGCGTTTGGAAAAGTTATTAACGCTGGATTCCTCGAGCAAACCGCCGCCCACGAGGCTGTCGGCGGATTCCGAGAGCTGAATTAAGCCGTAAGCCCTGGTTTTACTGATCTCCTGCTCCCGCAACCACTGCAAAAAGCCAGCACCTCTACCTTCGCCGCCGCGTTTCTCGCGATCTCTAACGGCTCCAAGAATGCGGCCACGCCAAATTTCAGTTTGAAGATCGAAGCGATCACATAGCTCCCAGGCCTGCTCAAGGCGGGCATGGAATTCAATGCTGCTGAGGTCGTCTTGGCTTGGATCAGGCAGATCTAAGTGGAGCACCGGTGCTTCCATCGAGGGGTTTGGTGCCACAACAAATCAAACAAAGGCCGCGACAAATCATGACGGGAGATCGGCAATGGGCTCTGGGGTAGGTAATTTCATTGAGACATCCCTAACACTGGCCCTGCGATGGCAATTTCCCGCGGCGACAAGGTGCGTATCAAGCGGCCTGAGTCTTACTGGTT
Source organism: Synechococcus sp. Cruz CV12-2-Slac-r (assembly GCF_024346075.1). Classification (GTDB taxonomy): domain Bacteria; phylum Cyanobacteriota; class Cyanobacteriia; order PCC-6307; family Cyanobiaceae; genus Synechococcus_D. Next base: position 4,403 of record NZ_JAGQEK010000123.1, read on the forward strand.
CAACGAAGAAGGAACTGTTGCTTCCATAGACACCTCAGGCATCCGCTATCCAGTGGTGGTGCGCTTCGAAAAGGTGAATTACAACGGTTTCTCCGGCGTTGATGGCGGCATAAACACAAACAACTTTTCAGAAGCTGAGCTCGATCCTGCCTAAGGCGGGTGCCAGAACTTCCCGAGGTTGAAACTGTCCGCCGCGGCCTTCAGCAGCAGGTTGATGGCTTTGTGGTGCAAAGGGTGTGTGTATTGCGCAGCCGCGCTGTAGCGGCCCCTAAAGGGGATCCAGATGGCTTTGCTGCGGCCCTTAGCGGTTGCCGCATCAACGATTGGCAGCGGCGCGGTAAATACTTAATGGCAAAGCTTTCAAAGGGGGGCATCCCCGCCGGTGAGTTGGG
>NZ_JAGQEK010000124.1 GCF_024346075.1 Synechococcus sp. Cruz CV12-2-Slac-r
TAATGGTGTTGAGGCTTTAGATGTATCAGCAATTGATACAGTTGCAGTAGATCCAACCTGTAAGGTGCGAGCAGAATCAGCATATAGTTTTATAGAAAGCGTTTCGGTATTTTCTGTTAATAGATCATTTTTGATCGTGTGAGAGAAAGTAAATTTACCAGTAGTATCAGTTGCGCCTTCTCCAGTGAGGGAGCCTGCTGAGAAATCTGCAATTGTTATTCCAGTACCACTTAAGGCGTAATAAAGTTTGCTACCAGTTGCAAGATTAGTTGTAGTAACTGTACTTGTAATAACGGCACCTTCATTAATGCTGCTTGCGGATGGGGTAAGGGTATAGTTGGGAGTCGCTGTAGGTGGGACACCATTTAGTTTACTGATAGCCGCCGCCACATCTAATCTACCTCCGCTTAAAGTTTTTCCAGAAAGGGAAGTTGTTGCTACCGCTGATTGCAATAGTGTGTCTTTTAGTTGTTGCGCAGTTGCCTGTGGCGCAGCAGCAGCCATCAAAGCTAAGGCTCCGGTTACGTGGGGAGTAGCCATAGATGTTCCACTATATGTGCCGTATTGATTGCCAGGTAATGTAGACAGTATTGAAGATCCCGGCGCTCCAAGATCTACACTTACTGCACCATAGTTAGAAAAACTAGATAATGCACCAGTGCTTGTTAATGATGCAACAGCTATTACATTTGAATTTGTGTAGTTTGAAGGATAATTTTGATAGATATCATTGTTGTCACTAATTCCATCACTGCCTCCATTGCCCGCTGCTACAATGAATAGTAGGTTTTGATCACTCGCTCTTTTAATACTATCTGCCAAAGCTTGCGAATATCCGCCGCCGCCCCAAGAGTTATTCGTTCCAATAAATCTGCTTGATTCGTTGCGATTGCTGGCCTGTACTTTTGCGGTAGTAAAATAATCGGTGGCTCCTACCGCAGAACTTAGAGAGCCGCTGCCTGCACCGCTCAATGTTTTTAGAGCGATCATTTGAGTTTGCCAGTTTAGGCCTGAGACGCCAGTATTATTGTTACCTATTGCTCCAATTGTGCCCGCAACATGAGTTCCATGACTGTTATCATCGTAAGGATCATTATCTTTGTTGACGAAATCCCAGCCAATTAAATCATCGATATAGCCATTGATGTCATTATCTTTACCGTCTTCCCAGCCAGACTGATTATTCAATAAATCTCCAGCATCTATATAGCCATTCGTGTTCCAATCCTTGAGATTTGCGCTTGGGTTTGTTAGATTGATACTGCTGTTTAAATCTCGAAATGTTATTAAGCCATCTTTGTCTGTGTCTTGCAGAAAGGAGAAGAAGCTCAAGCTTCGGATTTCTCCCTGATTTAGCCAAATATTTAGGTAAAGATCTTGATGAGTATAGTCAATTCCACTGTCAATAATACCCGTTACTATTTTGCTGCTACCAATATAATTTTGATCCCACGCGGTTGTTGCCTTGCTGCCATAACTACCTTGCGTGCCCCATAAATTATTAATCTTTGGGTCGTTGCTGATAGCTTGGATACTTATAGTTTGATTTGGTTCTGCGAATATTACTGTTGCTTCATTGCTGAACTCTTTCTGTAACTGACTTAGACTGCGGTTACTTTTTTTATTGATTACTACTTCCAGAACTCCAGTATTACTGGTTTTCATGGCTTTTGTATGCAGAGTTTCAACCACCTCTGTTTCAAGTTGCTTATGAATTTGGGCTCTAATTGCAGTTGTAGCTTCAGCTGACCATTGCACTAACAGTTCATCTTTTGCTAGGGCTTCGGGTTTTTTAAAGTGGCGTGTTCCAGTTTCTTCAGGGGCAGCAAACGTACTTGCAACCTTCAAAGAAGCTGATTTTGCTGCTTTTTGGGTGAACAGATCTTTTGCCATGGTGTGGGACGTTTAAATATTGCTAACTCTAGCAACGGACTGTTAAATGTTGCCCCCCAAATGACCCACCAAGGTGGCTTTAGTTAGGGGCCCATCAAGGTGATCCCAAGGCAGCACCACCGAGGTGCTCCAGGTGTTATGGATTAGTTCCTGCCATGGCGGCAGGGTATTTGCATGTTCTCGATAGGCCTTTTTCCAGCCCCCTAGGCTGTTGTTTTGGCTGCCAACTGCTGCAATAACTGGCGCTAAGCGACGATCAGAACGGGAAAATAGGGCCTGGATCACACTCCAGCCATAGCTTTCAGGCCGCAGTTCAATCCCCTTTGGTTGCAAGCGTTTAGCAAGTAGCTTTAGGCGCTTTTCTGCTTCTGGCCGCACGCCATACCATTGAAAAGGGGTATGGGCTTTGGGCACAAAAGTGCTAACACCAAGGGATAAACGTAGGCCGGGGGTTGCTTTTTTAAGGGCTAGTAAAAGATCAGCTGTGGCTTCCACATCGCTTTCTTCTTCTGTTGGTAAACCCACCATTCCATATAGCTTTAGGCCTGTTAATCCGCCCTCTTTTGCATATCTGGCAGCGGCATAAATTTCATCAGTATTTAGTTTTTTATTAACTACTTCCCGCATTCGCTCGCTACCGCTTTCAATCGCAATCGTGAGCGATTTACCACCTCTTTTTGCGAGGATTTGAGCTAATTGAGGCGTAACAGTGGCGGCACGCACTGAACTCACACTTAGGCGAATACCATCAAAACGATCTTGGGCTAGCCAGCTGAGCAGATCGTTGAATTGAGGATGCTGGGTAACGGACGCGCCTAGCAGGCCAAGCCGGGCAGTGGCTTTTAAACCCATTTCCACCGCAGGGATCAGGTTTGCTTCTAGTGATGGCGTGCGAAACGGCAGGGTTAGGTAACTGGCTAAGCAAAAACGGCATAACTCCGGGCAACTACGAACTACTTCCACCATATGGATTGAGGGCCAGGCAGCTTCTGGAGTGATTACCTCTGAATGGGTGAGGTTGTTCCCGCGCCAGGTTTGTTTAGCCACTGTTGCTGGAATGCCCGCATCTACCGGTTCCACTCGTTCCAGCACACCTTCTTTGGAATAGCGCGGCACATAAAGGCTCGGCACATAAACGCCAGGCAGCTGGGCTAGTTGTCGTAAGCGTTGGCTGCGGGTTGCATTGCGATGCAATTGCAGCGCATCAATAAATGCTGGTAGTAGATCCTCTCCATCTCCAAGCAGCACCACATCAAAAAAAGGTGCTAATGGTTCTGGGTTTGCAGTGAGAACAGGGCCACCGCCAAATACAAGGGGTTCGTTTTCACCTCGTTGGCTTGCCCAGATCGGAATCCGCTGTTGTTGCAGAAGATCGAGCAACACAGGTCCATCTAATTCCCAACTCAAGGAAAGACCAAATAGATCGCAATGGCGATGCAATGGGTCGCCTTGATCTGTAAACAAACGGCGCACATCCACATCAGGCCGCTTGGCAAGCGTTGCCCACACCACTTGATAGCCCAAGCTTGTGATCCCAACGCTGTAGGTGCTAGGGAATGCCAGCACTGTTTTCAGTGCCCCCAGCTGCGGCTGGGCTGGTTCAAACAGCAGGGTTTCCTGGTTCAGGGTGTTAACAGGCTTTGCATTAACGCAGTTTGGCCTGGCGGCCTGGTTTGGGCGTTATTTCTGTAAATGCATTTCCCAATCCTTGGTGGAGGCGATCGAAACCAGTGCCGAAAGCCAGGTAATAATCGCTATTTCCCAGATCGCTTGCTTAATTATCTGGAAGATTGGCATTAAGCCATCTACTGCATTGAAGTCTCGCTAAAAACCGCATTAGAATCTCGCCATTTACTGCATTGGCGAGCATGTATGGCGTTCTTTTATCGGCCCCGCATTGCTGACCTTGAATTGCGTTTCTGCCTTGCCGCTGCTGGTGCAGTGGTAATTGAAGGCCCAAAGGCCTGCGGAAAAACCTTGATGGCAAAGCAGTTGGCAGCATCCACGGTGCTGCTGGATGTTGATAACGCAGCCAGACAAGCTTTAGCGGTGGATCCCGCTTTGGTTTTGGCTGGTGCGCGACCGCGTTTGCTCGATGAATGGCAGGTGGAGCCAGCGCTCTGGAATTTGGTGCGCCGGGCGGTAGATGAAGTGCAAGGGCCTGGTCAATTTCTGCTCACTGGCTCTGCAGTACCAGCTGATGATGTTGAACGCCATACCGGAGCGGGTCGATTTTCGTTTTTACGGCTTCGGCCAATGACCCTGCACGAAAGCGGCGCTGGCAAAGGCAGTGTTTCATTGGCGGCACTATTTAATGCTGAACCTGTTAAGTGCGCTGATCCAGGCCTTGCAATTACTGATTTGGCAGAACTGATCTGCCGTGGCGGCTGGCCAGGTCAGCTTGAACAATCAACAGGGGCGGCCTGCCGTGCTGCCCGCGATTATTTGGAGCAGGTAAAGCAGGTGGATCTCCAACGGGTAGATACAAAACGGCGTGATCCGCAACGGTTAGCTGCATTGCTGCGATCGCTTGGGCGCAATGTATCCACCGAGGTGAGTTTGGCCACATTGGCAGCTGATGTTGGCGGTAGTGATGGCCCCCTTGATCCCCGTACTGTGGCGGATTATTTGCAGGCACTAGAGCGATTAATGGTGCTCGAAAATCAACCGGCCTGGCGACCCCATCTGCGTTCAAAAGCAGCCCTTAGGCAGGCGCCAAAACGTCATTTCTGCGACCCCTCTTTGGCAGTAGCAGCCATGGGGGCAAGCCCAGATCGCTTGCTTAAAGATCTGGAATGGTTGGGGTTTTTATTTGAATCACTTGTGATACGCGACCTGCGGGTGCTAACGCAGGCGT
>NZ_JAGQEK010000125.1 GCF_024346075.1 Synechococcus sp. Cruz CV12-2-Slac-r
ACCAACAAGCAATTGCGCAAGGGCCCAAGGGGCCAGGCCCCCAGCCCCCTAGCCACCCCCTCAAGGGCTGCCCGACGTAACAACAATGGTCCTGGCTGTAGAACTTGTTTGCGTAGAAATAGAAAATCTTGCTGGTTGCGTTGATATCCCAAAAGAGGCAAAAGCAATTGTTGTAATTGCTGGGAGGCATCGGGCCCAAGGGCATTACGAAGCAATTGAGCAGCGGCTGAACTGCGCTGATAACCAACCAAATCAGTGCAACTAATTAATTCAGCCTTTTGAAAATCTTGCTTGTCATCTGTTAGTTGAGCCAACCAAAGGGCGAATACTTCAAAGGCTTGGCTCTGGTTAAGTTTTGGCAGCATTGCTGCTAATTCATGGCGAAGCAAGGGCTGTTCACCTGCTTGGAGCTGTTGAAACCATTGCTGGGTTGTTAGCTCCTGGGAAAATTCCAGGCCGATGATTCAACCTCGCAAAACAGCGCCAAATTTCTCAACCAAAAGGGGCTTCAACTGATCTGCCAACTCAGTTAATGGAATCGCCTTGCCATAGAGCTCTGCCAGCTTTGGTGAGGCCCCCAAATCACCGCCTAGATAAACCTTAACTGCTTCTACCATTTCACCATTGTGCTTTGTTTTAGCGCCCATAAAACCGAGCTCACCCATGTAAGGCTGGCCGCAAGCATTGGCGCAGCCAGTCCAGTGGCTGCGTAGGGGGCGCTCTAACTGCAAAGTTAGCTCCAACTGTTCAAGTACTTTTTGAGCAGTTGATTTTGTTGGGATCATTGCAAAACTGCAATACTTGCTACCTGTGCAACTCACCGCCTCCGCCTGCAGGTGGCTGGGCTTGGGGCTAAAACGTAGTAATAGCGGTTCAGCAAGGAGCTGATCAAGTTTTTCATTGGGAATATTGGCTATCAATAAATTTTGCGCTTCTGTGAGGCGTATTTCTGAATTGCCGTAGGTGCGCGCCAAACGCGAAAGTTCAAACATTGAATCGGCATCAAGCCTACCCATGGGCACATGCAAGCCAAGCCAATGGAAATCCTTTTGAGCTTGCTGATTTACACCAAGGCAAGACCGGGGTGGTTGATCAACTAAATGACTGCCATCATGAACCTGCACAGGTTGACCGTAGGCATCTAACAACTGCTGCCGATAAATATCAAACCCAAGCTGATCAATTAAATACATTAAGCGGCTTTTGTTTCGGGCCATGCGGTTACCATTTTCCTGGTAATGAAGCAACACAGCAAGGCTAAAACCAGCTAATTGCTCAGGCCGCAGCCACAGGCCAAGGGGTTTAGCTAGTTCATTGCGCTGGGCGGAAAAGAAACCACCAACCATAACGGTGAAACCCAATTCACCGGCATAAATAGAAGGCAGATAAGCAAGGTCGTTATGCAAAAGAAAACTATCTGCTGCACCGCCAACGGCCACATTGAACTTGCGGGGCAAATTACGCGGTCCATCAATTCCAAGTAACTCAGCCTGGATGGCATCCACCAATGGGCGGGTATCAATAAATTCATCGGGGTCGATGCCTGCAAGGGGGTTGCCTGTGATGTTGCGGGGATTGTCGTGGCCCGATTGTTTACTGGTTAGCCCCACTGTCTGCAACTGAGTCAAAAGCGGCTGCATATCTTCAAGCAAAAGACCGCGCAATTGCAAATTCTGACGAGTAGTTATATCAGCGCTTCCATGTTCACCACAGCGATCTATGGCCTCGGCTAAAAGTTCAAGCTGGTGGCTATTAATAACGCCATTGGGTAAGCGTAGGCGCAACATGAATCGCCCTGGGGTTACGGGTCTAAAGAAGATCCCCAACCATTTCAAACGAATAGTTAGATCAGCTTCATCCAATTGCTGCCAGCCGGCATGGGCGAGTTGATCTAACTCAGCTTCAAGTTCCAAGCCACAACGCTCAGCCTTTGCCTGCTCAATTTTGCTTAATGCAGCAGCTGGCATGGCATTAATAAATCAACCTTGCCACTTTCTCTAGGAGTGCCCACCCGCTATGTGCCTTTTACTACCGAATCGCCAACGCTTTGAATAGTGGCTAGTTTCACAAACCCTGTTGACCCTGGCTTCCAACCGCGGCTCCAGCCTCAACCCTGCCCAGCAGCGCTTTCGGGAATTGCTTGGCAAGGTGGGCAGCGGTGAGCACACCAGCAGTGGCCTAAGCCTTAGCGAAGCGGAAGAAGCCATGGACGCCATGCTTGATGGCGTTGCAACTGATGCTCAATTAGGAGCATTTCTGATCGCCCACCGCATACGCAGGCCTGAACCCCAGGAGCTGGCCGGGATGCTGCGCAGCTATCGCCGCCAAGGACCTGTGCTCAGCAGCCCTGGCCGCCGCGCCATTTGCTTTGGAGTGCCCTACGACGGTCGCAACCGCACTGCACCGCTGCTGCCCCTAACTGCCATTGGGCTTGTAGCTGCCGGTGAAACGGTGGTATTGAGCGGCGGCAACCCCATGCCTGTGAAATGGGGAATAACGCTGGCAGAGCTAATGAATTGCCTTGGGCTCCCCTGGGGGAACCTAAAGCTTGAACAGGTGCAGCGATTGCTTCTTGAAGAAGGAATAGCCCTATGCCATCAACCCAATTTATTTCCAGCGGCAGAAAAGCTCACACCAATTCGCGACCAAATAGGCAAAAGGCCACCACTGGCAAGCCTCGAGCTGATCTGGACACCTCACCAAGGCAAACACCTTTTAATAACTGGCTATGTGCATCCACCAACGGAAGCAAGGGCGATAGCAGCTTTGTCTTTAGCGCAGGAAGATGATGTGGTTACGGTGAAAGGTCTGGAGGGATCAACGGATTTATCCCTTGGCCGAGCCTGCATCACTAGCCGTTCATACCAAGGCAAGCAGCAACGCCTGATCCTGCACCCGCGGGACCATGGATTTAAGGGAGCTGATCCAGCTTTTACCGATATGGAAACCTGGACGGAGCAAGCAATTACGGCTCTCGGAGGCAGTGGTCCTATGGCAGAGGCACTGCTTTGGAACCTCGGAGCAATGCTTTGGATCAGCGATAACCAGAAGGATTTAAACAGCGGCATTAAAAAAGCAAAGGAACTGCTCGAAAGCGGAGCGTTATTAAAACGCTTGGGGCAAATCCAAAAAGCTCTAACAGCTGTTCAACTATGAAAAAAACGGAACGCCATTGCCGCATTTTCAAATTTGAAGCTGAATTCAGCGATAACTTGCGCTGCATACCGATGGCAGTGCGGCGCAAACTTGATTTATGTGGCCGCAAGCTTCGCCTGCAGCAATGGCTTGAACTGGGAGACGAGCAAAAAATGGAATTGCTGAACTGGGGCGATAGCGAGCTGGAGCTCCACAAGCTCGCTGATCGGCTGAAGGAATCCTGCAACGAAATAAACAGGGCAATCCAGGAGGAATGGCAGCAAATAGACCGAGTACCTGGTTTGATCGAAGAGGCATGCCTAGCTTCTAAGCAGCCGGTGCCAAACCTGCGGCAATGGCAACAGCTTGATGAACTTGAGAGATTTGCACTGCTGAAGCTTTGCAGCCCAGGCCATAGTCATAGCAACAGTAAAAGCAGGGGGAATCTGCCCCTCGCCCTCGGCGAATTCCTCGAAAACAAAATTACCTAGGTGATCGGTAGCGATTCACACAATTTGGCGCCCTGCAACGTGGTGTTCTTATGGGGCGGTCAGCAGTTGCGCCGCCCAAAACACCCGGCTGCAGTTTTCCAGACTCCGGGCTCAAACCACATTTACCATTGCCATGGGTTATTTCACCCGCCGTTATTTCGTAGTTTCTGCAGCTACTTCAGCAATTTCACTGTTGCTTTCGCCTCTGGTTGCGATCGCCGCACCGGGTAAACCTGAAACCACAGAAGTTGAATTGGGCTTCATTGCGCTAACGGATTCAGCTCCATTGATAATTGCCAAAGAGAAGGGTTTCTTTAATAAACAAGGAATGACTGGCGTTGAGCTGAAAAAACAAACATCATGGGCTGTTACACGGGATAACCTTGAACTGGGTGGTTCCAGAGGTGGTATCGACGGCGCTCACATCCTCTCACCAATGCCCTACCTGCTTTCAACAGGAGCAATAACCAAAAGCAAGCAACCCTTACCTATGCTGATTTTAGCAAGGCTAAATACCCAAGGGCAGGCAATCTCTGGCTCTAAAGAATTTCTAGATGAGAAACTAAAAGTAAAGGCACCCAATCTAATTGAAACTGTAGACAAGAAAAATAAAACTGGCGATAAATTTAAAGCAGCGGTTACATTTCCAGGCGGCACCCATGATCTGTGGATGCGGTATTGGATGGCAGCCAATGGAGTAGATCCCAATAAAAATGCCGATCTTGTGGTAATTCCTCCACCGCAAATGGTTGCCAACATGCAGAGTGGCACTATGGATGTGTTTTGCGTTGGCGAGCCATGGAATGAAAGACTAGTTAACAAAAAACTTGGCTACACAATTACACAAACAGGTGAGATTTGGAAAGAGCATCCAGAAAAAGCATTCACAATGAGGGCTGATTGGGTAAAGAAGAACCCGAACGCCAGCTTACGCTTAATTATGGCTGTGCAACAAGCACAAAAATGGGCAGATAATCCAGCAAACGCAAAAGAATTAGCTGAGATTCTTTCGGAAGATAAGTATGTGAAAGCTAGCGTTGATGATTTACTGCCACGCCTGCAAGGAACCGTTGATTATGGTGATGGTCGGAAAGTAACAAATAGCCCATTCAAAATGT
>NZ_JAGQEK010000126.1 GCF_024346075.1 Synechococcus sp. Cruz CV12-2-Slac-r
ATATATTTGTGCTGTTTTACCTTCGCGAATTAAGTTTGCAATTGCGTTGTTATTTATCATTATTTCTTGTGCCATCACCCTGCCAAAGCAACCGTTACTTTTATCAATAGCTCTGCATAGTGTTTGCGCGAATACCGCCAGTAAGCTGCCACTAAGCTGCATTCGGATCTGGCTTTGTTGAGCGGCCGGAAATACATCAATTAGCCGTTCAATTGTTTGGGCAGCCGAATTGGTGTGCAATGTTGCAAACACTAAATGGCCTGTTTCTGCAGCGCTTATCGCTAGCTGAATTGTTTCAAGATCCCTTAGTTCGCCCACTAGGATCACATCTGGATCCTCCCGTAGCGCTGCCCGCAGAGCATTTGCAAAACTGTGGGTATCCTCGCCTAACTCCCTTTGATGAATTAAACTTTTGGCCGGCTGATATAAAAATTCAATCGGATCTTCCACTGTTATTATGTGATGCGCTTTATTTTGGTTTATATGTTCAAGTATTGCTGCAAGGCTGCTGCTTTTGCCTGAGCCGGTCGGGCCTGTAACCAGCACCAAGCCATTGGGGCGATCGATGATTTCAAGCAGCGATTGTGCCAGGCCGAGTTGTTTAAAACTTGGTATTTTATTGCCAAGGGATCGCAAGCAGGCGGCCAAGTTATTTTTTTCCTTGTACACATTAAGCCGAAATCTTGAAACGTTTCTAAGCTCATATGCACAATCTAGTTCGTAATTCTTCTCTAATTGCTGCTGCTGCTGGCTACTCAACAATGAGTAAATTAGTCGTTTAATCTCCCCGCTGCTAAATTTATTGTCTGTTAGAGGTTGTAATTCGCCATTAATGCGTCCGTAGGCAGCTGAATTTGCTGATATATGCAGATCGCTGCCACCAGCTGCCAGCAGCGCCAACATCAAGGCACTCATTTCTGGATCGATTGCTGCAGCCATACTTTTTATTGCTCTGTTGCTGCAGTGTTCCCCCCTATCTGTTTATCTCGTAGTTAGGCAATATGGGCAGTCGAGCCATTCGTCTTGCAAGCCGGCATTACAGCCTTTGCAGGTGGCATTACTAACTTGTTTTTGGCGTATTTCCTGTTGCAGGCCTGAATCTGTTAGCAACACCCTCTCCACTTCATCCAGGCTGGTGTGACCCTGTTTCGCCAGGCTTATGCCGCTGCCTAGGAGTGTTTTCATGCCATTAGCTAACGCCAATCTGCGCAATTCATTGCTACTGGCCCCTTTGCCGATTGCTGCCGATAATTCATCGTTGATGCGCATTAGTTCAAATACACCGATGCGGCCCCGATAGCCCAGGCCATTGCATTGATCGCAGGAGTTTGTTTTTGGTGCACGTTTGAAGTTGATGCTGCTGCCCTCGCTTGCTTTTAAACCAAGGCGAGCAAGTTCAATTTCCTCGGGTTGGTGCACCTCGCAGCAATGGCTGCATAGTCGCCGCAGAAGCCTTTGCGACAGCACACCCACAAGTGCAGCACTAAGCAGAAAGGTTTCTACCCCCATTTCGCTAAGACGGGCAACAGCGCTTGGGGCATCGTTGCAGTGCAGGGTTGTGAGCACTAGATGGCCGGTAAGTGCTGCTTCAAGGGCGGTTTTGGCGGTTTCCAGATCGCGGGTTTCCCCCACCAGCAACACATCTGGGTCTTGACGCATAAATGCTCTGAGGGCCTGAGCAAAATCAAAGCCCTTTTCCCTATTTACCTGGGTTTGGGTGATACCCGGCAGGGTGTATTCGATTGGATCTTCAACGGTGGAAATATTTAGTTCCGTGTGATTGCGTTCTGCTAATAAGCCGTAAAGAGTGGTGCTCTTGCCCGAACCAGTGGGGCCGGTAACCAGCAAAATGCCGTATGGCCTGCGACCGATCTCCCGCAGTTCTGCAAGCACCAAGGGATCACTGATTAATTGCTCTAAACCCAGCTGCGTGGTGCTGGAATCGAGCAAACGTAAAACCAGTTTTTCGCCAAACCGGCTGGGCAGCACGTTTAAGCGGAAATCCACCGTGCGGCCTTTGTAGTTCCGGCGTATTCGACCGTCTTGGGCTAAGCGCCGCTCAGCGATATCAAGATCGGCCATGATCTTGAAACGGCTGGTGAGAGCAGGAATAACTTTTGCGGGCAGGGGTTCAAAGGCGTTTTGCAACACCCCATCGAGCCGCAGCCTTACCCGCAATTCATTCTCTTGGGGTTCTATGTGAATGTCGCTGGCTTTGCTATCGAGAGCCTTTAACAAAATGCGATCTGCTAGTTGCACCATTGGTGATGCACTGATATTTGCCGCACTTTCTTCCAGAGGCGGCTCTACAAGTGCTTCTGGGCTTGCAAAATTGTCAAATTTGTTGCTTAGTTCAAATTTTTCCATGCCGCTCCACACCGCAATGGCTCGTATTTGTTTTCAGGATGGCGGGGTTTCCCGACCTTGATTCAGGGGTAGGGATCCCAGCAAAATAATGAAATCTGTTGGGTTGCCGCATGAACGAAGATTCCCCCGCTTCCCCCGCTCCTGAGCAGGCAAGCACTGATACGCCCATTTCTATGGAGGAACAAACGATTCCTGCGGCCGAAGCAACTGTTGCAAACGAATCTGTTGCTGCAAACGAATCAGTTGAAGCTGATCTAGCCAGCCTGCGCCAGGAGAATGAAGTGTTACGCGGGCAATACATGCGTATTGCAGCGGATTTCGATAATTTTCGTAAGCGGCAGCAACGGGAAACGGAAGATTTGCGGCTGCAATTGATCTGCAGCACCCTTAGTGAAATTTTACCGGTGGTGGATAACTTCGAGCGGGCCCGTCAACAGCTGAATCCTGAGGGAGAAGAGGCCCAAGGATTGCATCGCAGTTACCAAGGTTTGTATAAACAATTAGTAGATGTGATGAAGCAGTTGGGGGTATCGCCGATGCGGGTGGAGGGTGAAGCTTTTAACCCCAGCCTCCATGAAGCTGTACTCAATGAACCAAGCGATAAATACCCAGAAGATGTGGTTATTGAGGAACTTCAGCGCGGATATCACCTCGATGGCCGTGTGTTGCGCCACGCCATGGTGAAAGTTTCTATGGGTCCTGGCCCCTCAGGCGAAACCAATGATTCGAACAGCGATGCAGCCACCGCTGAGGCTGAAGGTAATAACTAATGGCTGATTATTACGAACTGCTGGCAGTGCCTAGAGATGCTGATGCTGAAACTTTAAAACGTGCTTATCGGCGTTTAGCGCGTCAATATCACCCAGATGTAAATAAGGATCCTGGCGCAGAAGATAAGTTCAAAGAAGTTGGAAGAGCTTATGAAGTATTAGGAGATCCGAAAACTCGGGCCCGCTACGACCAATTTGGAGAGGCTGGGGTTTCTGGCGCAGCCGGCGCGCCAGACATGGGCGACATGGGTGGGTTTGCTGATTTATTTGAAACTTTCTTTAGTGGTTTTGGTGGTGCTGCAGCGCCGGGTCAAAGACAGCGCGGCCCCCGGCAAGGGGACGATTTGAGATTTGATCTAAATATCAGCTTCAAAGAGGCGGTATTTGGTCAAGAAAAGGAAATCCAAATCCGTCATTTGGAAACCTGCGGTACTTGCAAAGGCAGTGGTGCAAAGTCTGGCAGTGGTCCGGTGAATTGCAGCACCTGTGGTGGCGCCGGCCAGGTGCGCCGCGCTACCCGCACCCCCTTTGGCACTTTTACCCAAGTGGCTCCATGCCCTGCCTGTGAAGGTAGCGGCCAGGTGATTGCTGATCCCTGTGGCGATTGCGCCGGCCAAGGAGTTCAACAAGTGCGTAAGAAACTAAGAATTAATATCCCCGCTGGTGTTGATTCTGGCACGCGGCTAAGGGTTAACAGCGAAGGAAATGCCGGCGTGCGCGGCGGCCCTTCTGGTGATCTTTATGTGGTGTTATTTGTGCAGGCCGATTCAAAATTGCGCCGCGATGGTATCCATATAAATTCGGAACTAGCAATTAGTTATCTACAGGCAATATTGGGTGATCGCCTTCAGGTGGAAACTGTTGATGGACCTGAAGAGTTTCAAATTCCCCCCGGCACTCAGCCCGGCACTGTTCTCACCCTCAAAGATCGAGGTGTACCTCGCTTAGGTAATCCAGTAGCCCGTGGTAATCATATGTTTACAGTGAAAGTGGTAGTGCCTCAGAAATTAGAAGCAAAGGAGCGTGAGTTACTTGAAGAACTTACTACTATTGCTAGAAGCCATCCCAAAGGCAAAGGTTTATTTGGTGGTCTGTTTCAATGATTAGTTTGCCATTGCGGTTTTTATAACAGTGCTTGATTTACGCGGCACCCCATGTCCGCTTAATTTTATTCGCACCAAGCTGGCCCTTGAAGCATTAGCACCAGGCAAGTTGTTGCAGGTTTGGCTTGATGGCGGTGAACCTGATCGCATGGTGGTGGAATCACTTGAGGGATCTGATCAAGTGCAAGAACTAATAAGAGATCCGCAATTAGATGGTTCGGTGCAATTAAGAATTCTCCGTGGCTGAACTGCCGCGGGCTCAAGTGATGGCCCTAGAGGCAAATTTTTGCAGGGTGAGGTTAGAAAATCCCGGGCCCGCAGAGCAGCGTCTACTGCTATGCACCCGTCGTTCCCGCCTTGCCCATGAAGGTGTCCAAGTGATGGTGGGGGATTGGGTAGGCCTTGAGGGGATCGATTGGCT
>NZ_JAGQEK010000127.1 GCF_024346075.1 Synechococcus sp. Cruz CV12-2-Slac-r
TTGGAGTGGGCGCCGCCATACGCGATGAACTTGATATCGATCCCAAACAACTAGAATTGTTGCGGGTTTTATATCAACGATGGCCCTTCTTTAGGATGTTGATTTCCAAGGTGGAGATGACACTCGCCAAGGTTGATTTAGATCTAGCGCATCACTACGTACAATCGTTAGGTAGCCCGGAAAGCCGCACAGCATTTGAAGCAATTTTTGAGCAGATTTCAAGCGAATATCAACTAACTAAAGATTTAGTACTACAAATTTCTGGCCATAAAAGGCTGCTTGATGGTGATCCTGGTTTACAACAATCAGTAGAACTACGCAACCGCACAATCGTGCCCTTAGGCTTTTTGCAAGTTGCACTTTTAAGGCGATTGCGCAATCAACATAGACAACCGCCAATGAATGAAACAGAAGCAAACGACACAAGAACCTATAGCCGCAGCGAACTGTTACGTGGTGCCTTGCTCACGATTAATGGTATCGCTGCAGGCTTGCGCAACACCGGTTGAACGAAGTTTTAAGCGCCCATAATTAAATGATGCCTTATTTCCGTAGCAGCACTGCCGCGCCCCAATTGCCTGAGGGTTATCAGATTTATTGGCAACCATTGCCAACAGGTGCAGAAGAGGTAAATACATTGCTGCAAAAATGCGGCGCTCCTATCCGCAGCAATGCAAAGGTTGCATTAGCCCTAGAGCGCAGTGCCTGGTCGCTGAGGGTAGAAAAAGAAGATCAGCTAGTGGGATTTCTACGGGTTACAAGCGATGAAGCTCTAAATGCAAATCTTTGGGATCTCGTGGTTTTACCTGAAGAAATAGAAAAACAGAAAATTATGGAGGTGTTGGTTTACAGCTCCCTCAACAGAATGCGCAAGCAATGGCCTGGCTGCAGTATCTCTTTGGCTGCAGGGCCGGAATTGATCCCAGTTCTTGAAACCTATGGATTTAGCTCAGATCCCAACGGCATTCGTGCCATGGGATTAGAGCTGAAACCTGAACTGATTTAGGGGGAAAACGAGCATGGAGGGACTCGAACCCCCGACATTCAGAACCGGAATCTGACGCTCTATCCATCTGAGCTACATGCCCCCACCTAACTAGCCTAGCTGTCAAACCGCCTGCGCCCCATTCTTCTCCACCGCCTGGAGCTCAGCAGCTTTCGCAACTACAGCAACCTGAAATTGGTGCTTGATTCACCGCGTCTGTTGGTACTTGGCCAAAACGGTGAAGGTAAATCCAATCTGCTGGAGGCAGTGGAAATTCTTGGCAGCCTGCGTTCCCATCGCTGCAGCAATGATCGCGATTTAATTCAAAGGGGTGCGAAATCTGGCTTTTTAAGAGCTCAGGCTGGTTTTGATGGAGACGATGAACTGGTGTTGGAACTGCGGCGGGAGGGGGGGCGCAGAGCTCAACGCAATGGCAAGTTTTTAGAGCGGCAGCTCGATTTGCTGGGCCCTTTACGTTGCGTTGGATTCAGCGCCCTTGATTTGGAATTGGTGCGGGGGGAACCAGCCCTGCGGCGCAGCTGGCTGGATCGTGTGGTTTTGCAACTGGAGCCGGTATACGGCGAACTGCTGAGCCGTTATGGGCGCCTACTAAAACAACGCACTCAGCTTTTACGGCGGCAGCTTGGGGGGCAAGCGGAAATGCTGGATGTATTCGATCAGCAATTAGCTGCTATTGGGGTAAGGCTGCATCGCCGTCGCTATCGCATGCTGCGACGCCTAGAGCCACTGGCGGCACCGTGGCAAGCAAAACTCAGCGGTGGTAGGGAGCAACTGCAACTTCGATACCTTCCTGGCAGTGAATTAGTGGAGCCCGAACAAGAAAGTGTTTGGCAAGCCAGCCTGCTGGCCCAGCTGCAGATGCAACGAGATCAGGAGTTTCGCTTGGGTTTTTGCACGGTGGGTCCCCAAAGAGATGATGTGGCTCTTTTACTTGGGGGTGAACCAGCGAGGCGCTTGGGTTCAGCCGGCCAGCAACGCACTTTAGTGCTGGCATTGAAATTGGCAGAGTTGGAATTGGTGAAGCAGTTCAGTGGCTGCGCCCCAATCCTGCTGCTGGATGATGTGCTGGCGGAGCTTGATCCAAACCGCCAACAACTGCTGTTGGAAGCAATTGGCGAGGGGCATCAATGCCTTGTAAGCGCCACCCACCTCCACAGCTGCGTAGAGGAATGGCGTAACAAAGCCCAACTGATCACGGTGCAGGGGGGATCACTTTTGGTTGAACATTGCTAGGAGCTGGAAGCGGGGCTTTGTTTAAACCAGAAGATTTTACAAGAAACAGAGCTCCAGCTCCCACCGCCACTGCCACCACAAACAACACAAGCAGCAACTCGCCAACAGTTAATCCGCGTGTTTGCCGATTTATTTCCATTTTAAAAACTGTTTAAGCCAATGATGAGCGCTAAGATTAGAAGCTCTTTTGCCCGATTCAATGGCCAAAGCCTCATCCTGTTTGCACCCAGATCCAGGACGCCCCGCAACCCCTGTTCCCCAACATGAAAATGTCCCAACGGACATGGTGGGTAAACACTGCATTCTCGAGCTGTACGACTGTGATTCCAGCCGGCTCGACGACGAAGCATTTCTCAGGAACGCCATCACCTCAGCAGCGAAGCGGGCTGGCGCCACACTCCTGAACTTGATCACCCACCGGTTCGAACCCCAAGGGGTAACGGGATTAGCACTTTTAGCTGAATCCCATATCTCAATTCACACCTGGCCAGAATCCGGCTACGCCGCAGTGGATGTATTCACTTGTGGCGATCACACCATGCCTGAAAGGGCCTGTGCCGTGCTCAGCGAAGAGTTGGGTTCTACGCGTCAAAACTTGCGAAGTTTTAGACGGCGCACCCCATCTGCAATTGCAGACACGCAACGGGAGCCACTTCCGGCATAAACGCTCGCACTTACTGCAATAGGGAACGGTTGAGCTTTCCGCTCACCAAACCCTCAAGATCAACACTTACTGCAGTGAAACCAAGCGCCAAGAATTGACTTACCAACTCTTGGCGTTCTTTTGGTTTTAATAGTTGAACCAAATCTGCAGGCAATAGTTCAATGCGAGCTGTATCCCCCTGACAGCGCACCCTTAGTTGGCTAAAGCCAAAACCTCGTAATATATCTTCCGCTTTGGCCACTCTTTGCAACCGGTTGGCGCTTACCGGTTCGCCATAGGGAAACCTAGAAGCAAGACATGGCTGGGCTGGCTTATCCCACCAAGGGAAACCGAGGGCCCTTGAAATTTCTCTTACCCCTTGCTTATCAATACCGAATTGCAGCAAAGGGGATGCCACTCCATGTTCAGCAGCTGCCTGTAGGCCTGGGCGATGATCTGCTTGATCATCTTGATTTACTCCATCAAGCACCAAGAAAGTGCCGGATATTTTAGTTAATAAGCCATGTAATTCCTTTTTACAAAAATAACAACGGTTTTCTGGATTTGAACTGTAATTTATATCATTAAGTTCTTGAGTAAGGATTTCGCGGTGCCGCATCCCTAGCCATTGGGCCTGCCAACGGGCTTCCTGCAGCAAACTTGGCGCTAAAGCAGGAGACACTCCGGTTACAGCTTCGGCGCGATCAGCCAATTGCTCGGCCGCAAGAGCCGCCACCAAAGTGCTGTCTACTCCGCCGGAATACGCCACCACCACAGCGGATTGTTGCAGCAACCAATTACGTAAAGCAGATAGTTGCTGCTGCCGTGGTGCCGGCAAGCTTTCTACCAGTGGATGATTTGAAGTTTGGATGATCACAGGGATTTGCCCCGTAGCCAGTTCAGGCTATCCAGCCTCGTTACAATCCGCCCATGACAAGCTCAAGTGGTGGTGGGATTGGCATACGCACTGCCGCTGGCAGCGATGAGCGCAACCATGGCCAGCTGCATGTTTACGACGGCGATGGAAAAGGAAAAAGCCAGGCTGCCCTTGGCGTTGTACTACGCACTATCGGCCTTGGTATCTGTGAAAAGAAACGCACGCGCGTTCTATTAATCCGCTTCCTTAAAGGACCTGGCAGGGCCTACGCAGAAGATGCAGCCATCGAAGCGTTGCAACAGGGCTTCCCCCACTTAATTGATCAGGTGCGCACTGGCCGTGCCGACTATTTCAACGCTGACGAAGTAACACGATTTGATCGCCAAGAAGCCCAACGCGGTTGGGATATTGCTCGTGGTGCTTTAGCGAGCGCTCTTTATTCAGTGGTAGTGCTCGATGAATTAAATCCGGTTTTGGATCTTGGTTTGCTGGATGAACAGGAGGTGGTTAGAACCCTGGCGGCAAAACCAGCTGGCCTTGAGGTAATTGCCACCGGTAGGGGCGCACCAAGATCATTAGTGAATTTGGCAGATCTTCATTCCGAAATGCGCGCCCATCAACATCCATCCGCTGCTGATTTAGGGGTTGAAGGCATCGAGATATATACCGGCGAAGGCAAGGGAAAATCCACCAGCGCCCTCGGCAAAGCATTGCAGGCCATCGGTAAAGGCATCAGCCAAGATAAAAGCCATCGCGTATTAATTTTACAATGGCTAAAAGGTGGCACCGGTTACACAGAAGACAGCGCAATTGC
>NZ_JAGQEK010000128.1 GCF_024346075.1 Synechococcus sp. Cruz CV12-2-Slac-r
GTAAGCGGTTCCCCCCGCAGGGCCTGCACAATAAAATTACTCACAACCCTGCCATCATCTTCCAGCATGCGGGGGCCATAGGTATTAAAAATCCGCACTACACGAATTTCAACATCGTGCATACGTTTGTAATCAAAACAAAGTGTTTCCGCAATCCGCTTTCCTTCGTCGTAGCAACTGCGGATACCAATCGTATTAACGCAACCGCGATAGCTTTCAGGCTGGGGATGCACCTCCGGATCGCCATACACTTCGCTGGTGCTAGCAAGCAGAAGCCTGGCCCCCACCCGCCGCGCTAAGCCAAGCATGTTGTAGGTGCCAAGAAAACTGGTTTTGGCGGTTTTTATGGGGTTGAATTGATAATGAACAGGGGATGCAGGGCAAGCTAGATGCCAAATACGATCCACCTCAAGCTTGATTGGTTCTGTTACATCGTGGCGAATTAATTCAAAATTAGGGTGGCCAATCCAATGGCGAATGTTATCTTTTCGGCCGGTGAAGTAGTTATCTAAACAGATCACTTCTTCGCCTTTTGCCATCAAGCGATCGATCAAATGGGAGCCAACAAAACCTGCACCGCCGGTTACTAAATGACGCAAACCCATTTCAACCTTCCCCAACAGTCCACACTTGCATACCAGCAGCTAGGGCAGCCTTGCCATCTGCAATAGCGCGGGTATCAAATAACCACGCCGGCTTTCGCATCACAGCGTAAATTGCCTGCCAATCCAAATGGAAATACTGCTGCCACTCGGTAACAACAATAACTGCATCAGCGCCAATGCAGGCCTCCAGGGGCGACGGGGCCATCGACCAGCCACCATGCACATCAGCAGCCATATCAAGGCCGGGTGGCTGGGCTAAATCTTTACTAATTTGATCTGGATTCACCTTGGGATCATGAATTGCAAGCTGAGCCCCCTCTTCTAGCAACTCTTTTGCAATGCGAATTGCCGGCGATTCACGGGTGTCGTTTGTGTTTGCTTTAAAAGCAAAACCAAGCATGGCAATACGTTTTCCATTTACGGTATTAAATAATTTTTGCACCACTAAGCGGGCGATACGTTGCTGTTGCCAATTATTTAATTGAACCACCTGCTGCCAATAACTAGCAACTTCAGCAAGGCCATAATAACCACAGAGATATACAAGGTTTAAAATATCTTTTTGGAAGCAACTACCTCCATAGCCAGGTCCGCTTTGCAGAAAACGATTGCCAATTCTTGAATCACTTCCAATTGCTTTAGCTACTTCTTTCACATCAGCCCCGGTGGCTTCGCAAAGGGCCGCAATTGAATTAATTGATGAAATGCGCTGAGCTAAAAATGCATTTGCCGTGAGTTTTGATAATTCACTGCTCCAAAGATTAGTGCGTAGGATTTTTACAGTTGGCACCCAGTGCTCATAAATTTCAGCTAACGCATTCAATGCAGCGGCATCATTACCACCAATCAACACCCGATCTGGATTCTCTAAATCATTGATAGCAGTGCCTTCCGCTAAAAATTCAGGATTAGATAACACCGCAAAAGATTTATCTTCTCCCACTTGAGCAGCCGCGAGAATCGCTTGGATCGTTTCTGCAGTGCGCACCGGAAGAGTGCTTTTCTCCACCACGATCGTGTGGCCTTTTGCGGCAGCAGCTACCTGCCTGGTGCAGGCTTCTATCCAGCGCAGATCCGATGCTTGGCCGGCTCCCACCCCACGGGTTTTAGTGGGGGTATTAACCGATAAAAAAACCATATCGGCAGCAGCGATCGCCTGATCCACATCTGTTGAAAAGTGCAGGTTGCGGCCCCGTGCCCGTTGCAGCACAGCATCTAGGCCGGGTTCATAAATGGGCAGCTGGGCCAGATCTAAAGAATTCCACGCGGCAATACGGGCGGCATTGAGATCCACCACCGTTACTTCAATTTCTGGGCAACGATCAGCGATTACAGCCATGGTGGGCCCCCCCACATAGCCAGCTCCGATGCAACAAATTTTGCGCACTGCGGCAAGAGCCATGAAGTATTTGTCAGTAACAGGCATTGTGGTGCATACAGTGCAATGCATTAGTGCAAAACGCTGCTCGCAAGGCGATGCTTAAAAAGGCCTTAATTACAGGTATCACCGGCCAAGATGGCAGCTATCTAGCGGAATTACTGCTGGAAAAGGGGTACCAGGTTCATGGCATAAAACGCCGAGCCAGCAGTTTTAATACCAGCCGCATCGACCATCTTTATCAAGACCCCCACGAATGCGATCCAAGGTTGGTGCTGCACTACGGCGATCTCACCGATAGCAGCAATTTGGTGGGAATCATCAAGCAAGTGCAACCCGATGAGATTTATAACCTTGGCGCCCAAAGCCATGTGGCGGTGAGCTTTGAGGAGCCGGAATACACAGCCAATTGCGATGCCCTCGGCACCCTACGCATCCTGGAAGCGGTGAGGCTTTTGGGTTTAACAGCGAAAACCCGTATTTATCAAGCCTCCACCAGTGAGTTATACGGCTTAGTGCAACAAACGCCTCAATCTGAAACCACCCCCTTTTATCCCCGCAGCCCCTACGGCGTTGCCAAGCTTTATGGCTACTGGATCACTGTTAATTACCGCGAAAGCTATGGAATGTATTGCTGCAACGGGATTTTGTTTAACCACGAAAGCCCGCGGCGTGGCGAAACCTTTGTAACGCGCAAGATCAGTCGCGGGTTGGCCCGCATTGATGCCGGCCTTGAGCAATGTTTATTTATGGGCAACCTTGATTCGTTAAGGGATTGGGGCCATGCCCGCGATTATGTGGAAATGCAATGGCGCATGTTGCAGCAGGAAGGGCCACCGGAGGATTTTGTAATCGCCACCGGCCGCCAAGAATCAGTGAGGCGTTTTATTGAGCTAAGCGCCATTGAATTGGGTTGGGGCCAGATCAAATGGGAAGGGGAAGGAGTGAATGAAATTGGACGCCGCGATAGCGGAGAAGTGGTAATCAAAATTGATCCCCGTTATTTCAGGCCAGCAGAGGTGGAAACGCTATTGGGGGATCCCACAAAAGCCCATGCCAAATTGGGCTGGAAACCCACCACAAGCCTGGAGGAATTGGTGGCAGAAATGGTAACGGCCGATCTGGAAGAAGCTAAAAAGGAGGCATATCTACGCCGCAAAGGCTTCAACGTGGTGGGGGCGCCGCAGGAATGAATCCAACCCAAACATTAATTAAGCCAAGCAATAAAATATATGTTGCTGGCCACCGTGGCATGGCGGGTAGTGCCATTTGCCGGGCACTCAGCAAGGCAGGCTACTCAAATCTGCTCACTTCCCCACGGGCAGATCTAAATCTATTAGATGAAGCAGCAGTGAAAGATTGGTTTGAAATTAATAAACCAGATGTGGTAGTGGTAGCGGCAGCCAAGGTGGGTGGGATTCTTGCAAATAATAATTATCCAGCAGATTTTTTACTAGAAAATCTAAAAATTCAAACAAATATAATTGAAACCGCATGGCGCAGTGGCGTGCAGCGTTTATTATTTCTTGGTAGCAGTTGCATTTATCCAAAATTTGCAATTCAACCAATTAAAGAAGAATCTCTATTAACTGGCGCCCTTGAAACAACTAATGAATGGTATGCAATCGCTAAAATTGCCGGCATAAAGTTATGCCAAGCCCTACGCAAGCAACACGGCTTTGATGCAATCAGCCTGATGCCAACAAATCTTTACGGGCCAGGCGATAACTATCACCCAAGCAACAGCCATGTAATAGCAGCCTTATTAAGAAGATTCTACGAGGCGCATCAAAATAATGCACCTAGCGTTACATGTTGGGGTAGCGGAACACCAAGACGGGAGTTTTTGCACGTGGATGATCTAGCAGCAGCGGCAGTTTTTTGCCTAGAAAATTGGGATCCAAGCAGAATTGAAGCTCCAAAAGATCAAAGCGGAGAGCCATTGCACTACTTAAATGTGGGTAGTGGCAGCGATGTAACGATTAAAGAGCTGGCTGAATTAATTGCAGAAAAGATTGGCTTTAAAGGTTTAATAAATTGGGACAGCTCCAAACCTGATGGCACGCCACAAAAACTGCTTGATGTGGGCAAATTAAAATTGCTGGGATGGGAAGCAAAAATTTCCACAGATAATGGCATAACTGCAGTAGTAGAGAATTACTCCCAAGAACTTAAAAACCCTAGAAACCAAGACGAAATCACGAAACTTTGAGTTCACCATGACAACTAATTACCAAAAGCCTGCAATCACAGTAATAACACCAACCCTAAACGCAGCAAACACAATTGAAGATAACCTCAAAAGCGTCGCAATTGGCATAGATGAACTTAGGAAGAACAATGAATATTGCGAGCATCTAATAATTGATGGTGGATCCACAGACGACACAATGAATATTGTTCAACTACATGCAAAAAGCAGCTCCTTCTGCTGTTTGATTAAGCAAAAGGGAGCCGGCGCTTATAATGCGATGAACGAGGGCTTAACAGAAGCCGA
>NZ_JAGQEK010000129.1 GCF_024346075.1 Synechococcus sp. Cruz CV12-2-Slac-r
TGCTACACCAATATCTGATTTTGTTACTAGAGAAACCTATAACCAAGTGCTTACTTTGCACGGCACTATTATGATATTTCTCTGGATCGTGCCAGTTGTTAATGGTGGTTTTGGTAATTATCTAATTCCTTTTTATGTGGGCGCCCGAGATATGGCTTTCCCACGCCTTAATGCAGTTGCATTTTGGATGATCCCCCCTGCGGGCTTATTACTTATTAGCAGTTATTTTATTGGCGGAGCGGCACAATCTGGTTGGACAGCCTACCCACCACTAAGCCTCACAACCCCAGCAATGGGACAAATTATATGGATCGTGAGCGTTTTACTACTTGGGGGCAGTTCAATATTTGGTGGCATTAATTTCATTGCCACGATATTAAAATTCCGTCAGCCAGGTTTAAAATTACTGCAAATGCCTATGTATTGCTGGGCAATGCTCGGTACCAGTATTTTAGTTGTGCTATCAACCCCTGTACTTGCTGGCACTTTAATACTTTTAAGCATGGATATTGTTGCCCATACTGGATTTTTCAATCCATCTCAAGGTGGCAATGTGGTTGTATATCAGCACTTGTTTTGGTTTTATTCTCATCCAGCTGTTTATATAATGGTTTTACCAGCATTTGGTTTGGTGAGTGAGATTCTACCAATTCACGCTCGAAAACCATTATTTGGTTACGTAACAATGGTGTATTCAATACTTGCAATTGTAGTGCTTGGTTTAGTTGTTTGGGCTCATCATATGTTCACAAGTGGCACCCCGCCCTGGATGAGATTGTTTTTCACAATCGCCACCGCTTTTATCGCCGTGCCAACCGGGATAAAATTCTTCAACTGGATCGCCACCATTTGGCAAGGTCGAATTGCTCTCAATAGCGCGATGTTGTTTTCATGCGCTTTTATTCTTCAATTTGTATTCGGTGGTATCACTGGAGTAGCTCTTGCCCAGGTGCCATTTGATGTGCATGTGCATGATACTTATTTTGTTGTTGCGCATTTTCACTACATTGTTTACGGAGGAACAGTTTTTGTAATATTTGCATCAATTTATCATTGGTATCCGAAATTTACTGGTCGCATGCATAACGAACATCTGGGTAGATTGCACTTAGTTCTAACTGTTATCGGCTTCAACCTTTGTTTTGGCCCTCAGCATTGGCTTGGTTTAAATGGTATGCCGAGGCGCGTTGCTGAATATGATCCACAATTTACTTTTATGAATCAACTCAGCAGCGTTGGAGCTTTATTAATGGCGATTAGCACTATTCCTTTCCTAATTAATGTAATAGGCAGTATTTGGTGGGGCGCTGAAGCTGGGGATAATCCTTGGCGCGCCCTAACGCCCGAATGGCTTACAAGTTCTCCTCCGCCCGTTGAGAACTGGAAAGGAGCTGCCCCAGTGGTGCATGAACCCTATGGTTATGGCACCGAACCGGGGCTTATTGATCTAAATGTGGCCACAGGTAGTGATCTTTGGAGGAATTCCTAATGACAAGCACCCGCCCAGCTGTAGCTGTCAGCAGCACCGAAATTGAGCACGCAGCCAACGATCACAACTCAGGCCACGCGGAACACCCAGACCTACGCATGTTTGGTTTGGCTACTTTTTTAGTAGCCGACGGCATGACCTTCGCAGGTTTTTTTGCTGCTTACCTCACCTTCCGCGCTGTTAATCCATTACCTGAAGGTGCAATTTATGAGCTTGAACTGCTCTTGCCCACCATTAACACCGCCGTTTTAATCGCCAGCAGCTTCACCTTTCATCGGGCCACTAAGGAATTAATGAAAGGTGCGATGGGTGCCTGCCGCGGCTGGCTACTCACCACAGCCCTAATGGGCATCGCCTTTCTTGCTGGCCAAATGTATGAGTATTTCCATCTACCTTTCGGCCTTACAGACAACCTATTTGCCAGCACTTTCTATGCTCTCACTGGATTTCATGGCCTGCACGTAACGCTTGGGGCTTTGATGATTTTGATCGTGTGGGCTCAAGCTTCTCAACCTGGCTATTTCACCCCAGAAAAGCATTTTGGTATCGAAGCAGTGGAGCTTTACTGGCACTTCGTTGATGTGATTTGGGTAATTCTGTTCGGAATCCTTTATCTGCTTTGATAAATGCTTGCTTCAAAGGCATCATGCAGGTAAGAATCAAATGAGCTAGAGCTTTTATATGATTTCCACTGAACATCTAAGCGGCGAAGCCCTAATCAATAAGGCCCGAGATTTAAGCAGTAATAGCATTGATCAAATTGCTAAGGCCTGCGGATTTGTGGGGCCAGGCGGCAGGGTATTAAAAAAGGCTTTTCTTAAGGCGTTAGTACAGGCCAAAGGCTTTGCTACTCCAGAGGTTGATAGCGATGGGTTTCGAGGCAGACATGCCGAATATCGCACCCGGGTGCATGGAAACGGCAATTTATTAGTGGGCCATGCCTACACCAAAAAGCTTGGCCTTGAACCAGGCCAAGAATGCAGCATTGAACTGCATGAAGAAACTGGCACCATTTGGTTGCGCCCCATTAATAGTGAGGGAACTGAAGATAGTTTAGAAAATAGCGCCGAAAGTTAATTAGAAATCACACGTTCTTTTCCTTATGCAGGCTACTGCCAAAGGCAATTAAATCAATCCCTGAGAAGAGAAAACTAATTCCCACCAATATTCCAAGTACCGATAACAAACCCCCAAATTTCATAGAAACAATTAAAGCGCCAAGTATCAAAGTAACAACTCCATTTGCTAATCCCCAACGCCAGCCGTTGATTTCTTGATGGCTGAGAGCTGCAGCGATCGCCACAACACCTTCAACAACAAACACAATCCCAATTGCAACACTAAGGGCTAATACCTGCGCTACAGCATCAACGGGTCCACTGGAAAACTGTTGCAGGATTGAAATACCTGCAATTAAAAACAAAGTGGAAACCACCAAGCGCCAAAATACCAACCAAGCTTTTAATTCGTTGCGGCGGCTTATGTTATTTATCCAACCAACAATACCGCCAACTAAGAAGGCGATACCCACCACAGCAGTAACACCAAAAGAAGCCACCACTGGAAATATCAGAGCTAAAAAGCCCAAAACAAGCAACAGGATGCCTTCAGCAATTGTGAAAGTTTTCAACATGGTTTGAGGCGATACCCACAAGTTTTACTTAGCTAAGCAGTCCAGCCATTTTCCAGCAACCAGTGCTTATCAATGTTCACATCAGCGCGAGGTGATCGGAGTAGTTTTTCAACATATTTAGCCAAAAGATCTGCTTCAAGATTCACTAAATCACCAACTTTTAAAAATTTAAGCGTGGTTTGCTCCCAGCTAACGGGTATCACCGCCATCCAGAAAGCATTGGCAACAGTGCCCGCCACGGTGAGGCTGATGCCATTCACAGCAATGCTGCCCTTTTCGCAGATATAGCGATCAAAGGCAGAATCCTGCCAAGCCAATTCCAAACGCCAGGAATTACCTTCCTGCTCAATTGCTCGCACCACTCCAAGACCATCCACATGGCCACTCACTAAATGGCCGCCAAGCCGATCACTTAGGGCTAAAGCTGGCTCCAGATTCACCCAAGCAGCACTTTTTGAACGTTGAGCCAAAGTAGATCTGGCAAGGGTTTCAGCGCTCACATCAGCTTCAAAACCATCGCTGAGCAGTTCACGAACCGTTAAGCAAACGCCGTCTACCGCAACGCTGTCGCCCCGTTTCAAAGGGGTTAAGCCATGGCCCTGCCACTGCACCCGTAAGGCGCCAGACAAGGGATAAAGCTGGCCGATGGCCTGCACTAATCCCGTAAACATCTTGTTTGGGGTGTGGGTGATTTGTGATCTAGCCATAATCATGGTGCCCACATCACCGTTGCCATGGTGGAAATGACGGTGGCTGGGATTGCCCTTGATGCCGCCAGTAGAAGCCCAATCGTGCTGCTGCGAGATCCTTCCGGCCGGCGCCAAGTGCCGATTTGGATCGATCAATCACAAGCTCAAAACATTGTTGCGGGGCTGCAAGAGCAGAGCCCCCACAGGCCCCTCAGCCACGACTTAATGGCAAATCTGATGGCTGTAGCAGGTTTAGAACTGGAACGGGTTGTTATCCACAGCATTGAGGCAAACACCTTTAGAGCCCTGCTTAAGGTGGTTGATCACAGTGGTGAAAACCACGAAATTGATTGCCGCCCCAGTGATGCGATTGCTCTTGCTTTGCGCACTGGCAGCAGTCTTTGGATGCTGGAAGAAGTGGTGAGTGATGCATCGATTCCAGTGGATGCAGAAGCTGATGCAGAAGAAATCGCCGATTTTCGTCGTTTTGTTGACGGCCTCAGCCCTGCTGAACTGATCCGCCAACAAGGCAGAGCCCAACCTGATCGAGATCCAGATAGCGATGGAGCTCCCCAGCCAAAATCCAGCTAACACCGCTAGCCGCCGAGCCTTTGGCAAGGGGCCAGCGGTATCCCTTTTCACCCTTGGCACCA
>NZ_JAGQEK010000013.1 GCF_024346075.1 Synechococcus sp. Cruz CV12-2-Slac-r
AAGCAATCCCCCCAATCCCAACCTTCACTGAGGCGGTAACCGCACGCGCCACCGATCACCACCATTCCTAGCGGCAGTAAGGGAGTATTCAGCAAAGGGCTTAAGCGCCGTTGCATCCGATGGCGCCTTCCTAAAAAAGACGCCATTTGCTTTAAGCCATGCCAAGAGCTTTTAAAACAGCTGTTGGGGTTAAAGCGCTCAACGGCAGTTCACCACGAAGATGCTCTAAATCCACCAGGGTGATACCGGTTAAACCAGCTAAAAGCGTTACTGCTGGATTGTTGCTCACAAGCACATCTGCACTTGCTACTTGAGCGGCTTGCTCAATGATATTTGTAGTTGAAAGCCGATGAATGCGCGCCTCTGGTAATTGTTTTTGCACATCACTTTGTAAATCTTGCCAATTGCTTTGCGGCCAATCGTTGTTGTCTTTTGAAGGAGCTAGTAGCAATAGTGGACCGTTGCCTTCTGGAAATTGCGCTTGGGCATCAGCCAGGGCTTTTGGGGGTAACTTGAGGCGGTAATTAGTTGGTTTGGCGTTAATACCTAAAGGGGTAAGAAAAGCTTCTAAGCCTTTACTTGAAACCCGCACAGGGATATGGCTAAGGCCAAGTAGTAAATCAAAACGCCAACCGGAAGCAAGGTTGATACAGGCTTGAAAATCAGGTTCCCTAACGCAACCCAACAGGTTGGTCCAATCGGCGAGGGAAACACTCGCATCAAAACCAAAGGGCAATACCTTTTCCACAGCTGGCAGCAACTTCCAAAGCGGTGCCATGGCTGCAGGGCAAGCCACCTGCAATTGAGCAGACACCCCCTCTGCCAGTGCCGCTGCTATCGGCAGGGCCTGGAGCTGAGCTTCAGCGCCGCCAGGAATCAGAAACAACACACGCATCAGCAGAAACGAGCCAGCCCTGTTAGTGAGATGGTCGAATTGTATGGAGTTGAATCCAAAACGCTTGCACCTGCTGATCGTTGCTGCTGGCAGTGGCCGGCGCATGGGCCACCATCGCAACAAGTTGCTGATACCTCTAGAAGGCAGACCCCTACTGGCCTGGACCCTGGAAGCAGCGCTGCAAAGTGAACAAATTACCTGGCTTGCAGTGGTTGGCCAAGAGCAAGATCGCCAGGAGATCCACATGATTCTGGCCAGCCTGAAGCCTTTAAAACCGGTGGAATGGGTGCAAGGGGGCAACACGCGCCAGGCATCTGTTGCCTTGGGCCTTGCCGCATTACCAAAGGAAGCGGCTTACGTGCTTATTCACGACGGGGCCCGTTGCTTGGTGGAACCAGACCTTTTCAATCGTTGTGCCTTGGCTTTGCAGCAAAGCGGCGAGGCCTTAATTGCTGCCGTGCCAGTAACAGACACGATTAAGCAGGTGGATAGCGAGGGCTATATCCGTAATACCCCGGAGCGTTCACAGCTTTGGGGGGCCCAAACCCCCCAGGGCTTTGCCTTGCCGGCCCTTAGAGCCGCCCATCAAAGGGCTGCTGCCGAAGGTTGGCAAGTAACAGACGATGCAGCGCTTTTCGAACGCTTGGGCCTGCCGGTGCGGGTGCTGGAGGCGAGTAGTGCAAATTTAAAAATCACCACCCCTTTGGATTTGGAGTTGGCTGCAGCCTTACTAAAAAGGCGCCAGGCTTAGCACCCCTTTATCGCCATCAAGGCGGGCGATTTTGCCAAGGGGCAACACGGCATTGCAGCTGCCGTGGCCCACAGGTAAGCCCGTCAAGCGCGGTATGCCGAGGTTGGCGGTGCGTTCTTGAAGCACCTGTTCTGCAGCATCACCTTCACCGCAATCACTAAAACTTCCAAAACCGATTGCGGCTAATTTTTGGAGGGCCCCGCAAAGTCGCCAATGGGTGAGCATGCGATCGATGCGATACGGAGCTTCCCCTACGTCTTCGAGGATCAACACAGCCCCTGCTAAATCCGGACACCACGGGGTTCCGAGCAGGTGGGTGGCAACAGTGAGGTTTGCCACCAGCAATGGACCTTCAGCAATGCCCCCACCCCATGGGATCCCTTGAAGCGCTGGAACAGCGTCGCCACGCAGCAGCCGCCGCAGCCGTTCTTGGCTCCAGGTTGGTTCAGCCGCCAGGGTTGTTACGAGGGGGCCATGGAGGGCGCCTTGATTTATGCCGGAAAAGCGCTTCAGCTGCATTGCCCAAAGCAAGCTCGTAACGTCTGAGAAGCCCAGCAGTAGCCCTTGAGGCGGCTGCCAATTCAGCTCCAGCAGCCGCGCTGCCCCCCAGCCGCCGCGGGCGCAAGCCCATAGATCAGCGCTGCCATCAAAATCCGCCAGTCTTTCAGGGTCGCTGCCAGCTAGGTATCCCCAACTGCGATCACTAATTTGGGGCAGCTCTAAGCGAATGCCCCAGCTAGCAAGCAGCTCAAGGCCCATTTGCAAATTATTTAATTCCCCAAGTTTTGAACTGGGGGCAACGATGCGAGCCTTCATTATCAATATCTACCAATGATCAAAGCAAAAAGCAGTAGGGCCCCCAGCAGCACCTGCCGTTGAAAATGTTTGCCACTTTGTAGAGATCCCATTGCTTCATCGCGGCGCAATAACAACCATTCCCTAGCAAAACCCACCGCTGCTACTAGAGCTATTGCAATAAAACCCGCCCCGAGCCCTGCAGCAAGCCCCGCTCCAAGCAGCAGCAACCAGGTGGCGGCGTAACAAAACCCCACCACTGGCACCACATTGGGGCCGAGGCTAAGGGCACTGCTGCGCACGCCAAGCCTTTGATCATCGGGGCGATCAGCCAGCGCATAAACCGTGTCAAAGCCAAATGTCCAGAAAATAGTGGCGCCCCAGCAGCCCCAAAGGGGCCAGCCACCGCTAAGGCTGCCCCGGGCGGCGGCCCAGGGGATCAGCACGGCAAAACCCCAACAAAAGGCCAAAAGCAATTGGGGGAAACCAAACCATCGCTTCGCGGAGGGATAAATCAGCACCAAAGGCAAGCTGATCACAGCCAAACAAAGGCATAGCCAGCGATTCGGCAGGGCAAGCACCACTGCAAGGGCGATAGCAAGGCAAATCAGTAGTAAAGAGAGCGCAAAATTTGTATCTAAAGCGCCCCTTGCCAATGGCCTGCTGCGGGTGCGTGCCACTTGGGCATCAATCTTGCGATCCCAAAGATCGTTTGCAATGCATCCCGCTCCGCTTACAGCAAGGCCGCCAAACAGCACAAGTAAAAGCAGTAGTGCATTGGGCTGAGGCTGCTCCAGCCAAAAACTCCAGCCGGCTGGCAGTAGCAAAATCAAGCGTCCGCTTGGCTTTTGCCAACGCAGCAATTCCAGCCAGGCGGGCCAGGTGCGGTTTTTAGGGGGTGAAGCCACTGGGAGCAGTGCTGCGATGCGAGAGTGTGCCACGGCTCTACGGGATCCTGAATTGACAGCACAAAACACAGCTGTGCTGAACGGGATGCGGCGGGTGGCAGCCATTGATCTAGGCAGCAATTCCACCCACCTAGTGATAGCGGAGGTAGACCCGCTGCTGTGCAGCTTTTCGGTGTTGGTGGCAGAAAAATCCACCACCAGATTGGGGGAACGGGATGTTGATAACGGAGAACTAACGGTTGCCGCAATGGAGCGCACCCGGCTTGCTTTGCGCCATTGCCGCGAGCTAGCCCGCAGCCATGGCGTGGAAGAAATTATTGGCGTGGCCACCAGTGCCATGCGGGAGGCACCTAATGGCCTTGCCTTCCTTGCCGAATTAAGGGAATCGCTGGGCCTAAATCTTGAAGTGATTAGTGGCACAGAAGAAGCGCGCCTAATTTATTTAGGGGTTCTTTCTGGCAAGGATTTCAGCGAGAGCCCCCATCTAATCCTTGATATTGGCGGCGGTTCAACCGAATTGGTTTTAGCGGATGCCAAAGAAGCCCGTGCTCTCACCAGCGCCCGGGTGGGGGCTGTGCGCTTGCAGCGGGATTTTGTGAAACGAGAACCGCTAGATCGGGAGCGGGTTGATTTTCTTAGGGCTTTTATCCAGGGCTCCTTAGAACCATCGGTAGACAAGGTGCTGCGTCGTTTAAATCCGGGTGAAACGCCTGTGATGGTTGCCACCAGTGGCACAGCAATGGCAGTGGCGGCACTGCTGGAAGCTGAATCAGCTCGCAATTCAGCCCGTTTGCACGGCAAGGTGGTGAGCAAAATCGAATTAGATGGCCTGGTGGAGCGGATTTTGCCGCTCACGCCCCTGCAACGCAAAGAACTAACCGGCATTAATGAAAGGCGCGCCGAAATTCTTGTGCCCGGATTACTGGTGTTGCAAACGGCGATGGCTTTGCTTGGAGCAAAACAATTTGAGGTGAGTGATCGAGCTTTAAGGGAAGGCTTGATCGTTGATTGGATGCTGCGCCATGGCTTGATCGTTGATCGTTTTGCTTACCAGAGTGAAATTCGTGAACGCACGGTGTGGCATCAAGCACGCAAGTTTGGAGTTGATGGGGATCGTGTTGAACGGGTAGCTGCAAATGCAATAACGCTTTTTGATCAAACAAAAGGCAGTTTTCATGATTTTTCTGAGCAGCAGCGCGAGCTTTTGTGGGCAGCGGCAATGCTGCACAATTGCGGGCTGCACATAAACACCAGTGGTTATCACAAGCATTCGTGGTATTTGATAAATAATGGCGAACTACTTGGATATTCTCAAAGTGAGCAATTATTAATTGCTTCTCTAGCTAGGTATCATCGCCGCAGCCTGCCCAAAAAACGCCATGAAAGCTGGTTGCTATTGGATCGCGATCAAAGGCGGATTGTGGAAACACTTTCTTTATTGCTGCGCCTTGCCGCAGCCATGAATCGCAGGCCGGAGGCCGTAATTGCAGCTTTTGAAGCACGTTGTATTGGAGGCAATTTTAATTTAAAACTGCAACCCTGTAACGCCACAGAAGATCTCAGCTTGGAACTTTGGAGTTTGGAAAGTTGTGCGGCTGCTTTTACCGATAGCGGCGGCTACAACCTAAGTTGTGGATTAATTAGCGGGGCGGCATAAATTTCACCCATTCAATAACTTCAATCCGGCCCAAAGGTTTAGCAGCTGCAGTACCAAATTGCACTTGCACCAGATCGGGCCTGCCTGAGCGCAGCTCAAGACCTTTGCCCAAGGCAAAAATTCTTGTACCTTTAAATTTGCCTTCAAAAATAAGTTTTTTGCCATCCAACTCACGCACTGCCAGCCACGCATTTTGATTCGCAATCAAACGCAGATTTTTGTTTGTAGGGGCTGGGGCAGCTATTTTTGGCGCGCTTACTTGAATTTTAATTTCTTGTTTTTTACCGCTTAGCTGATTGAAGCTTAGTTGCTTGAAGCTTAGTTGCTTGAAGTTTAGTTGCTTAAAGCCAATGCTTCCAAGCCCAATCAATACAGCAAAACCGGCAAGCCAAGCAAAAGGAAGAACACCTTTCTTAGTTTTCGGTTTGGTTGAAGCACTGATCCAATCCTTCGTGCCTTCTTCCCTGTTTGGCGTGTTAATGGTGCGTTTGCTAGAGGCCCCCATCACAGCAATGGCAGCCGCGCTGGGTATTACATCTGGCACTTGCTGCAACAAAATCCGCAATTCGCTTACGAGAAGATCGGCCTCAAGGCCAAGGCTGGTTGCCAGCCTGCGCACCTGCGCGATAGCAAAAGCGTCTTCAGGCCATTGCTGGCGATCACCGGCCTCTAAAGCTGCAATCTGCTCAGGGCGCATGCAAAGCTTTGCAGCCAAATCTTCTAAATTCAGGTTCTTAGCCAAGCGCGCGCCACGCAAACGCGATCCAAAAGCAGCTAGGCCGCCGGGTTCGGTTGGCAGTTCGGGGGCGTGCAAGCAATCGCTCAAATCAAGCTAAACTTTGACGCAAAATCGTAAATTGTCAACAAAATTAAATAAATGATAAGAATATAAACTAATTTAGATATTTTAAAAACTTGATATTATTAAGTGGGCGATACTGGATTTGAACCAGTGACCCCTTCCGTGTGAAGGAAGTGCGCTACCACTGTGCTAATCGCCCATTAATCAAATCTTACCCCCCAGTTGGCTTAAGCTGGGAACTTAGGTTGGATGGCTGTTTTGCGGTTTGCCTGTGCGTGAGGTTGATGTGCTGATCGTGGGGGGAGGCGTGTCTGGCACGGCTCTGCTCTTTTGCCTTGCCCGATACACAAACTTGGGCTCAGTATTGCTATTAGAAAAAGAAAAGCAGCTGGCGCTGATTAATTCCCGCTCTACTAATAACAGCCAAACGATCCATTGCGGCGATATTGAAACCAACTACAACCTTGAAAAAGCGCTTCAAGTGAATCGGCGAGCCAATATGTTGGTGCGCTACGGCGAGCTTCTAACAGAGGAAGAAAGGCAGAAAGTTTTGTTTTGTTTCCCTAAAATGGTGCTCGGTGTGGGGCCTGAAGAATGCAACTTTCTGAGGGAACGTTTTAAGCAATTTCAACCCCATTTCCCAGAGATGGAGTTGCTTGATGCTGCAGCGATTGGTCGCTGGGAACCGGCTGTGGCAAAAGGTATTAACGCTGCAGTGAGGCCAGAGGAAATTACAGCTATCGGCATTGCTGCCAGCACTTCTGCAGTGGATTATCAAGCCTTGGCTGAATCATTTGTCGATCAGGCAAAAGCTGCAATCGCTACTGATCTTGAAAAGGGGCTTCTGCGGCAGCTGGAGGTGCAACTAAATCAAAAGGTGCTGAATATCTCTAAAGACGGAGATGGTTATGTAATTAATACTGCAACAGAAACAATTAAGGCTCGCTATGTGGTGGTGAGTGCCGGAGCCCATAGTTTATTAATAGCTCAGGCCATGGGCCATGGCTTGGAATATTCATGTTTGCCTGTAGCCGGTAGTTTTTACTTCACACCAAAACTATTAAATGGCAAGGTTTATACAGTGCAAAATAATAAGCTGCCCTTTGCTGCAATTCATGGTGATCCAGATGTGTTGGTGCCAGGAAAAACTCGCTTTGGCCCTACAGCCTTACTTTTGCCATTGCTTGAACGCTACCGGCCTGAAACTTTTTGGGAGTTTCTAAAGGTGTTGAGGCTTGATGGCGCAGTTTTAACAGTACTTTGGCAATTATTTCGCATTAGCGATATTCGCAATTATATTCTGCGTAATTTATTATTTGAAGTGCCGTGGTTAAGGCGCTGGTTATTTTTGCAAGATTTGCGCAAAATTGTGCCTAGTGCTCAATTAAAAGATTTGAAATTCGCTGAAGGATATGGCGGGGTGCGGCCCCAACTAATTGATAAACGTAATCATAAGTTGATGCTGGGGGAAGCTCGCATCAGCTGCGATGGGCCAATTGTATTTAATGTAACTCCATCACCGGGCGGCACTGATTGTCTGGGCAATGCAGAACAAGATCTAAGGGCGATTGTGGCACGGCTTAATTGTGAATTTAGGGCTGAACAGTTGGAGCAGGAGTTGCACCAATTGCAGGCCTAAATAAATGATCATGTTCGGCGCTATAAAGCTTTGATCTTGCCGCTCCTGATGCATTGAGGGCTGGGCTTATTAAATAAAGAGTAGTGCGCTCCAATCTCTCTGCCTTGCTATAGGCAGCAAGACCTTTCAATGGCACCAGTTGTAATTTTTGATCGGGCCAGCTAACCCGATAACCCACCGCTACAGGGGTATCTGCTGGGTAATGTTGCAGCAATACCGCTTCAACCTCTTCCACATGGCGGGCGCTGAGATAAAGGCAGAGAGAAGCACCAAGAGCTGCTAGGTGCTCTAGAGATTCGCGAGCTGGCGTGCCGGTGCGCCCGCTGGCGCGGCTTAGAACAATGGTTTGAACAAGCCCAGGAATTGTTAATTCGGCCCCAAGCGCTGCTGCTGTTGCTTGATAGGCACTAATGCCAGGTATAACTTCAACTTCAATGCCGGCATCAGCTAAACGGGAAATTTGTTCATGTAAAGCGCCATATAAACAGGGATCGCCATCATGAAGCCGCACTACCCGTAGGCCGCGAGCTACCCCATCAAGCATTGCCTGAAGCACTTCTTCAAGGGTGAGATTGCCGCTACGCAGTTTTTCGCAATCGGCTCCTGCAAGGGCTGCAATTTGAGGTGATACTAAAGAATCAGTCCATACAAGTAATTGCGCCTGCTCGATAGCCCGCAGCGCTCGGATAGTTAGTAAATCTGGAGCGCCTGGGCCGGCGCCAACGATTTGAATTTTTGCGTTAGTCAATGGGGTTGGAATTAAGTTGTAATTAAAGGGTTGCTAACTAATGGGTCGTCCGGGATCTGGCAGTGATCTTTTAAAGGTAAGCAACCAAGCCAATCCAGCGGCCCCTGCAATGGCAAGAATTAAACTCACCAACTGGGCCATACGCAAGCAATTGGCTTCACCAAGGCTGCCCCATAGGCAAAGGGGATCAAGCCGTAAGCCTTCGATCCAAAATCTGCCAAGGCTGTAGCCCAAGGCATAAACGCAGCTAATTCCCCCTTTTGGTAACAGCCATTCGCCATTAGTTCGCCGCTGCCGAAATAATAAAATTAGTAATACAAATAAACCTAAATCCCAGATTGATTCATATAAAAAAGTGGGATGAAACCAGCTTTCATTTAAATATGCAGCAGGGCGATTTGCTACTGGAATAAAGAGTTTCCAGGGCAGTGATGTGGGTAAACCAAAAGCTTCTGAATTAAAGAAATTTCCCCAGCGCCCGATCGCTTGGCCTAGGGCCACTGATGGCAAAAGCACATCCATCAAAGCCCAGAAGGATAGTTTCATCCAGCGGCTGTAGGCGATCACAGCAATAGACCCACCTAGCAAAGCTCCATGGATTGCGATACCACCTTTCCAAATTTGAAAAGCCTCAAGCCAATTGATTTGATATTGCTGCCACTCAAATAGCACGTAATAAAGCCTTGCCCCGATCACTGCAGAGAGCACGATTAGCGGTAGTAAATCCGAGATCACACCTGGATCTAAGCCGCGCATTTTTGCAAGCTGGCTTGATACCCAAAGGCCAAGCAATACAGCTACAGCAATCAGTAGGCCATACCAACGGATGGCCAAAGGGCCCAACTCCACCAGCAGCGGCCCCGGAGACTGCAATATCGATAGGGGCATGGAATCAAACGCCTTCTGCGGCCTGAACTTTTTCGATCTGACGCTTTTTCAAAACAAGCATTATCTGAGCGATTGCAACAGCTGCAAGGAAAGCGAGCAGGCCGTAAATGCGCACTGGATTTTGCAGCACCACTTCAGCATCCATCTGGCCAAAACCACCCACATTTGGATCTGTGGTGATGGGCAGGCCTGCGGTAACACTGTCTCCAACTTTCACCAGCAGTTCCGGGCCAGCAGGAATTGCTTCATCGGTGGAACTGCCATCAGCGGCGCTAATGCTCACAGTGGAACCGCCTTTGTCGTTGCTGGTGATGGCGCTCACCTGGCCTGTTACAGAGGCGTTGTAAATGCTGTTATTGCTTTTTTCGCCGGTGGGATACACCTGGCCGCGGCCACGATTACCACCGATATGAAGTTGATATTTACCAAAGTGAATCGAGGAATCAGTGGCGGGATCGGGGGAAAGAATCGGGAACACGATTTCACGATGCTCATCACCAGGCAACGGACCCACCAGCAAGATGTTTGGCTGGCTATCGCTGTATTGGGTGTAGTAAATCCCTTTGGTTTCTTCCTTTAATTCATCACTGAGCCGATCGGCTGGCGCGATCGTGAAGCCATCGGGCAACATCACAACAGCGCCCACATTGAGGCCTGCGCGGCTGCCATCAGCGGCCACCTGTTGCACTGCGGTGTCGTAAGGAATCTTTACTACAGCTTTAAAAACGGTGTTTGGCATCACCGCCTGCGGCACCTCTACCTGGGTGAGTTTTTTGGCGAGATGGCAGTTAGCGCAAACAATCTTGCCGGTGGCCTCCCGGGGATTGTCGTAGTTTTGCTGAGCCCAGAAGGGATAAGCCCAACTGGCTTGAGGTGCCACCAGCAGGCTGATGCTGAGCAACAAGGAGCTGATTAGCAGGGATAGAAAACGACGCATCGGAGGGGGAGGCGGGGCGGATCGGATCAAATAATTGAGGCTAAAAACGGCTGGAGTTCAGCCCCACCATGGCTTTTCGCCATTACGGAAATCTGTTTCAGACCATTGGGTAAGAAAAACGTTGTCGTTTTCTACAGATACATGGGCTAAAGCAAGAGATAGGGGGGCAGGACCCCGCACCACCATGCCGGCGCTGTCGTATTGGGAGCCGTGGCAAGGGCACATGAATTTATTAGCGCCACTGTTCCATGGCACCACGCAACCAAGGTGAGTGCAGATGGCATTTATGCCGTAATTGCCGATGGCTTCTGGCCCATCCACGATTAGGTAAGTGGGATCGCCTTTGAGGCCCTGCACCAAATTGCGATCGCCTTCCTTATGGCTTGCAAGCCAGCCGCTGGCGGTAACTACATTTCCCAATTCATCTTTGGCGGTGGTGCCGCCGCCGCCGCCAGCTGCCCGGGGCGGGATGAAGTAGTTGACCACTGGGTAAAGGGCCCCCAGAGCCACACCTGTTACGGATCCAAAGGTGAGCAGGTTCATGAACTGCCGGCGACCCATGCCGGGTACGTCATTTGCCGATAGCTGGGTCATAGGTGGGCGCGCCGCCACAGATATCCACCATTATGAACCTTTCTCTC
This sequence comes from Synechococcus sp. Cruz CV12-2-Slac-r, assembly GCF_024346075.1. Classification (GTDB taxonomy): domain Bacteria; phylum Cyanobacteriota; class Cyanobacteriia; order PCC-6307; family Cyanobiaceae; genus Synechococcus_D. Next base: position 10,662 of record NZ_JAGQEK010000013.1, read on the forward strand.
CACCATGCTGTTGCCCACTTGCTTGATCAGGTAGTGCCCCTCAGCGCCGAGGAGTTGATTGCAATTTTGCAAAACCGCTGGGGTGTGAGTTATCACCTTCAGTTTCATCGCCGCGCCGGACGCCTTTATTTCCAAGTGATGTGGGGCTATTTGGAGCAGCAATCCTTTCCCCTGGATGCGAATGAATACCAACTCAACATTGAGCAGGTGGCGGAGCAGCTAAACGGGCTCGGTTTGGCCGAACAGGTGCGGGAATGGTTGTTAAACACCCGTGATAAACCACGCCTTGGCAAGGCCCTTAGCTTCCCTCTAGCGGATCAGGGCCGGATGAGTGAATTCCTTCTGTGAGGGCAACAAGCCCCACCCCCACAAGGAATAAGGCGCTGATGGCCCCGCTAAGCAGCAGCATTGTTACCGGATCGGTGGAGGGGGTAAGCACAGCTCCAGCAACGGCTGAAAACAAGATCACCAGGCGCCAACTCGCCAGCATCGGCCGCCAGCGCACCAAGCCGAGCAAGCCGAGTAGCAGTTGCAAAACGGGCAACTGAAAAGCCAAACCTGTGGCCACCATCAGTAGCAAAACGAAATCTAAATAGCGCTCGATAGACCAAATCGGCTCCACCACATCGGCGCCATAACTAACCAAAAAGCGCAAGGCTGCAGGCACCAAGGCCCACCAGGCAAAAGTAAGCCCAACCAGAAACAGCACGGCTGAGGCTGCCACCGCAGGTGCCACCAAACGCCGTTCCCTTCGAGTAAGGCCGGGCATAACAAAAGCCAAACCTTCGTAGAGCACATAAGGAAGAGCCAAGGTGAGCCCGGCATAGCCGGCCACTTTTAGAGATACAAATAAAAATTCACCTGGAGCCAGTTGCAAAAAACGGATGCCTTGGGCCGGTTCTTCCAGCAACTTCACCAGGGGCCGCACCCATAGAAGGCAAATCGCCGCTCCAGATACCACCGCTGCAAGGCTGCGCAATAAACGCCAGCGCAACTCCTCGAGGTGATCGGAGAAGCTCATCTCCACTTCGGCCGGGAACTCCGTGTTGCTCATGGCTTCAGGCTAGGCAGCAGCGCCAGGGCGCGATCCGGTTCACCCCAAAGCAGTTCGCCGCCTCCATGGCGCACTAGGCCAGCTTCCATGCCTGGGATGCGCTGCAATTGTTCTACCGGCACCATCAACACCGGCACGCGCAGATTGCCGCGGCTACGGCTGAAGTGGGCGGCAAGATCGGCAGCCGCCTGCAAATCCGCTTCAGCCACCAGTTGTTCGGAACCTTTGAGCACCACATGGCTGCCGGGTTGTTCTTGGGCATGGAACCAGAGATCGCCGCGGCGAGCATTACGAAAACTGATCCAGTCGTTCTGGCGATGATTGCGGCCAACTAATAGGCGCAAACCCCGCGAGCTTGTAAGGGTGAGGGGTTGAGGTTCCTTTTCTGGGCGCTTGTGTTGGCGTTTGGTTTGGCTTTTTTTTGTTTGAAATGGGTTGAGGTCGCTCTGCAATGCCTCCAGTAATTCAAGATCGTTTGGATTTGCCAACTCCAGTTGCAGCAGGCTGTTTTCCAGGAGTTCAAGGCGGCGTTGGTGGTGAGCTAAGCGCGGTTTGATCGCTTCAACGGAACGGCGCAATTTGCGCGCTTTTTTGTAGAAACGCTGGGCTTGAAAAACAAGGCTCAGCTGTGGATCAAGCTCCACGGGCAAACTTTCACCGCCTGCTGGATCTTCGAGCAGCAAGTGGCGATGGCCACTGCTGGCAACATCAGGGCGGCAGAGCAGCAAATTTGCCTGCATCTGCAATAACGCTTCGCCGGAGCAGCGAGCTAGTAAATCTTCTTGTTGCGTTAGTTCCCGCTGTTCGCGGCTTAACAATTGCTGTAATTGCTGGTTGAGTTTTTGCTGCGCAATTTCACATTGGCGGCGCTGCTCGCCTGCACCATAAAAAGCCGCAAGGGCGTAGTTAAAACAAAATTCATTTTTTTGATCCGCAGCATTTTGATCCGCAGCATCGCTTTTTTCTGCTGTTGCGCCCCAGCAGCGATAACCCTTGCCCCAGGGGCTAAAGCTGAGCTTGTTTGTTTCTAGATCATTAAGCCAACGCTGCCACACGCTGAAGAGATCAAGCAATTGATCTTCTGTTAGCAGGGTTACTTCCAGTGTTGAGCTGAGATTTGCAGCTTCCAATAATTGCTCCCGCAGGGCAGGGCCGAGGCCGCGATAGCTCTGCAAAAGAGCTTTACCCAAAGTTTCTGGGCGCAATAAAAGCCGTTGCCGCCACTGCTCAAAGGGTTCAATTCTGCTGGGGAATGCCCCTTGTAATGGCGGCGGAGGGCTGTAGGAGTCGCCAGTGCCGATGGGCCTTAAGCGTGATTGATGGGCCTGCACTTGGCGGCCGATAGCAATTACGGAATTATGTTCATCGAGCAAAAATAAATTGCTGTGGCGGCCCATTAGTTCAAGCACCACAAAGCGCTTTGGGGTTGCTCCGGGCCGTTCGGCAAAACCGAGTTGCACCACCCGTTCCCAAGGGGGCTGCTCCAGGCTCACGAGGGCTAAGCCCCCTAAGGCATGTTGCAACTGTTGGGCCAAGGTGCTCCCTTCGCCTTGGCGCGGAGGGGCCGGTAAGCCATGGAATCGAGCGCCATCTGCTTGCCAACGCAATTCAAGCCAGAGCCGTTGCGTAAGGGTGCGAAACCCCAGCTGCACTGAGCTCGTGCTTGGTTGCTGGGCCTTTTCAAATCTGGCTGGCAGCAGCATGGGCTGCAGTTCTTCAACCACTGCTTTGAGGCAGGTGGTGTCTTGGGGTTGCATGGCCTCAGAGTGCCCGGTACTAGTTTCGCCAAGCATTCACCACTTAAATGGAGAAGCGGCCAATGGAAAGGCAAAAGCCAAGGCTCACCGTATTGAGTGGCCCTAGCGGCGTTGGAAAGGGAACTTTAGTGAAGGCGTTAAGAAAGAATCATCCGCAACTTTGGCTTTCGGTATCTGCCACAACCAGGGCGGCAAGGCTTGGGGAGGTGGAAGCTATTGATTACTTTTTTAAAAGTAATGATGAATTTAAGCAACTTGTGGCATGCGGCGGTTTGTTGGAATGGGCGCAGTTTGCTGGTAATTCTTATGGCACCCCCCGCAAACCTGTGGAGCAGCAATTAGCTGCTGGTGCGCCGGTGCTACTTGAAATTGAGCTGGAGGGAGCACGGCAGGTGCGTAAAACCTTCCCTGAAGCTTTCCAAATATTTCTAAAACCCCCATCTATGGCTGAATTAGAGGCCAGAATTAGGGGGCGGGGCACCGAGTTAGAAGCCGCGATCCAAAAACGCCTTAAAAGGGCAGAAGAGGAGTTAAAAGCAGAGCTCGAGTTCGATGCGGTAGTTGTAAACAATGATATTAATGATGCCCTAGTTCAACTTGAGCTGCTGATGGATTTAGCCGGGAATGAATAACATATCTGGGAAAAAATGATTGAATTCAATCATGATTACAGCGGTTATCATAAACCAAATTGCTGCAAAAGCTGGCGCGGTGGTCAGAAATTTTTTCATGATTTGGAATTAAATTTGAATAATTTAGTGAGTTGCTTGGATCTTTAAATCAGCGAGGTGAAACTGTTACTTTGCTATCTACTTCTGTGAGCTTATTTGATGTGAGTTCAGCAAAAGCAGCCAAAGGCCACCTGGCGGAATCCAGGGTGCACTTAAGAGCAACTGGAAGATCGATCTGAATCTCTTTCATGTTTGCATCCTTGCCTTTGATTGCTTGGATGTAAGACCTGCCAGCCCAGCCAATGCAGCCGGCGATATAGAGAAAAGCAATCCCTGGCAGCATGAATTCGCCAGCATGGCTCCAGCGACCATCCACTACAAGGTGGGGAAGGCCATCAGTGCCGCAAAGGGCTTGGCCGTAACGCTCGAAACGCGCCTGGGCAGAAGCAGTTTTGGCGGATTTAGCCCGGTATAGAAAACGGGCGTTTTCATTGCATTGAGTTAATCCAGCTACCCCGGCATGGGCTAACGGAACAAAACCCAAAAGCAGATAGCCGCAAAGAGCTACAGCAAAAAACTTTGAAAATGCCTTTGAGATCAGTTGTTGCATGATGCGCATGATGGGCAGGCCCGCTTAGCGGTTGCTCCCAATAGTTTATGTGTGAATTCCACTCCTAATGCCAACGGTTCTGGCCCTCGAAACAAGTTGTGACGAGTCTGCGGCTGCGGTGGTGCGCGATGGGGCTGTTTTGAGCAGTGAAGTGGCAAGCCAGGTGGAGGAACACGCCCTTTGGGGCGGGGTTGTGCCAGAGCTGGCATCCCGCCGCCATGTGGAGGCTTTGCCACATTTAGTGGAAAGGGCACTAACAAATGCAGGCGTAAGCCTTAGCGATTTAGATGCAGTGGCCGCCACCGTGGCCCCCGGATTGCTTGGGGCCTTAATGGTGGGCTCTGTTACCGGCCGTTGCTTAGCCCAATTAGCCCAGAAGCCTTTTATTGGTATTCATCATCTCGAGGGTCATCTTTGTTCTGCTCTTAGTGGTGATCAGGCTCCCCAGGGGCCAATGCTGGTTTTATTAGTGAGTGGCGGCCACACCGAACTAATCGCCCTAAGAGCTTTTGGCCAATATGAACGCCTCGCTGGCAGCCGCGACGATGCTGCTGGAGAAGCCTTCGATAAGGTTGCTCGCTTGCTTGGCTTGGCATATCCAGGGGGGCCTGCCTTAGAAATTGCAGCAAAAGGGGGTGATCCCTTGCGTTTTCGCTTCCCGCCTGGGCGTATTTCATTGCCAGATGGGGGCGTGCACCCCTACGACTTCAGCTTTAGTGGTTTAAAAACTGCAGTGCTGAGGGAGGTGCAGCGTTGGCAAATTGCCGGGGAGCCCCTACCGGTGAATGATTTAGCAGCCTCTTTTCAGCAGGTGATTTGCAAAGTGTTGGTGGAGCGCAGTGTGCGCTGCGCCGTTGATCAAGCTTTGCCTGGTTTGGTGGTGGTGGGGGGTGTTTCTGCAAATGCAGAATTGCGCCGCCAACTAACTGGGGCATGCACTGCCGCGAGCCTCAATTTGCATTTAGCCCCCCTTGCTTGGTGCACCGATAACGCAGCAATGATTGGATTAGCTGCCTGTAAACGCTTGCAAATGGGGCAAAGTTCGGCTTTAAACCTCGGCGTAGCCCCCCGCTGGCCGTTAGCTAATGCGATTGAGCTTTATGGCAAAGCGCCTTTTTAATATAAAAAATCATTTAATATTTCCGAAATATTTCCGTTTTGCCGTGTCGCCCACCAATCAGCTCGAGCCCACAGAACTGAATGCCTGGCGCAGGGGATTTACCCCTCAGGCTGAAATCTGGAACGGCCGATTAGCAATGCTTGGCTTATCCGTTGGGATTGGCGCATTGGTGCTTTGGCGTTTAATTGCCACAACCTAGAGCTCACATCAGGTAGCTCTCTTTAATATCAAGCTGCTCGAGAATTGCCATTGGCTTCATTACCGCGCGTCACTCTGGTGCTTGGCACCAGACCGGAAGCCATCAAAATGGCGCCGGTAATTTTGGCTTTCCAAGCTTCGCCACTGTTTGAAACCCGAGTTGTTCTAACTGGGCAACACAAGGAAATGGTGGCTCAAGTGATGGCACTTTTTCAGTTAACTCCAGATCGCGATTTGGAGTTAATGACCCCAAGGCAAACACTCACCCATGTGACCTGCGCTGCGCTGGAGGGTTTGCGTAAAGAATTTGGCGAAAATCGACCTGATTTAGTGCTCGTTCAAGGTGATACCACCACTGCCTTTGCGGCTGCTTTAGCGGCTTTTTACGATCAAATCCCGGTGGGCCATGTGGAGGCGGGGCTGCGCACAGATAATCTCTACGACCCCTTCCCGGAGGAAGCGAATCGTCGTTTGATCTCCCAAGTGGCTCAGTTGCATTTTGCCCCCACAGCCCAATCGGCAAAAAATCTTCAAGCCTCTGGGGTGGTGGGTGAGATACACACCACGGGCAACACGGTGATTGATGCTTTGTTGTTGATGGCAGCGGCAGCACCTAGTTGTGAAGTGCCGGGCCTTGATTGGCAAAAACAACGGGTGATTCTTGCCACAGTGCATCGCCGTGAGAATTGGGGCACCCCTTTAAAAGATATCGCGACGGGTTTTTTAAAGGTGTTGGATCGCCACCCCGATACAGCATTGCTATTGCCATTACATAAAAATCCAACAGTGCGGGAACCATTACAAGAATGGCTTGGTGATCATCCACGGGTATTTCTCACCGAACCGCTTGATTACGACCGCCTGGTAGCTGCAATTCGTGGTTGCACATTATTACTTACAGATTCAGGTGGTTTGCAAGAAGAAGCTCCATCTTTAGGGAAACCAGTGCTTGTTTTAAGGCGCACCACCGAACGCCCAGAAGCAGTGGAAGCAGGCACAGCAAAATTAATAGGTACTTCCTCAGAGGCGATTGAACGGGAAACCTGCCTGCTCCTCGAAAATAGTGAAGCTTATGCCGCTATGGCAAAAGCCCACAATCCTTTTGGTGATGGCAAGGCGAGTGAACGAATCGTTGCAACAAGTGCTGCTTACTTGGCAAACCGCTAACTCTCCTTACGCTTTTTCGCCCAGGGCGGCAGATCAATAAATACTTGTTCACCGGCTTTCACCCCTGTGAGGATTTGAGTGTTGCGGCCACTGCTGCTGCCAAGGGTTATCTCCACAAAACGTGGTTGGTTACCAGGGCCAGGCACCAATACCCCAGGTTTTCCATTCTCAGTAACAATTGCAACGGTTGGCAGTAGGGGTTTAGGTGTTAGGCGGCCGGCATCAAAATCGATATCGGCAGTCATGCCAATTCGCAATTTATTTAAGGGTGGATTAATTAGCTCTAATTCTACTTTTACGGTAGTTACATTGCTGCTCTTTTCGGTGCGTGGTGAGATGCGTTTTACCTGCGCTGCAAAGCTTTGATCAGGAAATGCATCCACTCTCACGCTGGCAGCTTGCCCATTTCTTATGCGGCCGATATCACTTTCAGGCACCTTGGCATTTACCTGTAAACCAGAGGCCAATTCAACAATTGAAGAGCTTGTGGCTCCAGCCGTTGCACTGGCTGCGGTGGTGGGTGTTACGTAGGAACCGGGATCGGCATATCGGTTAGTGATAGTGCCAGCAAATGGTGCGCGCACTACTAGATCACCCGATTCAACTTTTCGCTGGGCAAGGCGTTGCAAGGCGGCGTTGTAAGCAGCTTGGCTGCTATCAAAGTTGGCTTTAAAGCGTGCAAGATCGTCGCCACTGAGGGCGCCCTGGCTGAATAATTGGAGCCGTCTTTCGTATTCTCCGCGGCTGCGATTTAAATCCACCTTTGCCACTGCTTGCTGTGCTCTTAGTTCTTCTAGGCGGTTGCGAATATCGCTTGGATCCATGCGGGCAAGTGGTTGCCCAGCAATTACCTTGTCGCCTTCATCTACGTAAAGGGCTAGCAGTTGCCCTTGCCTTTTGGGGCTCACGTTTACGCGCTGCTCCGCTTCGATTTCGCCGCTAGCAGTGATGATTCCCGCCAAACTGCCCTGGCTCACCTTGGTTACGTAGGGCCCGATATCTCTTTTTGGCCCTTTAAGCAAAGGCAGCAACAAAAAACCAGCGCCACTAACGAGCACTAGCAACACCAATGCAGCCGGCCACCAACGCCGCCATGGGGCTGGTGCGGATTGAGGCAAGGTAGGTGTGTTGATGGTTGCTGTTTTCACTGCAATCATTCTTCATGAAAACAGCAGCACTGGCGAGTGCGGCTCACCCTTTAAATTAGAGAAATGCTTAAAGCCGGAATCGTGGGGCTGCCCAATGTGGGCAAATCCACCCTCTTCAATGCTCTGGTGGCTAACGCCCAAGCCCAGGCTGCCAATTTCCCGTTTTGCACGATCGAGCCCAATGTGGGCACTGTGGCGGTGCCGGATCCAAGGCTTGAGCAATTGCGGCAGCTATCAAATTCAAAGGATGTGGTGCCCACCAGGGTGGAATTTGTTGATATTGCCGGTTTGGTGGCAGGGGCCAGCCAGGGGGAGGGTTTAGGAAATAAGTTTTTGGCAAATATTCGTGAAGTGGATGCAATTGTTCATGTGGTGCGTTGCTTTGAAGACGACGATGTAATTCATGTAAGCGGTTCTGTTGATCCTTTGCGGGATGCAGAAATAATTAATTTGGAGCTTGCTCTTGCAGATGTTGCGCAAATCGAAAAGCGCCGGGAACGCCTAAAAAAACAACTGCGTACTAGTAAGGAAGCCCAGCTAGAAGATGATTTACTCGCCCGCATTAGCGTGGAACTTGATGGGGGCGGCGCAGCGCGTAATTTAAATATAAGCAGTGAAGAGTATCTTTTGATTAAACCGCTTGGTTTGTTAACTGCAAAGCCAATTATTTATGCGGCAAATGTAAGCGAAGATCATTTAGCAGAGGGCAATGCTTTTGTTGATTCTGTTATGGAATTAGCAAAAAAAGAGGCTGCTCAAACTGTAAAAGTAAGTGCTCAAGTTGAAGCTGAATTAGTTGAACTTGGCGAAGATGAACGCAATGATTACCTTGAGGGTTTGGGCGTTAGTGAAGGTGGATTACGCAGTTTAATTAGCGCCACCTATCAACTGCTTGGCCTCCGCACTTATTTCACAACAGGTGAGAAAGAAACCCGCGCTTGGACAATCAAAGCAGGCATGACGGCACCGCAGGCAGCTGGGGTGATCCACACCGATTTTGAACGGGGTTTTATCCGCGCTCAAACAATTGGCTATGGCCAATTGCTAGAAGCAGGTTCCCTTGCAGAAGCCAAGGCCAAGGGTTGGCTGCGTAGTGAAGGTAAGGAATATGTGGTGGCAGAAGGTGATGTGATGGAGTTTTTATTTAATGTATAGGTTTAGGTTGTTTGGCTGTAATTTCCGCAGCCAGGGCTCCAGGGGTTCGCAACGGATGCCATCAATCAAAAGCGGTTCTGGTGCAAAAGAAAGCAATAGACGTTCCGCTTGAGGGTAATCAACGCCAAAAGCCTTTAAGCCAGCTAGATCATGCTTATCGATGCGGGCACTGCGCTTCACCTCAATAGCCCAAAACAGATCGGGGCCATACACCACGAAATCCACTTCCAGGCCGGAGCGGGTGCGCCAAAAGCTCAAGCTATCGCCTTGGCGCCGCAATTGACAAAAGGCACGCAGGTGCTGAGCCACAAGTGTTTCTAAGGCCAAACCTTCGATTTCTTGCGCAGAATCGAGGGGGCCACGGGGCCGCAGGCTGCGATACACGCCAACATCAAAATAAAAGAATTTGTGGTGCTGAACTAGTTGCCGTTTGGCCCGTTTCTGAAAAACAGGCAATTGAAAACTAATTAGTAAATCCTCGAGAATCAATAGATAACTTTCAGCCCGTTTACGAGGGATCTCAGCTTCGCGGGCAAGGGAGGCCAGATTGAGTTGGCTTGCTTGGGAAAAGCTGATCACCTCTAAAAAACGGCCGAAGTCGCCGATCTGGCGCACCAACGCCTCAGCTTGCACTTCCTCCTGCAGATAAAGAGATGCGTAGGCGGCAAGATTTGCCTGGGGATCAGCGGCTTGCCAAATCAAAGGCACTAGGCCGATCTTGAGCGCCCTTGAAAGATCAAAAGCAGCGCCAAGCTCTGCGGCCATGAAGGTTGGCATAGAAGCCGAAACCAACCGTCCGCCCAGCAGATTGGCAGCGCCA